>CAZYPA010000006.1:0-48369 GCA_964649175.1 uncultured Leptospirales bacterium | reverse complement strand
GGCGCAAAAAATCTATAGATCTGTAAACATCAAGAAAAACAGATCTGACATAATAGGTTTGCAGATCAATAATGTTTTCTACAATAAATCCCAGTGCGCGATCTTCGCTTTCATCTTTACTGCGGTTTTTAATCATCTCGTGGCCGCGAAGAACGAGGAACAGGTGGGCACATCTGTCATCAAGAAGCTTAAGTGAATCCTTTTCAGGATACCTGTTGTAATCGTGAAGATGTATAATTATTTTGGATCTTTCTAAATTTTTTGGTACATACATGAAGCCTTTTATTTTTACCTTAAGAAAACCGTTATAGGAGATTTCATAGTACCTGAATTTAGCTGTTGATGATTTTCCAGATTCATGTATTTCAGGTTCAATGGGAGTTCTTTTTATATCATTTATGGATTTTTCCCAGAATTCAAAAAAATCATCTTCCATGGTAAGGGCAGGCATATTCATAAAATATTTGTCAAAGGCTTTAATTGCCATAATCAGTGAATTCCACCTGCGAGCTTATATATGAAATAATAATTTGCACTGAAAAGATAATAGATTGTGATAATAAGAATTGATGATAAAAAAATAAAGAAAAATAAAATTGATAAATAATGGATTGGGCGTTTAAGAAAATAAACAAGAATTGCGGATGAAGTCATTTCCATTCTTTTTAAAATTTTTATTTTGCCGTAAAAAATCATTATTATAACAATAATTATAAATAAAAAGAAAAAATTTTGTAAAACAAAATTGAAGGTATCAACATTATTTACTGCAAAATATGATATGGGAAAAACAATAAGGTTCATAATAAAAACGCTTAATGCTGCAATTATAACAGTAAGAAAGCCTAATGATGAAAGTTCTTTTATTCTGTCTTTTATACTTCTTCTTTCATATCTGTTCTCATGACTCTTCATCAGCATTATCCTTTATCGCGCTTCTGTCATCAGATTCTTTATCTTTTTCAATAAGACCTTTATCCTGAAGAGCTTTTTTGGCCGCATTTTTTACCCTTTCATTGGGATCATATTTCATTTTATATTTTAATATGTCAATTGTTCTTTCATCATCAAAATCTTTTATAAGATTCACTGCATTTAGCCTCACGCTTGCATTATCGCTTCTAAGAGAGTTCATAAGAAGCTCAACTGAATCTGTATCTCCAAGAGCAACAAGTGCTGTTACTGCGTGCATGGAAAGATTGTAATAGCTTTGCTTTTTCTTAAAAGGAAATTCTTCAATTTCATTGAGCAGTTTTTTAATATCATCTGCTGATTCCTTGATCTTTAATGAGCCCAGGGCTTTTACTGCATGGCTTCTTATAATCATGTCTTCAGCTTCATCATTGAACACTTCAACAAGGAAATCCTTTTGCGCAGCAGATCCAACCTTTCCAATGTATAGCATAAATCTTTCCCTGGCCATTTTCCCGGTTTTATGGTCTTTGATACTTTCTATAGCATAGTCAAGAATATCCTTAACTTTAAGATCCGTTAAAAGAATAATAAGAGCTTCAGTAAGATTGGAATTAATCCCCAGGTCCTGCTTTTTAAGCAGAACAATAGTCTTATCCTTTGCTTCATGAGCTTCTAATCTTCCAAGTGAATAACATGCTGCAATCTGAATTTCATCAGATTTATCATCAAGTGCTTTGATTAGTGCAGGAATTGCTTCTTTATGTTTTAAATCGCCCACTACAGTAATTGCTGTTTTTTTTACTTCAATATTCGGGTCATTTTCAATAAGATTAATTACTTTTAAAATAACCCGTTTTTTCATATCATCACTTTTTATGGATTTTATAAAGTTCATGGCTGTAATACGATCTTTCTGTATTCCATATTCAAGAGTTTTTTCAATCCTCTCAACCTTCATCCTGTCTTCTTTTGCATCAGCCTCTGTATAGTCGTTAGCAGCTAGGATACTAATAGATAAAAATGATAATAAATATATAAGTATCATTATAATTGATTTTCGTGTCATTGTGTTTCTCCTGGTAAAAGCTTTCCTATATTATCGGTTTTTAAATTTCAGGAATAGACATTTTTCATTTAAGTTTCATTTGAATCTCTATTGCATTAAAAATTTCTTTCCCTTTCAATTGCCTTGATTAAATAGTAAACAGATTCATTGAATGGTACTTTAATATTTCCTTTTGTTGCATACTCAATTATTTTCCCATTTATAAAATCGATTTCTGTTCTTCTTTTTGCTTTTATATCCTGCAGCATGGAGCATCTGTTTGCAGAAGTATTAATGCATACATCAGCAGTTGTTGTAATTATTTCATCTTCTATAATTTTTATCCCAGCAATTTTAGCTGCAGCCACACCTTCACGAAGAATATTCTCCTGCAGCTTTTTTGAAAATTCATTATTTACTATTTCACCATTTGTTATGTTCAATATTGAAGCAATTGGGTTTATACCTGCATTTATAAGAGCCTTTTGCCATACAGATTTTTCCGGTGTTTCTGTAACTGAAAAATTCAGTCCTGCAAGAGTGAGAATAGAACTTAATCTGTTATTTGCTTCTTTTGATTTCCCGCCAAACTCTATTGTACCCGCGCCTCCAAAACGCACTGTTGATGGATTTTCTTTTGCTGCTCCATATGTGGTTACACCGTAAACAATCTGTTTTAGTTTTATAAATTTTTTTATAGCTTCAAAATTCCCAATCCCGTTTTGAATAGAAACAATTACTGAGCCCTTTTTTATATGTGGTTCAACAGTTTTTATCGCATCTTCTGTTGAATAGCTTTTAACAAAAACAAAGATAATATCAGCATCAGATAATATTGATGGATTAGAGTCTATAACAGGGTAAAATTTTTCAATCTCCCTGTCCTGTATAAGGGTTAATCCCTCTTTAATTGTTTTTACTATATTTTTATCAATTTCAAAAATTGAAAAGCTGATTCCTGCTTTAGAAAAAAATGATGAAAAGAGTGAACCCATAGCACCAGCACCAATTATACCAACTTTCATTCACTTGCACTCCTTTTGAACATTTTATAACAACTATAATGTTAATTTTGTAAGGAGTTTTTTTTATTGCAACTTATTTTAATTGCAAAGTATTCTATTTCCTGAAAATCTGTATAGAATGATAGAATGTGAAAAATCTAAAGTATTAAGAATATAAAGAAAAAAGGATATAATGATGAGAATAAAAAGGTTGCGGAAAATATTGGCAAAGAATGGATCTTTCCCATATCTGATTACAGATTTAACAAATATTAAGTACCTCACAGGTTTTTTAGGATCAAATGCTATTCTAATTATTGGAGAAAATAAAAATTTTTTGATATCTGATTCAAGGTATGAAGAATACGCCAAAACCCTTTTAGGTCCCGGGTTTGAATTTATTTTACAAAAGGGAAGCCAGGCTGAAGCTATTAAGGAGTGGGCACACAAAACAGAGACAAAAAGAATAATTGCAGAATCAGGAAATCTGACTGTTTCTCTGTTTTTTGATTTTAAGAAAAAACTGGGCCGTGTAAAATTTCAGCAGGCTGAAGAGGATTATGTAAACTCTCTACGCATGGTTAAGGATCCGGATGAAATATCTACTTTAAAAGAGGCTGCGTCAATAACTGATGATTGCTTTTATCATCTGCTTAAAAAAATAAAGCCTGGAATTTGTGAGTGGGATATAGCAGTGGAAATTGATTTTTATTATAAAACTCATGGGTGCAGATCATGCTCTTTCGATCCTATTGTTGCTTCAGGAGCCGGCTCATCCATGCCGCATTATATTCCATCAATGACGAAAAAAATAAATTCTGGAGATGTTTTACTTATTGACATGGGTTGCCTTTATAAAGGTTATAATTCAGACTTGACAAGAACAGTATTTTTAGATGATATTGATGAGGGCTTTGCAGAGATATACAGTATTGTTCTTGAGGCTCAGATGAGGGCTATTGATGCTGTAAAGTCAGGTGCTGTTGCATCTAGAGTTGATGCTGTTGCAAGGGATTTTATCTCTCAAAAAGGTTATGGGGATAATTTCGGGCATGGATTGGGGCATGGTTTGGGCCTTGAAGTTCATGAAAATCCCGCTATTAAGAGCAGCAGTGAAATTAAGCTGAAAAAAAATATGGTTGTCACTATTGAACCAGGAATATATCTTCCTGAAAAGGGTGGAGTAAGAATTGAGGATATGGTGCTTGTTTCATCAAACAGGGGAGAGGTTCTGACAAAATGTTCAAAAGAATTAATTGTAATTTAAGAGGTTTATATGGTTTCTGTTAATGATTTAAAAAAAGGCATGGTACTCAAGATTGATGGTGAGCTTTATTCGGTTGTAGAATATCAGCATGTAAAGCCTGGCAAGGGTGCTGCTTTTGTAAGATCCAAACTCAAGAGTGTAAAAAGAGGGAATGTTATTGATAAAACTTTTCGTGCAGGTGAAAAAGTAGAGGATGTGAAGCTTGTTAAAAAGCCTATGCAATATTTATATGATGAGGGGGATTCCCTTGTTTTTATGGATACATCCTCATATGAACAGGAGTCCATATCTAAAAAGGCTATAGGAGATGCACTTCAATATATTAAAGTGGAAGATATAGTTGAGATTGCAATGTATGAAGGGGAGCCTGTTACAATAGAGCCTCCTGCTTCTGTGATTCTAAAGGTTACCTATGCTGAGCCGGGACTTAAAGGAGACACTGCAACTAATGTTCTTAAACCTGTGACTGTTGAAACTGGCGCAGAAATAAGGGTTCCCCTTTTTATAAATGAAGGAGACCTGGTTAAGATAAACACCCTGACAGGGGATTATATTGAGAGAGTGAAACAATAGTATGAGCATTTCACGTTACATTTCTGAATGGGTTAATTACAATCCGGGTAAAGCTGTTGGTGCTATTGGTGGCTTTGTACTGGGGATTTTAATTCTTGTTTTTGGAATAGCCAAAACTCTACTTATTGTTCTTTTTGTTATTCTTGGTATTGTAATTGGCAAGATGGTAGATGACAGGGTATCTGTTTTTGATGAATTCCGCAATATTTTCCGTAGAAAATAGATCAGGGATTGTTGAAACTTGAGAAGAACTGTTCCAGGGAAGAAAAAGCATAATTATGATTATGTAAAGGAAGCCTATAAATCCTTTAAAAAAAATAATTATGCCAATGCAGCAATTATTCTTGAAAAAGCCTCTGGTGCTGGAATAGAAGACAGCTATGCAATATTTCTTTTGGCTCTTTCCTATTTATATAATGGTGAATTTTCAAGGGCTGAGATTGCCTTAAACAGGCTGGAAAAGTCTGATCCTGATTATCCGCCATATATTCAATTGCGTTCCTTTTTAGCTTTAAAGTCTTCTGCTTCTTCTGAAGAGGCAATATCCTTTTATATCAGCTCTCTTGAAAAATTACCTTTAGATAAAACTTTAAAAAAATCTATCTCTAAAATTGAAAATAGTAATGATTTTTATAAGCTGCAAAAAGATGCGAAAATTTCATCCTTTGTTAAAATACCCTCTTTAGCGAGAAGAAATCAGCGAGGCTTTTCTTCAGGAATTACCAGCAGGTATAAAGTACCGGGAAGAGGATTCAAAAAACATTTATTTCCCTCAAGGGCTTTAACAGGGTTTTTACTTATTGCTGTTTTGTGTTTAACAGCTGGCGTGTCTTATTATTATTCAGATCGCATATTTTCATTTTTCCCGGGGAGTAGAGTTGCAGGGAAAAAAATTCCCGGGCTGGAAAAAATTGATATGGTAAATCTGTCAGGAACCGGTTATGGCCTTATAAATAAAGTCAGCAAAGAGGCGTCTCCGGAATTTTATATTTCAGGGGATCAGCTTCAAAGTGATTTTAATAATGCACGAAATCTTATTAAAAAGGGTGAGTTTAACAGGGCTATTGTAATTTTAAACAGGATCATGAATAGCAATTCAAGCTTTATGGTTAAGGAAAAGGTGGAGTTTCTTATCAGATTTATAATTGAATCTGATGAAAAGGAATATGAAAAGTTCAGCTATGATGATATTATGATCAAGCCCTATTTATACAGAGGTGCATCTCTGATTATTTCCGGGCGTGCTGCAAATGTAAAGGAATCTGCAAAGGGCACAGGCTTTTCTTTGCTTGTTGATTTTGATGGCAAAAGTTTTAAAGGTGCAATTGATGCTTTTTGCAAATCAGCTTCAGAAGTGAAAGATGGAGACAACATTTCAATAAAAGGAATTTTTTATCCGGACATTGGACAAAATAACAGACCTTTTATCACTGTTGATATGCTTTCAGTAAATTAAATATTTTTATGTTTTTGCGGATATGATCCAGTGGGAAATAACTTTGGATGTATCTCCTATAATTGTTCTCTCCATCCAGCCGTATGAACATTCCCTGAATATGCTGAAGTATTTTTTCAACTCCTCCTCATTGAAAAAAGATACTGTTGTGCCTGAAAGATCATTGAGGCTGGTTTTCCATGTTCCTTCACCAAGGTCTGTTCCAGTCTTAAGGTAGGAATCTCTTTCATTTCTTAGAGTGGCAAAAAGCTGACCACCTTTTTTCAAAACTCGATGCGTTTCCCCAAGCATAATTTCAAAATCTTTTTTATCCGAGTAGTGGAGCGATCCCCATGCAATAGCTATGTCAAATACATTATCAGTAAAAGGGAGATTTTTATTATCACAGTTTATCAATGCTGAAGAGAAATATTCTTTGCTTAAAGAAAGTGCATTCAGACTAAAGTCTGTTCCATAAATTTTTGTGAATCCATAATTCTTTAAAAGCATAAGATGCCTGCCGCTTCCGCAGCCAATATCAATCGCCTTGAGTTCTTTCCTTTTATCCATGTTGGGAAATTTGCCTGCAAGAAGCCTTACAAGGTTTTCGTCAGGATATGCTAAATCTGATTTATTTTTGTTGTAGTGGGAGTTCCAGTCTTTGAAGAGTTTCGTCATCTGCCCTTATCCTTATGTTCATTTTTTCTTCAGCTTCAATAGCTGTTGCAATTGCCTGTTCAAGGGTTTTTCCCTTTGCAGCAATTACTCCAATACGATCATGGTTCATTTCCGGAATTTTTATTTCTGAACCAATATCTTTAAAAATTCGGGTAAATAAAACATCCGGCATAAGTTTAACAGAGTCCATATTGCATGAAGATAAAATCCCCTTTGTGCCTGTTATATATTTTATTACTACAGGGGCAGGCTGGGTGTTTTTTGATGGCTTTCTTGAGGAAGCCCCTGTAACAGCCATTATTGTTCCTGCTATATGATTATAGCCTGTTGCAGCAGGTATTAAAATGTCCGGTATAAATTCTCCACCAAATTCAGGCACTGCTTCCAGGAGATGAAGTTCATCTTTTTCATCTACAATGAATTCCATTATCATTGGCGATGTCTGGATACTGAATGTCTCTGCTATCATCTGCCCTGTTTCTATGGTTTTGTCAGTTAGATGAGAATATTTTGATGGAGTTGAATGCATTAAATCAACAAAAAAAGGGGGAGGAGTCCTTTTTTTGTCAGACATAATGATGTGATGATATTTCCCTTTGTCAATAAGTCCAGCGCAGATTATTTCATCGCCAGGAATAAATTTTTCAAAAATAAATTTATTTTTTTCATGGAGTTTTAAAAAATTATTAAGTTCTTCTTTATTGTGCAAAAGTTTAACATCGGTTTTAGCATGTCCTTTTTGTGGCTTTGCTACTATAGGAAAATGAGCGCTTGAATTTTTGGAGCTTATTTTTGCAGCCTTTGGAACCTGTATGCCTTTTTCTTTGTATATTTTCCCTGTGGTTTTTTTGCTGAGAAATTTTTTACTTTCTTCAAAGGGCATTGAAGGTATCCCGAATTTTTCACATAAATAAGCGGTTGTTATAATTGCGTTTCCGTAGGATTTTGTCATTATTGCAGATATGGTTCCATCAAACATCATTTCCCCTAGTTTGATATATATGTTCTCATAATCATCTATGGATTCCTGTATTTTTAAATCACAATAATAAAACCCCGGAGCTGCAAAATTTTGATCAACGCCAATAACCTGGAACCCCATATTTTGGGCTTCTTTAATTAAAGGTATCTGATTTAGCCCTGCACCTATAGAAACAAAAAAATTTCGGTTTTTAATTTTTTTATTTTTCCAGAACATGGTATCCCTGCAAGCTCCTGATACAAAAGCTATTTTATTTTCAAAAAGCCTCTAAATCTCCCATAGGGATTTATTTATTATTAATAAAAAATATATTGAAAGGGGCAATTACAATTTGTTATTTGGATAAAATTTTTTGACCTGCTTTGTTTATTGGCACGCCCAGTTGAGCTTTATCAGGACATCCTGTTTTTTACAACTTGCTCTTCTTCAGGGATATAATCTGAAAATGAAGAGCCCTTTGTTTCCCAGGTTTTATAGCTTTGCTAGTTATATTCAGTTCAAAAAAATGTGAAAAAAATGTCTTTTTTTCTTATATTTACTTGACATGTATTTTCTTATGTCTTATTATATATGTACGAATTTGATAGGGATAGGGAAAAAGAGGCTTACTGCAAAAGATTTACAAGAGCCTTAGGTGTCTATACACCATACCCGTGAAACCTGAGTGGCAAATTCGGAGACTATAAATACGAGGTACAAATGTTGGTCTCAGATTGGTCGCACTAAAAGGGCTGTTATCCCTCAGATAGCAGCCCTTTTACTATTTATAGGGTACACATAAATAATAAAAATAAAACACAAAATAATCTACTCAAAAGTACATTCAGCTTCTGAATTGTACATGGCTGCAACACAGAAATTCCCGGGTCCGCATCTTTGACATTTAGCAACATGGTCCGGATCATTTTTAATCCGGTTTATAAAATCAGGTTCAGCAACCAGTGCGCGTGCTATTGCAATAAAATCAAAACCCTTATCAAGAATTTCTTCAGCGGTTTTCCCGGATATTATTCCTCCAACATACACCAGGGGCAGTTTAAGGGCTTTGCGAAAATCCAGGGCATCATCTAAAAAGTATCCCTCCTTATATGGGTATTCCTTTACCATGAAGCGTGCAAAAAGCAGCATGCCTATTTTTATTAAAAGGCTGTGCTGTTCTTTCATGATTTCACGATATGGAATTTTTCCCTTCATCATAAAAAAAGAAGTTCTGCTAACAAAGCCTCCGCTTAAAACAAGGGCATGAACCCCATCTTCTTCAAGCATCTTTGCCACTTTTAAAGCTTCATGCTTAGGCATTCCTGATTTAAATCCATCTTCCATATTTATTTTTGCAAGAACAGCCATGTCTTTTCCAGCACTCTTCAAAACTTCTTTCATTACCAGGCGCATAAAGCGGGCGCGGTTCTCTAATGAGCCGCCCCATTTATCTTTTCTTTTGTTGGTACATGGCGACAGAAACTGGCTTATGAGATAACCATGGCCGCAGTTAATTTCAACAGCATCAAATCCTGCCTCTTTTGCCATTTTGACCGCTTCGCCATGTGCCTTTATACAATTTGCAATATCCTGTTCTGTCATTTTTTTAGGCAGATTAAGACCATAAAGATTCAGCTTTGCAGAAGGGGCAATGGCTCTCTTGCCGGCAATTTTTTTATCTCCCATGTTTCCGCCATGACCCAGCTGTATTGATGCTAATGCTCCATTTGAATGAACAGCATCTGTGAGCTGTTTTAGCTGTGGAATTATTTCTTTGCACATATAAGACTGATGGGAAAAGGTGCGTCCATTATCCTGCACTGCAACATAGGCAACTGTTGTCATCCCAATACCGCCTGCTGCAACTGATTTGTGATAATCAATAAGAGAGGCAGAGGGTATTCCATTTTGACACATGCCTTCAAAAGCAGCAGATCTGATGCTGCGGTTTTTTAAATTTAAAGGACCGAGTTTCCCCTTTTCAAAAAGCATATGTAGACCTCAATTTTAATTATAAAAATTAATTAAATAAAACTTATGATTGTCAGAGTATTTAAAGCCTCATTTATGCTCAAGTAATAAAAAAAAGGACCAGGTTTTTACCTGATCCTTTTTGTGTTTTGGGCGCTGACGGGATCGAACCGCCGACCCTCTGCTTGTAAGGCAGATGCTCTCCCAGCTGAGCTAAGCGCCCTTATTTATATTTTCTTTTCTGTTGATTTACTTGCTTTGAAATTTACTTTTATTTTAGCCGGTACATCAATTGTTTTTCCGGCAATAGGCGATTTAATTTGTCTTTTATCCTGTTTTACCTGAGAAAAAGATCCAAACCCTCTGATTTCAACTGTTTCATCATTATGTACTGATTCTATAATTTTTGAGAATAAGGTGTTGAGTACTAGTTCAATTTTTTTTTTTGGAATACCAGTTTTTATGCTTATTGATTCAACAAGCTCAGTCTTATTCAAAAAAAATATCCTATGCTGTTTCTTTTAATGTAGCCAGGGCTGCATTAACTTTTTTGGCAAGTCTGGATTTTTTTCTTGCAGCTGTGTTTTTCTTTATAATTTTTTTACCAGCAGCTGTATCTATTGTTTTGATAAAAGTTTGGTGGAATTCCTGAACTTTATCTTTATCTATTCCATCTTTAGATTCAATAGTTTTAATTACTTTTTTTGCAGCTGTTCTTATTGCTGATTTTGCCTGAGAATTGCTTGCACGTAGTTTTACATTTTGACGATTTCTTTTTCTCTGCTGTTTTATATTAGCCAAGTTTTTACCTTCAATTTACTAGTGATTTATCCTGTACATTTCCAAATATGTTGTGATACTAAAAAACTGTCAAGTAGAATGCAAATTTTTTTTAAAATATTTATTTTTTTATTTAAGCTGGCTTAAAAATTTTTTTCTACTTGCATCGTGATTCAGGTTTGTATATTCTAAGTATTCATGTTTATAAAGTATATAGTTAAAAAAGGAATAATGCTATAAGGATTTGGATTGCAATAATATTTATTTTTTATATATTATAATTAACTAATTTACTATGATTTATACTATACTATCTGAGGTCTGCCTGTAATTTATTTTGAAAATTATAAAAATGGGAAAGTGAATGAAATATTTGAATAAAAAGATGTGTCTTGTTTTTTTCCTTTTAATTTCAGTTTTTTCAGCATATATTCTGTTTGCTGCAGAAACTGCTCCGGGAAAATACGCTGTTATTGAATTAAGCGGAACTGTGAATCCAATTGTTGCAGAGTATATAGTTGAATCAATGGAAGCTGCTGCTGCTGAGGGCAACAGTTTTATTGTTCTTCTGATGGATACTCCAGGTGGCTTAATGGATTCCATGCGTGAAATAATTAAATCGATTCTCACTTCAAAAATTCCGGTTGTGGTTTATACATATCCAAAGGGAGCCCAGGCTGCATCAGCAGGTGGATTTATAATGCTTTCAGCTCATGTTGCTGCAATGTCACCTGGTACAGAGATAGGGGCAATGCATCCTGTAAGCCCTATGCTCGATTTTATGAAAAAAGATGACAAGGGCGGCCCTGAAGGGGTTATGGAGAAAAAAGTACTGAATGACACAGTTGCTTATGCAAGAAGTCTGGCACAAAAAAGAGGTCGTAATGTTAACTGGGCTGTTGATGCTGTGAATAAAGCAATATCCAGCAGCTATCTTGAAGCACATAGGCTTGGTGTAGTTGATATTATTGCTGAGGATATGGATGATCTGCTTAAAAAGCTCAATAACCGCAAAATTGATTTAAATGGTACACCCTTTACTTTTAAGACTGATGGTATAAGCTCTTCCAGTTTTAAGATGACATGGAAGCAGTCTACTGTGAACAGGTTTGCAGATCCCCAGATTATTCTTCTCCTTTTTTTGATTGCGGTTGCAGGTATAGGAATGGAGTTTAAAAATCCTGGAATGATTTTCCCTGGAGCTATAGGTTCTATTGCCTTAATTCTGTTTCTTCTTGGAATAAGGATTATACCTATTAATGGTATTGGACTGCTTCTTATAATTTTAGCTTTTGTGCTGTTTGTACTTGAACTACAGTTTGTAAGCTACGGTTTGCTTACAATAGGAGGTATTGTGTCTTTTGTTCTTGGAGCAGTTATTCTGTTTGACTCGCCTCTTCCTGGAGGGGGATTGCCATGGTCTACTATTATAGCACTGGTCATTGTTGTTATGGCTTTTGTTTTTTTAGTGCTAAGGGCAATTATTGATGTGCATAAATCAAAAGTAACAACAGGGCTGGATGGTCTTATTGATTCCCTGGGTGTAGCTCTTGATGATTTTAATGACTACAATGAAGGGAAGATAAGAGTGCATGGTGAGATTTGGAATGCTGTTTCAGATGAAAAAATTTATAAAGATCAAAAGGTGATTATTATCGAAAATACCGCGGGTATGGTGCTCAGGGTTAAAAGTATTAATTGAAATAATAATAGTAAATGGAGGTTTTAAATGTTGGGAAATTTTGGTTTAATACCATCGCTGATTTTTTTGATTCTGATGATTCTTATACCTGCGATTAAGGTAATTAAAGAGTATGAAAGGGCTGTAGTATTCAGGCTTGGCCGCCTTGTAACACCACCAAAGGGTCCAAAAGGTCCTGGCCTGGTTATTATTATTCCTTTTATTGATAAATTTGTAAGGGTTAATCTTCGTCTTGTGGTTCTGGATGTACCTGCACAGGATATTATTACAAGGGATAATGTTTCTGTAAAGGTCAATGCTGTTGTTTATTTTAGAGTGGTTGAACCAAATAAGGCAGTTACTGAAGTTGACGATTTTCTTTATGCTACTTCACAACTCGCACAAACCACTCTTAGGAGTATTCTTGGTCAGTTTGAGCTTGATGATCTTTTAAGCAACAGGGATCACATAAATTCAGAGCTTCAGACAATCCTGGATCATCAGACAGATGCATGGGGAATAAAGGTTTCTGCTGTTGAAGTTAAGCATGTGGATCTTCCTCAGGAAATGCAGAGGGCCATGGCTAAGCAGGCTGAAGCTGAAAGGGAAAGAAGAGCAAAGGTTATTAGTGCAGAAGGTGAGTTTCAGGCAGCTGGTAAAATGGTTGATGCTGCTGCGTTGATGGAAGTACACCCCATAGCCTTACAGCTCAGGTATCTTCAGACTTTAAGAGAAGTTGCAAATGAAAACAATTCAACTACACTTTTCCCTATTCCTATTGATTTATTAAATATTTTTGCTAAAAAGGAAAGCAAGGAATAAACTATTAATTATTAATTCAAATAAAAATGCCCGCAAAAGCGGGCGTTTTTATTTATACCTGTTCAGGCTGTTGAGCCTGGAATTTTTTACAACCTGTTTTATTCCTGATACATTTTATCTATCTGATCTTTATATTTTGCTCCAATGTCGTTTCTTTTAAGCTTCATTGTTGGAGTAAGCTCTCCACCTTCCTGTGTAAGCTCCTCAGTAAGCAGAGTGAATTTCTTTATCTTTTCCACCTGTCCAAGGGATTCAGTTCTGGCTTCAATTATTTCTGCATAGTGTTTAATTATAACAGGATTGTTAACAAGTTCTTCCTTTGATGAATAGGCTATATTGTTTTTCTTGCAGAAATCTTCAAGAATGGCAAAATTCGGTACAACAAGAGCTGATATAAACTTCTTGCCTTCTCCTATTGTTACAAACTGCTCAATAAAAAGCTCATCACCAAGAAGTACTTCTATTTGCTGAGGAGAAATATTTTTTCCTCCTGCTGTGATAATAAGATCTTTTATCCTGTCTGTGATTTTAATATACTGCAGGACTTCTCCATTTTTATCTTCAGAAATTAATTCGCCCACATCCTGTGTTTTAAACCATCCATCACTTGTAAAACAGGCCTTTGTAGCCTCTTCATTATTGTAGTAACCTTTAAGAGCCATTCCGCCATTTAACTGTATTTCGCCATCTTCAGCTATACGCACATCGCACATGGGGATAACTGGTCCACAATAGGCTGGCTTACCAGTATCACGGAATCCTACGCAAACAGGGAAAAATTCAGTAAGTCCATATCCCTGAACTATGTTTATGCCAAATGCCTGAAAAAATTCATTGATATCAGGAGCAAAGGCAGCACCGCCAATATGATAAACATTACAGTTTTCAGTACCAAGGGTGGCTCTTACTTTGCTGAAAATTATTTTGTCCGCCAGCTTGTATTTTAATCCGCTTTGCCCTTTGCCTGTTTTTAATTTTTTTCTATATTCCTCTACGCCTACTTTTGTTGCCCATTCAAAGAGGCTTCTTTTAATAAAGGGGGCTGTTTTAAGTCCTTCGTGAATAGTACCATATACCTTTTCCCATATCCTGGGTACGCTTGTCATGAGATGCGGCTTAATTGTAGTCATAACTTCAAGAAACTGTTTTGGATCCGGGCAGTAGACAATTTGTACTCCTGCAGACATGCAACCATAAGACCACATTCTTTCAAATACGTGTGACAGAGGAAGTATTGCAAGAGAAATTGTATCAGGTCCTACTTCAGGGAATCGCATATATGCAGGATAAATTCCATTCATAAAGCTTCTGTGGGTATGTATTGCACCTTTAGGATTTCCAGTTGTCCCGGATGTGTAAATTAAAGTAAGAATGTCATCGGGGTCTACATTTTCAAGTCTTTCATTAAATTCTTTATCATTTGTAAGGGACATTCCTTTTTGAATAAGGTCATCAAGGTAAAGGCTATGTGAAGAATCAATTTTGGTTTCTTTATCAAAGGCAATAATCTGTTTAAGATGCTTGTTGGTTTTGATAATTTCAGCTGCTTTGTTGTATTGCTCCTGATCTCCTGTAAAAATAATTTTTACTTCTGCATCATTGATAATATATTCAGCTTCCTCTTTTGAATTTGTTGCATATATTGGTACTGATACTCCCCTTGTTGCAAGAATTCCAAGATCGGAAATTGCCCAATCTGCCCTGTTTTGAGAAAAAATAGCACACATCTCTCCTGGTTTAAGATCCATTGAAATTAAAACTCTGGCAATAGCTTTGATTTTAATTCCGAATTCCTCCCAGGTTATGGATTCCCATTCATTATTTTTGTTTTTTTGTGTAAGGGCTTTATATTTTTTAAATTTTTCAGCCCTTTGCAGCATCATATATGCCAGGGTTTTATTTTCTTTAAGGTACTGTCCAAAATTTTTAGTCCAGTCCGTTTTCGAATCAAAAAAAGGTCCCATGATTTCCTCCATGCTTTAATTTCATTTAATTTGTTTTTTATTTTTAGCTTGCTTAAATGTCAAACTTTTTATGCTGGATAATAAAGAAATATAGAATTGTGTTCTTTTTTTCATAAAGGTTTTTGTTTTCTGAGAACTGATTTCCCAGGATTGGTAAAATAATATTAAAATTTTAAATTATGGATGATTTTTAATCTTTTTTTTAGTTTCTTGACATTATTTTTTAAAAAGCAGTAAATACATTAAAACATAAAATGTTTATGATATTGTTTTTATTTATGTATTTTATTTTTTAAATTCCTTTGATTGGTGCTATAAGTTATGGATGGAATAACAATTGTTCTTAAGCTTTATTCTGGAATTCATAATGAAATTAGCCTTTCCACATATGATCCTGCAAAGGGGGTTGTTTTTAATGTGAAGCCTGGAACAAGGCTTGTTGAAATTCTTAAAACAGCCGGTTTCAGAAAACAAAACAACTATATCTATTTCAGCGAAGGTGAAAGGATCAGCATCCGGGGGAAACTAAACCATTCATGTGAAATAGCCTGTCTAAAGCAGTCAGGTGGAGGTTAGCAACTTTTTTTTATTTTTTTTGTGTTGATTATATTTATTTTAATGCCTTTATTTTTTATATCAAAGGAGATATTTATGCAGGAAATTATAGGTACAAACAACAAAATTCTTGAAGTAGATTTAACAAAAAAAAATTATACTGTTTATGATGTTCCTGAAGAGGATTTGAAATTATACCTTGGAGGGAAGGGCCTTGCTTTAAAGCTTCTTTATGATAGAATGGAGCCTGGAGTCGATCCTCTTGGCCCGGATAATATGATAGCTTTTCATTGCGGAGTATTGATGGGAACAGGTGCTCCCTGCTCCGGGAGATTTGCTGCAGTGACAAAATCTCCCTTAACCGGAATTATGACTTCCTGCTCCTGTGGCGGGCCTTTTGGTATGGCTCTTAAAACATCCGGGTGGGACGGTCTTATAGTTAAGGGTGCATCATCTACACCGGTTTATTTATATATTTCTTCTGCAGGAGTTGAATTCAGGGATGCTGAAAACCTGAAAGGTATGGATACACGGAAAACACAGGAGATGCTGGCTAAGGATTCTTCCGGTATTGTTGCTATAGGTAGTGCAGGGGAAAACCTTGTTCGTTATGCTAATGTTTCATCAGGACACAGGTTTTTGGGACGCGGAGGCATGGGTGCGGTTATGGGATCAAAAAATCTTAAGGCCATTTCTGCCAAGGGGAAAGAGTTTAAAATACTTCCTGCTAAACAGGACAAGTTTGAGAAAGTAAAGAAAAAAGCCACGAAATATATAAACAGCAATGATATCTCCTCAGGAACATATAGAAATTATGGAACCAATGCTAATGTAAATCTTAATAATGCAGGAGGTTTACTCCCTGTGAGGAATTTTACAGGGGGTACACATGGGGAGGCACATAAAATTTCAGGCGAGGAAATGGCAGAAAAATTTAAAACTACCTACAGCACATGCAGGCCCTGTACTATCCTTTGCGGACACAAGGGGAGTATAGACGGAGAAGTTCGTCAGATTCCTGAATATGAAACCGTTGGGCTCATGGGCTCAAACCTTGAAATTTTTGATCCTGTTAAAATTTCAGATTTCAATGAAATTTGCACTCTTACTGGTATGGATACAATTACAGCTGGTGGTACAATTGCCTGGGCTATGGAGGCAACTGAAAGGGGGCTCTTTAAGTCAGATCTGAAATTTGGTTCCCCAGATGGAGTTTGTGAGGTTCTTAATGATATTGCAGCAATGAAGGGTATTGGAAAGGACCTGGCAATGGGTTCCAGATTCTGTTCTCAAAAATACGGTGGAGAGGATTTTGCCATTCAGGTTAAAGGCCTTGAAATGGCTGCCTATGATCCAAGGGGTTCCTTTGGTCAGGGCCTCTCCTACGCTGTTGCAAACAGGGGAGCCTGTCATCTTGCTTCTACAGCATTTGCTCTGGAGGTTTACTTTGATCTGATTGATCCTTTTTCCTATAGAAGCAAAGCTTCGCTTGTTAAATTTCAGGAGGATGTTAACTCAGCTATAAATTCATTGCAAACATGTGCTTTTACAGCTTTTCCTTATGAGCTGGAAACACCTCTTATGAGATATTCTCCAAGGCCTGTTTTGAAGGTTATGATGAATTTAATGGCAGGCGTTGCAATGCGTTTTGTTGATATAAGCCTCTGGCCTGAGTTGTGGTCATCTGTTACAGGAATGAGAATGGGAATGACCAGATTTCTTCGAGTAGGAGCCAGGGTACAGGTTCTTGAAAGATTGATGAACTGTGCTGAAGGCATATCCCGAAAGGATGACACACTTCCAGACAGGCTGCTTAATGAGTTTCGTAAGTGTGATTCAAAGGAGCGGGCAATCCCTCAGGAAATAATGTTGAACAGGTATTATTTTATCAGGGGATTTGATAAAAACGGGATCCCTAAAAAGAGGACTGTGAAAAAGATGAAAATAAAAAAAAGGGAAATGGTGTAAGATATTATGCAAATACCCGATTACTTTAAATTTTATAATAAAACAAGAATTCTTTCAGGCAAAAAGGCTTTGGAAAATATTCCCTATGAGCTGAAAGGCATGAATGCAGTTAAACCTCTTATTATTACAGACAAAAGATCTGTTAAGGAAGGGAATGTTAAAAATATTATTTCAGCATATCGTGATTCCGGTCTTGTTATTGGTGCTGTATTTGATGAGGCTGCAAATTATGTTTCAACAAACACTGTTCTTGATGCTGCAAAGCTTTTCAGGGCACGTGGCTGTGATTCAATTATTGCTATAGGCGGGACGAGCTCTGCATCACTGGCCAGGGGGCTTAACATTCTTGTGTCACATAAAAGTGATGACCTGTTGCAGTTTGAATCGCTTCCAGACACCATGGAGCTTTATCCTTTTATAATGATCATAACTTCAGACTCAAAAGGCAGGGAAACATCCAATCAGGCTGTTATAGATGGACGTGTTTATATGTCATCCGAACTAATGCCCGATATTGCTTTAATAGATTCCCGTATGCTTAAAAAGCGTGAAATGTCATATCTTGCTTCCTTTGCCATATGTGCACTTTCTGATGCTATTGAAGCATGTTCTATTGAATTGGCAAATCCCATGAATGATGCATTTGCCTTTGCATCCATAGAACTTATATGCGGAAATCTGACTGATATTTTTAACAAGGGTTATTCAGGTAAAAGAAAGCTCGGACTTGCCAATGGTATTGCAATTTCAGGCATTGTATCATCAAACGCTCCAGAGGGGCTGGGAGGGCGCCTTTCTTTTGAGCTGTCCAAAAATACAAGGCATAGCAGGGAGCTTTGTTCTTCAATATTGCTTCCATACATGCTGGATTATAAGCTTAAAAATATTAAAGATGGGGTAAGAGGCGAACTTCTTTTGCCTGTTCTGGGAATCGATAAGTACTGTTCTACTCCTGAACCAGAAAGAAGCAGCCTGGCTGTGGATGCTGTAGCAGAACTTGTCAAAAAGGCTGGAAAGTATATACCTCTTAGTTTTAAAGAAATGAATATTCCCCCTTATGTTATAACTAATATTGCTGAATCTCTGGAAAAGGAATATTCAAAGAGTTTTGGTAAAGGTGGAGTTTTGAAGATTCTTGATGCTGCCTATGAAGGCAGTTTATTATCAGGAGGGAATAAATAATGAATATTAATAATTATCCTGAAATTAAAAGCAAAGGAAAACTTGTTAAAAAAATATATGTAGCAGTAATGCTATGGATTGTGGGCAGGGCTATTCAGGCTGCATCCAGGGTGGATAAAGAGGTTAAAGAGGAGTTTGATGGACTGAGCGACGATTTTATGGTTTATCTTAATGTGCTTCCATCAGGCCCTGGAATGATTGTGGGAAAGGATAAAAATGGCAAGGTAAAATATATGGGATGGAATCCTTCAGGGAAAAAAATTACCCTGGATATGAAAATTAAAAATATTGAGGCTGCAATTCTTATGTTTACATTCCAGGAATCAACATGCGTTGCTACTGCAAACAACAGGCTTGCTATCTCAGGTGCAGTGCCGGATAGTATGGCCTTTATAAGGATTCTTAATATTGTAGAAACCTATCTTCTTCCTAAAGTTATTACATCTTTGGCAGTAAAGAGATATCCAAAGTGGTCTCAGATGAATCCCTTTAGAAAGCATTTTGGACGGATACTTGTATATGTGAGGACTTTTACATTCTGAGGACAATTATCGAAATATATATGCATAAATAGAAGGAGTGAATAATGCAGATACCAGGATATTATGAATTTTGTAATAACGTTAGAACTGTTTCAGATCATAAAGCTCTGGAGAAAATTCCTGAAATGCTTGTATCAGTTGGATGCAGTAAACCTATGATTATAACTGATAAGGGTGTAATGGGTGCAGGGCTTATAGTGCCGGTTGAAAAAGCACTTGGTTCAAAAATTAAAGCTGCAGGCATTTATGATGATGTTCCGCCTGATTCAGATGTGAAAACCGTTAAAGATATAGCAGCTAAATACAGGTCTTTAAAGTGTGATTCAATTATTGCTGTTGGTGGAGGCTCAGTTCTTGATACAGCAAAGGGCGTTAATATTCTTGTTTCAGAGAATTCTGAAAATCTTATGGACTTTGTAGGTTTTGGCGCGCTTAAAAGAAAGCTTAAGCCGTTAATCGCAATACCAACAACCTCTGGTACAGGATCAGAGATGACACTTGTAGCTGTAATTGCTGATCATGAAAAAGATGTTAAAATGCTTTTTCCTTCTCTTTTTCTTTTGCCTGATTTTGCAGTGCTTGATTCAAGGATGACAAAAACACTCCCTGATTTTTTTACTGCTGCAACTGGAATGGATGCTATGACTCATGCATGTGAGGCCTATACCTGTCTTGCAAAAAATCCATTGAGTGATACAACGGCCCTATCTGCCATAAGGCTTGTTAGTGAAAATATTATCAAAGCAGTAAAAAAGCCCGGGGATATGAATGCTCGTCTTGCACTTGCTAATGCTTCGGCTTTGGCCGGGATGAGTTTTTCAAATTCAATGGTTGGGATGATCCATGCTATTGGTCACTCCATAGGAGCAATATGTCATGTCCCACATGGCGTATGTATGAGTATTCTTTTACCCTATGGTCTTGAGTATAATCTTCACAAAACTGCTCATTTAACAGCAGAGCTTTTGTTCCCATTAAAGGGTGAAGATGTTTATAACAGCACTGATCCAAGGGATAGACCAGCAGCAGCAATTGAAGCAATAAGGGAGCTTAACAGAGATCTTCGCAAAGCTACAGGGGGGAAACACGCCACCTGCCTTAAAGAAGTCCTTAACAGGGATGGTTTAAATATGGTGCAGATAGAAGCTTTTCCCGATATTGCAAGACTTGCACTGAATGATGGGGCAATGGCATATAATCCTGAAGATCTTGATTATAATGACATGATTATGGTTCTTGAAAGAGCCTGGGAGGGTGTTCCCCTTGATCTAAAAAAAATAAAGAAAGGAAAAGTAACATCCAGGATAAAAATATCCTAGAGAGGAGTTCTAAACTTCTTTTAAACTATTAAATCTACAGTTTCATGTTTCAGTTGTTTTGAAACATGGAACTTGTGACTCAAAGTCCTTTTGCTGTGAAAGGGTGTGCCTGCAGTCACAAAAGTCCCTGTAAATAAAATTGTTTACATTCTAAAAGTTATTTTATATTATTGATAGGTGAAATATGTATCTTTATGATAATATGGATACGTATAATTATGAATATTAATAATTACTATATTTTTTAAATAAAATGAAAAATCAGGATTATAATCTGAAATGAAATGTGAAAGATGTAAAAAAAATGATGCAACAATTCATCTTTCTGAAATAGTGAAGGATGTGAAATCTGAAGTTCATCTTTGTGAGCATTGTGCCAGAGATGTGGGATTTAATACAAAGGGTTCCGGTTTTTCCCTGTCCCTTCCTGAAATGCTTACTTTTTTAAGTGTTGATGATATTGTGGACTATGATAATACCCAGGTATGCTCAACATGCGGATGCAGCTTTTCCGAGTATAAGCGGGAAGGGAAGCTTGGTTGCCCTGACTGCTATATTTTTCTGGAAGATCATATTGAGGGGATTGTATCTGGCTATTATGAGGAAAAAAAATACTCAGGTAAAATTCCTGCCAACTACAATGCTCCAGAGGTAAGAAGCTTTGTACAGGTTCAGGAAAAGCCTAAGACCAGTATTGTGGAGCTAAAGTCTGAACTTGATATTGCAGTTAATGAAGAGAGATATGAAGAGGCTGCAGTGTTGAGAGATAAAATAAATGAACTCAGTAAATCTATGGGCCAGGCATAGCGGAGGTCTTGTGAGCTTTATACAGGAAATGATGCAAAAAAATGATGCCTTCTGGTGCGGCCAGGGGCCCAGGAATGATATAGTTATTTCAAGCCGGGTGCGCATCGGCAGAAATGCAGATCATATTCCTTTCCCTGATAGAATGGATGAAAGTGATATGGCTATCATGGATTCAATATTAAGCAGATTCAGGCAGGAGTATGAAGCTGGTGAAAAGACAATGCTTATGAAAATTGCTGATCTTGATCTGCATAAAAAAAGACTTTTAAGAGAAAGAAACATCATTACAAGTGAAATGGAAACTTCTGTAAAAAGTCGCGTTATTTATGAAAATGAAAATAACTTTTCAATATTGATAAATGATGATGATCATTTCAGAATCCAGGTTTTAAGGCCCGGGCTTCAGCTTTATGATTGTTACAATCTGGCTGATTCAGTAGATGATGCACTTAACAGGATTGTTAAATATGCTTTTTCTGAAAAATTTGGTTATCTTAGCGGGAATCCTTTTGACTGTGGAACAGGTCTTAAGGTTTCTGTGATAATGCATTTACCTGCACTTGTTATGCAGAAACAGCTTAATTCATATATAAATGAAATAAGAGACAGGGGATATCTGTTAAACGGTACTCTTGGTAATGCTGGCAGGGTTATTGGCGGATTGTATCATGTTTTTAATAAAAAGAGTTCCGGACTTTCTGAATCAGAGATCCTTGAAACTGCTGAATATGTAATAAACAGGCTTATTAAAGGTGAAGATCAGGCGAGAGACGAATTTTTCAGTAATTCAAGAAAAGAGCTTGAAGATTCTGTATGGAGATCTTTTGGAATTTTGAAGTATGCAAGAAGGCTTAATTATGTTGAATCAATTGAGAATCTTTCAAGGATAAGGCTTGGAATAATCCTTTCTGTTTTTAAAGGTATGGATATTTCTGAAATAAATGATCTTATGGTTAAAATTCAATGGTCTCATCTTCAGGAATATTTTGGAATAAGATTCAATAGTATTGTAAGCAGTGATGAGTTCAGGGCTATTTTTTTGCGTAGAGAATTAAAAGAAGGACTGGAAGATGATGTTTGAGTTTACTAAAAAATCCAGAAAAATATTAGAGATTTCGTCTCAAAATGAGGGGCGCAGATTAAATTCCGAAGCACTTGGTCCTGAGCATGTGTTTATTTCTTTACTTAAAGATGATGATTCAGTTGCAGCAAGGATTCTTCGAAATCTTGGAGTTAATTTTGAAAAAATATTATTTGTAATAGAGAAAAATCTTCGCGTAAGCAGCAATACAATTACTTTGGGGAAGATCCCCATAACTCAGTCTTTTAAAAAAATAATTGAAATTTCCCGTGATGAAGCAAGATCACTTAAAAATTCCTATATTGGTACTGAGCATCTGCTGCTTGCAATTTTTAAGGAAGGGAGCTGTCTTGGTCTGAGTGCACTTGAAAGAAGTGGAATAAGGTATGAAATTATAAGGGATGAAATATTGCGTGTGCTTGGTGTAAGGCCAGGAGTAAAAGCTGCTCCTGTAAAAAAAGATGAAAAGCCTTCAGCAGTTGAAGAGTTTGCCATAGATCTTACTGCACAGGCTGCAGCAGGGCTTCTTGATCCTGTTATAGGACGGGACATTGAAATTTCCAGGGTAATACGCATCCTTTCCCGTAAAAGAAAAAACAACCCTATTCTTATCGGCGAGGCAGGTGTGGGAAAAACCGCAATTGTTGAAGGCCTTGCGCAGAGAATTATCAAGGAGGATGTGCCTGAATCTCTTTTAAACAACAGGGTTCTTTCCCTTGATTTATCAGCTGTTGTAGCAGGTACAAAGTATAGAGGTGAGTTTGAAGAAAGGCTTAAAAGGCTTGTAAATGAAATTTCAGGGAAAAAGGGATTAATAATTTTTATAGATGAAATACATACTCTCACAGGAGCTGGTGCTGCTGAGGGTGCAATTGATGCTGCTAATATTCTCAAGCCTGCTCTTGCAAGGGGAGATCTTCAGTGCATTGGTGCAACCACTATAGGTGAGTATAAGCTTTATTTTGAAAAGGATAGCGCATTGGTAAGACGCTTTCAGAATATTCTTATTGAAGAGCCTGATGAAGAGGAAACCCTTGAGATTATCAGGGGCCTTAAAGAGACTTATGAAGTTTTTCACAAGGTAAAGTACAGTGAGGAAGCATTAAAGCAGGCTGTGTTTTTATCTGAAAGGTATATTACTGACAGGTATTTCCCGGATAAAGCAATAGATGTTATTGATGAAGCTGGAGCAATGGCTCGTTTTGATAATATAGATAAACCTGTTGAGATTGTTAACCTTGAAGAGGAGATAGCCAGGTTTAATGAAGGAAAGATAGAGCTTGTTCAAAATCAGGAGTATGAACAGGCTGCACGTGTACGTGATCTTATTGCTGAAAAAAAGATTACACTTGAAGCGCTTGAGCAGGATTGGATCAACAGGTCAAACAGCTATAAAGTGAATGTTGAAGCTTCAGTTGTGTCCAAGGTTGTTGCTGAGATAACCGGGATTCCTCTTGAAGAGATTGATGATGATGAATCAGAAAGGCTTTTAAGAATGGAAGATTATCTGCATATGAGAATAGTTGGTCAAAATGATGCAGTTGAAGCTGTTTCAAAAGCTATAAGAAGATCAAGGGCAGGAATAGGTAGTGAGGACAGGCCTAATGGAGTTTTTATTTTTCTTGGTCCCACCGGTGTTGGTAAAACTGAACTGGCAAGAGTTTTAGCGGACTTTCTTTTTGATGATGAAAGGAACATTGTGCGCCTGGATATGTCAGAGTTTATGGAAAAGCATTCAGTTTCAAGGCTTATAGGTTCTCCTCCAGGCTACGTTGGCTATGAAGAGGGGGGGCAGCTTACAGAGAAAATAAAAAGGAAACCCTATTCAATAATACTTTTAGATGAAATAGAAAAAGCCCATCCTGATATATTTAATATTCTTTTGCAGGTTTTTGATGAAGGAGAGCTTACTGACTCTTCAGGTATTACTGTGAGTTTTCGCGATACTGTTATAATAATGACTTCAAATGCCGGAAACAATGAACTGGATAAAAAGGGGAATCTTGGTTTTGTTAAAACCGATTCAGTTGATTTTGACAGAGTAAAGGGGCAGGAAAGTTTAAAAAAGATTTTTCCTGTTGAATTTTTAAACCGTATTGATGAAATTGTTTTCTTTAATAAGCTTACCAAAAAAGATCTTTTTTCAATTGTTGAAATTATGCTTGATGATCTCGAGGAGTCGCTTTTTAACAGGGATATAGAATTAAATATTTCAGCTGCTGTAAAAAAATATCTTGTGGACAAGGGATTTAATAGTACATCTGGAGCAAGAAATTTAAGGCGTTTAATACAGAAGGAGATTGAAGATCCTATTGCTGAAAAAATTCTAGGTTTAAAACAAGATGAGAAAAGAATTTTTAATATAAGTTTAAGAAATAATAAAATTATTTTACAAACACCTGATAAGGATAGGACTAAAAAAGACAGTAAAAGTAAAAAGGAAATCTCTTTAAGCACTGTTCGATAAAGGTATTTATTTTTATAACTTTTTTGATTTTATATAGCAGGCACCTTAAATCTAGTAAGCCTCCCTTTATTTCACAGGGGCAAGTAAAATTAAAACTCTATAAAGCTGATAAATCAAAGTGTTAAAAAATCTGCTTGCATTGTTGAGCTTGCAAAAGATTTATGGAATATTTAGCAGCAGTTGTATCATAAAAAATAATTTTGAGGAAAGAAAATGGGCAGAACTTTAACAGAAAAAATATTTGATGCTCATCGTATTGATGAACTTGATGGCGGCATACACGTGCTCAGGCTTGATGCTGTTTTTTGTCATGAAATCACCACTCCTATTGCGATTAATGATCTTGTTTCAAGAGGAAAGGATCGTGTTTTTGATCCGGGTAAAATAAAAGTTGTAATTGATCATGTTACTCCTTCAAAGGATACGAAAACCGCTATACAGGCTAAAACATTAAGAGAATGGGCAAAGCGCAATAATATAAAAGATTTTTTTGATGTAGGAAGAAATGGGGTATGTCATGCGATTTTTCCTGAAAAGGGTTTTTCCAGGCCGGGATATACTATTATAATGGGAGATTCCCATACATGCACTCATGGTGCTTTTGGCGCATTTGCTGCAGGTGTGGGTACAACTGATCTTGAGGTGGGTATTCTTAAGGGAGTTTGTACTTTTAAAACACCTAAAACAATTAAATTTGTTTTAAAGGGGAGTCTGGCTCAGGGTGTTTATGCCAAGGATGTGATACTTCACATTATATCCAAAATAGGCGTAAATGGTGCAACAAACAGGGTAATGGAATTTTCAGGTCCTGTTGTTGATAACATGTCCATGGAATCAAGAATGACACTTTGCAATATGGCTATTGAGGCTGGTGGAACAAGCGGAGTATGTTATCCTGATGAGACAACACTTGAATACTTATGGGAATTCATAAAAGATGATTATTCCTCTAAAGAGGAAGCATTAAAGGATTTTAAAAAGTGGATATCGGATCCTGATGCAGATTACGATGATATTATTGAAATTGATTTAACTGATCTTGAGCCAATGGTAACATATGGTTTTAAGCCTGATAATGTTAAGCCTGTAAGGGAGCTTGAAGGTACCAAGGTTGACCAGATATACATAGGTTCATGCACAAATGGCAGAATTGAAGATTTGCGTGCTGCAGCTGAAGTTCTAAAAGGCAAAAAAATAAGCGATAATGTAAGGGGTATAGTTTCTCCAGCAACCCCTGGAGTTTATAAAAAGGCCCTTGAAGAGGGGATAATTGATATTTTTATGGATTCAGGGTTTTGTCTGACCAACCCTACCTGTGGAGCCTGTCTTGGTATGAGCAATGGTGTTTTAGCACCAGGAGAGGTTTGTGCTTCTACAACAAACAGAAATTTTAATGGCAGGATGGGTAAGGGCGGGTTTATTCATTTGATGAGCCCTGCAACAGCTGCAGCCACAGCTATAGAGGGAAAAATTACAAATTCCAGCCTTTATAAAAAAGGTTAAAAGGAGAAATATTATGAAAAGTTTTAAAGGGAAGGTCCTTTTTCTTGACCGTTCTGATATAAATACTGATGAGATAATACCTGCGAAATATTTAACTGAAAGTACAAAAGAAAATTTAAAGCCATATCTCCTTGAAGATCTTGACTTAAAAGGGTTTCATAAAATAGAGAGCCTTAAGGATGTTGGAGTAATAATAACCAGAGAAAATTTTGGATGCGGATCATCACGGGAACATGCACCATGGGCTCTTGAGGTAAATGAAATAAATATTGTTATTGCATCAAGTTTTGCCAGAATTTTCAGGCAGAACATGTATAATTGTGGTATGATGGCTGTTGAACTCCCTGCTGAAAGAATTGATTCTATTTTTGATAAATTTTCAAATAAGGAAACATTTCTGGAAACTGATCCATCCAGGAGTGTCTTTATTTTAAAATCAGGTTCAGAGGAGCTTACAGTTGATTATACCATTTCCGGGTTTGACAAAGAACTTGTTAAGGCAGGCGGATGGGTTGACTATGCGGATAGCCGTTATTAATTCTTTTCAGCAAGGTTAATATTTTTGCTGTTTGTAATATCTCCATTTATTACAAATGGCATAATATACCATTTCCCGTTTTGATACTTATTGAGAAAAGCAACTGCAGGGCGGGGGATGTCTTTAATAAAATGATTGTTGAACTCCAGCTTCATCTGCATATCTTTTGCGTTTAGATCGTTTTCAAGAGTTCCATTTAAAGATAGTCTTATATCTTCAGAATTAAATATGAAGGAATTTATATTGTATTTCCCTGCATCCAGATCTATGTTCCCATAAATTTTATTAAATTCAAGATCCTTGAGTTTGTATCTCAGCTCAGCAAGGAATAATATTAAACCGTTTTGAACACCAGTATTTACAACTTTTCCCTTGGAAATATTGAAAACTACTTTTCCTCTTATACTCTCTCCGGCATTTTTTCCCGGTATAATTGAAAGTGATGCATTGCCATCTGCAAACCCAAAAAATCTGTTTTTGAGATTTTCATTTTCGTATGGGAAATCCTGGAGTTTAAGATCTTTAAAGTCGAGTGAAGCAATTATGGAAGGTTCAGAATCAGAAAGATTTACCTGACCGTTCCCTGAAATTATACCGCTTAATGTGGAAGTGGTTATTTTATTTATAAGAATATTTTTCCCGGTAAAGCTAAAATCAAGGTTAGTATTTTTAAAATCTATTTTATCGTATATAACATCATTTAAAACAATTTTGCCGTTTATTGCAATATCCATTTTTTTCCCGGATTTGATTTTTTTTGTAGACTGGGCTGTTTGTCTGTTAATTATTTCATTTAAGTTGATTTTATTGCTTTGAAGAAAAACGTAAAATGAGTTGAAATTTTCGTCAGTTGTGGCAATTGAAAGTGTGCTGTTTTCTCCGAAAAGTTTAACCGGTACATTTTCTTTTTTGAATTCATTATTATTTATGATTACTTCAGTTGAAAGATCACTGAAAATTTCAGTATCCCTGATTAGCCCACATCCGGAAAAATCAAGAAGTCCATTGTATTTTTTCCCGTCAAAAGAAAGGTTCCCTTTTACGCCTCCATAAAGTCCATTTGGTAAAAAATCGAGAAGTATTCTTAAATCTGGAATAGTGGCATTGGCGTTTGTAGCCTTAAAGCTAACCAGACTTCCTCTCATTCCTGAAATAACAAGGCTGTTCAGATTAAAAGAAGTACTGTCTAATTTTCCTTTAACATCATAAATTGAAACAAGCAAAGTGTTAATATCAACATTACACCATCCATCAACATCGACTTTTTTATCTGTTTTTCTGAGAGTTGAAAAACCTCTGACACGACCTTTGACATAATTGGATGTTATTTCCAGATTATCTACTCCTGCAGTTACTGTTTCAAATGCCAGATCAGGATCATTTTCTGCGAATCTGTAAACCCAGATGAGGGAACACTTTTCAAGATCAACGTCACCTTTAATGCTAAAAGCATCAGCAAAGGTGAGATTAATACGAGGTCTAAGAACTCCTCTATTTTCAGGAAGAATAATCTTTGAATTATGAATATTGTAAATGTTGTTTTCTTTAAAATCTATTGTGCCTTCTAATTTATACTCACCTTGAAGGGGCTTGAAATTTCCGGGAAGATTGCTTAAGTTCAATGTTGTATTATCTATATTGACTCTGGAAATTATTACTGATTTCCCTTTATTATTCTGATTTCCATTTTCGTTTTTGCTGCTAATGTTTTTAATTAAAGAGCTGAAATTATGTTCCCCTTTATCATTGAAAAAAAAGTTTACATTTAAACCTTTCAAATTTATTGACCATATGTGAATTTCATCCTTTATAAGTGAAAAAATTGAAAAGAGTATTGAAGCCTCCTCTATTTTAAGAAGTTCAGAATCTTTATCTTTTTCATCAGCATTGTATATGGTAATATTGTTTAGGGTTACACCTTTAAGGCCATAATTAAGATATTCAATTTCAACCCTGGTTTTAAGGGTCTCTTCTGTTTTATTTTTGATAAAATTAAGGGCCTTTTCTTCAGGAAAAAAATATATAAAAATAGCAGCTCCTATTGTAAAGAGCAGTATTAAAACGAATAGAAATCCCACAAAAATTTTTAAAAATTTTCGCAATTTTAAAATCATTTATTTTTACTGGCTTCTCTTTTTCTTTCAAGAGAGGATTGTTTTTTATAAAAGTTTACGGTTTTTTCCAGTTCAGCCATATCCTTGCAAATAATCTTTCCACCCTCAAGAGACATGTTTTTATCCTCAAGAAGTTGAACAATCACAGATTCACCTTCTCTGGGTGGGATGCCAATCATATTTATAAGTTCCTTTGACCCAAATTCAAAACTATGGGGTCTTTTTGGTTCAATAACAATTTTTTGTTTTTCTATCTGGATAAGCAGAGTATCATAAATTCGGCCTAAAGGCTCGCGTATGAGGAGATTTTCGATCTGCCTGTAAGCGGTCCAGATACGCTCACTTAAAAGCTGTATAAGCCTTGTAGCCAGCTGGGGCTGAGCCTGTACTATGCCTTCAAAATTTGATTTGTTGATTGCAATTACAGTTACATCTCCGTATGAAATTGCTGATGCACTTCTTGGTTTATTATCAAGGAGTGCCATTTCACCAAAAATATCTCCCTGTTTTAAAACAGCTAAAAGAATTTCTTCATCCATGATTTTGGTGATTTTCACTTTGCCCTGTTGAATAATAAAAAGCTCATCACCAGGTTCAGATTCGCAAAAAAGCATGGTATTGTCCCTGTATACCCTGTTAAGACCTTTAAGATTGGGCATTTCAGGTGCTTTAAAAGGGGCCTTCATCTGTTGGAGACGTTCCAAAGCCCTGTCTCTGTATTCACCCATAGGATTATACTGTATATATTTTTGAAATGCGTAGATGGCATGGTTTAATACTCTTTTTTTAAGATAATATTCACCAATTGTAAAAAGATGAGAGGGGTCTTCGTCTCCAGATTGTTTAAGTGTAAGGCTTGTTATTGCATGGTCAAACTGTCTTAATTTGCGGCTGAAAAAACGGATGATTTTCATTGCAACTGTCGGGTTTTTTTGAATCAGAAGTCCAAAAAGATCTTTTTCAACAGAAATGAGAGAGACCTGTTCCAGGGCAATTGCAGTATCAAGACGTGAATGTGAGCTCATGCAGGAAACTACGCCAAAAAAATCACCTGGCCCCAGTATGGTATAGGGCTCTTCTGAGATTACAGGATTTTCCTTTGTAATTTTCACCTTGCCTGCTCTTATAATGTAGAAATTATTGGCATTTTTTTTGCCTTCAACTATTATAAAAGAATCAGGGAGATAGTTTTCAACCTTGAACTGGGCTGTTGTCATTGTTCCTCTTTTTTCAATTATTATTAATTACTTTGCAATTTTCTTAAAATCAAGTGTAATTTTTTTTAAGTTCCAGTTTTATCTGCTATAAACATATTACTTTTCCAGTTAGTATTATTTAAATTCGGTAAAATTTCAACAATAATTCAATTCATAATTTATTCTATCATTTTTTTAAGCCTATTAAGCTCATTTATTGCCTCAATAGGCGTCATATGCTCCGGGTTCAGTACTTGAAGTGCCTGAACAATAAGGTGATTGGATGCGTTAAATATTTCAAGCTGTTCATTATTGCTGGTATCATCTGCATATCTTTTTTTTGAGGAGTTTGTTTTTTCAAGTTTTTCAAGAATTTTAGATGATCTTGAAATTACGGTTTTAGGAAGACCAGCAAGTTTGGCAACATGAATACCGTAGGATTTATCAGCGCTTCCTGCAACAACTTTATGAAGAAACTCCACATTACTGATTGTTTCCTTAACCAGTACATTAAAGTTTACAATACCTTTTTTAGAACCAAGCTCTGTAAGCTCATGATAGTGTGTTGCAAAAAGGGTTTTTGATTTTATGTATCTTAGGATATATTCAACAACAGCCCAGGCTATGGAAAGCCCGTCATAGGTACTTGTTCCACGCCCAACCTCATCCATTATGATAAGGCTTTTATTAGTGGCATTATTTAAAATCCCGGCTGTTTCGTTCATCTCCACAAGGAATGTTGATTCACCTCTGGAAATATTATCTGATGCTCCAATTCTTGTGAAAATTCTGTCTACGATTGATATGTCTGCGCTTTCAGCAGGAACAAAAGATCCCACCTGAGCCATTAGTTGAATAATTGCAGACATGCGAATATAGGTTGATTTTCCGGACATGTTTGGACCGGTAATAATGCTTATTATATTTTCTTCATCATCAAGATTTATATCATTTGGAATAAAGACTTCTTTTGTATAATATTTTTCAACTACAGGATGGCGGCCTCCCTTTATTGATATATAGTTGTTTTCATTTATGGAAGGTTTAATATATTTATTTATTGCAGCAGCTGATGCTATGGAGCAGATGAAGTCCAGGTATCCGATTGCTGATGCTGTTTTTTGTATACTCCTTTGATCTTCCAGCACATGAAGGCGAATTTTTTCGATTTCGTTTTTTTCAATTTCAATAATTTTGTCAGATGCATTTAAAATACCAGTTTCAAATTCCTGAAGCTTTTCTGTTGTATATCTTTCCGAACTTACCAGTGTCTGTTTTCTCAGATAGTGTGCAGGAACAGATGTTGCCTGGTTTTTACTCAGTTCAATATAGTAGCCCAGGATTTTATTATACTTAACTTTGAGGGTGTTTATGCCATGGGTTTTTTTCTCTTCCTCCTGATATTTTAACATCCAGGTTTTTGCATTTATTTTTAATTCATATATTTTATCAAGTTCAGGAAGAAATCCTTCCTTTATAACCCTTCCATGTTCTGGTGTTAATGCTGGTTCGTCACTTATAGCCTGGTTAATTTTTTCTGCAAGGCTTTCCATATCAGGCATATCATCCATTATTGATGCAAGGCCTGTTGAGTTAACAGTATGGTCAGAGAGAATTTTTTTAAGCTTTATTGATGCAAATAAAGATTGCTTGAGGGAAATGAAATTTCTGGTTTGCATTTTCCCCAGGGTAAATCTGGAGAGTATTCTTTCCATGTCATAAATGTTTTTAAGTACTGTGGAAATTTCTTTTAACAGATCCGGTCTGTTGTAAAAATATTCAACAAGGTTGAGTCTTTCTTCAATTGCTGATCTTATGACAAGAGGTTGAAGCAGGTTTCTTTCAAGTGTGCGTCTCCCCATAGGAGTTAGAGTGTAATTAAGCACTGAAAAAAGCGTGCGGTTTTTTGAGTTGTCATTCTGATTTTCGATTATTTCAAGATTTGTAATTGTTGCTTCATCAAGAATCATTGAATCCTGGGTCATTATTTTTTTAGGATTTTTCAGGTGACCTGGTATTGTTTTTTGAGTCTCATTAAGGTATTGCAGAATAGAACCGGTTGCTATTATTTCAGTATCTGTATCAATACCAAGGCCTTTAAGTCCATGAACTCCCATTGTTGAGCATATAACTTCTGTCAGATAATCTTTTTCATATATCCATTCATTGAGGGTGTGAACAGGTATGTCCTTGTTTTTTATAAACTCTGTGTATTTGCTGTCTGTTTCGAAGGATCTGGCATAAATTATAACCTCACCTGGATTGAATCTGGCAATTTCGCCTTTAAAAATATCGTAATTTTTATCAGAAGCGTAATAAAAAAAATCACCTGTTGAAATATCAACAAAGGCAAGACCCATTTCTTTTTTGGAGATATATATAGAGCATAAATAATTATTATCATCACTGTTTAAAAGATTGGAATCAATTACAGTGCCTGGTGTAATTATTCGCACAACATCTCTTTTTACAATTGTTCCAGTTGTAGGCACTGTTTCAAGCTGTTCACATATTGCTACACGTTTTCCGGCTTTTATCAGCCTTGCTACATAGTTGTCAGCAGCATGGTGTGGTATGCCGCACATGGGTACATCATTTTGTCTTGAAGTAAGGGCAATATCAAGTATTTTTGAGGCTATTTTAGCATCGTCAAAAAACATCTCATAGAAGTCACCCAATCGAAAAAACAGGATCTCCTCCTGATGTTTTTTCTTTATATCAATGTATTGTTTCATCATTGGTGTGAGTTTTTCTTCCATAGAGTTCAATTCCCTTTTTAGTCGCTGTAAATGTAGCTTCTTGATTGATGGTCGGAAAATCTCACCAGATTCCCATTGATGCCATATTCTTCAGCCAGTCTTATTTTTGTTTGAAGGGCAGTGTCAGTTTCTGCATGCTTCCCTATATAAACGATATGTCCAAGTGAGGTGTTTTCAATGCGTACATTATCATAGTTTTTTAAAAGTCTGATGATTGCCTCTGCATCCTTTATTTTACTGAATGGTCCTATTGTAACTGAATAGTATATTCTATTATCATAAATAGGAGTTGTATAATCGGGCATAATATCAATGGGTGCTGTGCGGTTCACTGTTTCCATGTCAGGTAGATATTGAACCAGTTTGGGATTAGATATTTTAAGGGCTTCAATCCTTGTAATAGCTATTACTGATTCAGGTGATTCAGGAAAAGATCTTATTATATCGCTATAAGCTGAAAAGGCGCGATCTTTTTCATTTTTGCTTTCGTAAAAATCGCCAAGTTTTAATATAATTGAAGGATAAATTTCAGCTGATTTAAAGCCTTCTGTAAGTTCTCTAAGGTTATAAATATAGGCTCTGGAGTTGCCTGTTATTTTTTTGTCTATCTCTGCAAGGAGAAATATGGTTCTTGAAAGAATGATATAGTCGTGTGTTTTTTCTGTTATTTTTAAACACTGATTTTTGGCCTTTTCATATTCTTCAAGCATTATGCACGATGTTATATACAGGAATTTAAATTCAAAAAGATAATCGCTTTCAGGAAAAAGTTTTATTCCTGCTGCTGATTCAATCTGCAGCTCCTTCCAGTCCGATTTCAGGTCAAGTATCTGGCATATTCTGTAAAGAGCATAATCGCGGTGAGGGTAGTATCTGTAGTATTTTACCACAGCACGGTATTTTTCAAGTGCAAGTTCAGTGTCTGTTTCATTATCTGCAAGCATAAGCCTTACATCAGGAACATATCTGCTTTCAGGAAACTTTTTCAAAAAGTCGTATGCTTTTTTATCAAAACTTTTGCCAGGCCTGGTGTTAAAATAATTTTTAAGCTCATTAAAGCTGGTGTTTGAAAGGCCGTTGCTGGAGAAAACAGGAATAGCAATAAGGCATATAATAAGGGGAATTATTATTTTATATAATCTTTTCGCCAATAAGAGTTGAACCTTTAATGCCTCTGATTTCAACTAAAATCTCCTTGCCTATATCGTTCACATTGCCTTTGAATACAACAGGATGATTCAATCCGGTTCTACCAAGTAATTCCTCATCAGACCTTTTGCTTGTTCTTGAAGCAATTACTGTTTCTTTCTTATCAATCCTTGACCTTAGTTTTTCAAGAGAAATTTTTCTTTGTAAAGTAATTAATTGCTGAAGTCTTTTGAGCTTTTCTTCTCTGGATAAAGGTTCTGCTATTTCAGCAGCAGGAGTGCCTATTCTTGGTGAATAGGCAAACATAAATGCCTCGTCAAATCTGATGGTTTTAACAGCTTTAAGAGTCTCTTTAAAGTCCTCCTCTGTTTCTTCCGGGAAACCTGTAATAAGGTCAGTGGAAAGGCCAAATTCTCCAAGTTCCTTTGTGATTATATCAACAATATTATAATAATGTGAAATTGTATATTTTCTGTTCATTTTTTTCAGGATTTTGTCAGAACCGCTTTGCAATGGGAGGTGTATTCCCCTTGAAATGTTGGGGTGATTCTTTATTACATCTACTATTTCAGATGAAAAGTCCATGGGATGTGAGGTGAGAAAATTGATCCTTTTTAACCCTGGAATAGAAGCTGCTTTTTCAAGTAGTTTGTAAAATGGAATGTCGCCTGAGTCCTGCCCATACTGGTTAACATTTTGGCCTAAAAGGGTAATTTCAATAATACCTTTTTTTGCCAGATCCTCTATGAATTTAATTATTTGTTCAGAGGGGAAGGAAATGAGTTTTCCCCTTACATAGGGTACAATGCAGTAGGAGCAGAAGTTTTCACAGCCGTGTGTTATGGTTACCCATTTATGCCAGGAGTGTTCATCTTTATTTGGTATAAGGTCATTGTTGATCCTTGCTACAAAATCATCAGGTTCCTGGGATGAATATATTTTCTTTTTACCATTGGATAAAAATTCTGTTACAATCTCTCCGCAGGCAGGAGACTGGTATGGGCCTATAGATATATCTGCAATACCAGAGGCAACTATATCATCTCCAATGTTCTGTGCCATACAGCCGACGAGTACAATCAAAGGTTTTTTTTTGACTCTTGAATTTTTTTCTTTTTTGATTATGGCAATGGCTCTGTCTTCAGCATTTTGCCTTACAGAGCATGTATTGAAAATACATATTTCAGCACTTTTCATATCCAGGGCAGGGATAAAGCCGTTACGGATCATGGATAGTTCCATAAGTTCAGAGTCTCCCTTGTTCATCTGGCATCCGAAGGTTTCTATGTAAAAGCTTTTATTCATTATTCAGTTTAATCCCTGTCTATATCATCATTTTTGTAATTTCTTCAAGCTGAGATAAATTTGTATATGCTTCCTTAAAAGTATTACCGCATAAATCAGATGTTGGAGTAAAGTTTAGGCATACCTCAGGGCGTATGCTGTAAATTTTACATTTCATATCAGGAGCAAGATGGATACACCTGACACCTGCAGGTTTACCATTATTCATGCCTGGTATCGGGGAAGATATTGATGGAGCAATACAGCAGGCTCCGCACTGGTTACAGATTATTTTCATTCCAAAAGTATGGATGTCCTTTTTAATGAATTAAATTAAATTTTCATAAATTTAATTATTGAAACGACTGTAATTATCTGTCAAGCATTTAGGTGTTTTGAAAAAAGGTGAGCTTTTCAGTTCTTTTAATGAACAGAAAAACCAGCTGAATTTCTGGTAGAATGAATTTACTTTTTTATCTTTAACATCCTGTACATTAAAGCTGCTGATTAAAAAATAAGTATTTTTCTCATTACACACTCCAGATTTTTATTCTTTTAAATTTAAAAAAAACAGTTGACTGAAATCTCAATTAGAGATATTTTTAATCATGAGAATTATTACTAAAAGACGAATACTCGAATTTAGTGAAAAACACCCGGATAGTGTTAGTTCATTAAATACATGGTATAAAATAATATCAAAAAGTAACTATAATTCTTTTAATGAGCTGAGAAAAACATTTCCAGGTGCTGATATGGTTAATAATTTAACGGTTTTCAATATTGGAGGTAACAAGTATAGATTGATTGCAGCAATTCATTATAATAAAAAAATAGTATATATTCGTCATATATTAAACCATACAGATTATGATAAAAACAAATGGAAGGAATAAAATGCTAAGCTTAGAACTAAAGAATATCAAAAAGATATGGCCATCAGTGTCTAAAATATTGGCTGTTCCTCATAATAAGAAAGAATATCTTAATCTATGTGAAAGGTTAGATGAGCTGATTGATGAAGTAGGAAATGATGAAAAACACCCATTAGCATCTTTAATGGAAACAATTGGTTTATTGATTTCAAAGTATGAGGAAGAAAACTATCCAGTTAAAGAATCAAATGGCATAACAGTTTTAAAAGAACTTATGGTTGAGCATAGTTTAAATCAAACAGATTTAAAAGAAATTGGCTCCCAGGGAGTTGTTTCAGAAATTTTGAATGGTAAAAGGGAATTAAATATCAGGCAAATAAAACTCTTATCTAAAAGATTTTCTGTTTCTCCTTCCGTATTCATATAGAACCAAAGCTTTTCAGCCTTCCTGATGTCAGGGTAATAATCCTTTCATTCACCAATAAATTCAGAGTAGTTCCATGAGTTCATGTTTGTGTTTTTTAGTGTTTAGAAATTAAATATTTACAAGAAATCCATGCTACATTTCCCTCTTCATTCGACGCTTATTGCGACATCGTGTCGCGCGTCGAAACACACACATCCTGTGTATAGTCCATTGAGGGGAAGAGGGTTAGGGAGATGGGGTCAAGGAAATTCGGCTTTAAAAAAAGATTAATTCAAAAATGTAAAGTATTGACATGAAATATTTATGTGATTTTTTTGATCTAATAGATGAGGTGAAAAATGTTTATATCAATAATTTTATTTAACGTGGAAATACCCGTAGTAAGGATGCACCTAAGCAGCCTTGACCTTTTATTTGAAGCACTTGATTCCCTTACATCAAAAGAAGGACTGATCTACCGTATTGATGAAGTACCATTGAGGGAGAACAACTTCCTCCAGCCTGTTGTACTTGTATCAAAGGTTAAACCTGATATTAACGAATGGGATAAGCCTGACGGCTTTATAAACTCAATTGAAACACGCGATTACAATATACCTCTTCGAGTTGGAATGAACTATAGCTTTTATCTTAAAGCAAATCCTTCTTCCAGAATTCTTTTTAAAAGGGTAAACATTGACGGGACTGAATTACAGAAAAAATGGCTGGAATCTGAATCTTTTAAAAACGGTTTTGAAATAATAGAATGTGAAGTTGAACACGATGGATACGTAACCTGTGAGGCAGACAGGGTAGAGCTGCTCTCTTCCATTTTCACTGGAACGCTTAAAATTATAGATGAAGCCAAATTCAGAAAAGCACTTTTTGAAGGTATAGGCTATGGAAAGGAGTATGGCATGGGGCTTTTGTCAATTGAAAGCTTTGGTACCAAAAACAGAAATGTTGCTGAAGAAATGAAAAATTTTCATAAAAATAATTAAAGGCAGGCAGGAGAGTTCTTTATGAATATACAGATTTTTGGTACAAAAAAATGTAAAGACACTGGAAAAGCTGTCAGGTTTTTCAAGGAGCGGGGAATAGGTATCCATCAGATAGACCTTGCTGAAAAAGGTATGAGTAAAGGTGAATTATCTTCTGTTGCAAGAACAGTGCCTCTTGAAGAGCTTATTGATAAAAACAGCAAAGAATATGAAAGAATGAATCTTAAATACATGAAATATGATACTGAAAAAGTACTTTTGGAAAATCCACTTCTTATCAAAACCCCTGTAGTAAGGAAAGGCAACATCGCAACCTGCGGCTTCCAGGAGAATATATGGAAGGAATGGGCTTTGGAATTAAAAAAATAAAAAAATGCTTGAGTTTTTTAGTATTTTAATATATACTTAAAGTTGATAAAGTCAGTATTTGTCTTTTGTTTTATATATGCATTTACAGTAAAAGAATTATAATAGAGGAGTTGTTATATGTCTAATCAAAATATAGCGGATTATGAAGTAGTAATATTGGGTACAGGCCCTGCAGGGCTTCAGGCAGCAATACATGCAGCACGAGCAAAGGTTTCAGTTCTGGTATTAGGGAGATTTGAAAACAGCAGCATTGTTGGAGCACATATAGAAAATTATTGCTGTATGCCTCATATTACAGGTGACGAGCTTCTTAAAAATGGTATAGAGCAGGCACGGGAAGCTGGTGCTGAATTTATTGAAGAGGATGTTATTGAAACAGCCCTGGATGGAGGGCTTGTAATACTTAAATCTGAAAGTGGCAAAACAATCAGGACCCGTTCTCTCATTTTTACCATTGGTGTAACAAGAAATACCCTCAATGTACCGGGTGAAACTGATCTTCGTGGCTATGGAGTAAGCTATTGCGTTGATTGTGATGCTAATTTTTATAAAGAAAAACCTGTTGTAATAACCGGAAATGGAAGTGCTGCAGTGTCAGGCGCACTTACACTTTCATCCTATTCTGATACGGTTTATCTTGTTTCTGAAAAGATCAATGTTGATTCCAAACTTTCGCAGCAGCTTTCTGAAAGCAGGGTAAAGGTTATAGAAGGGGAAAGGATTGTTTCTATTTTCGGAGAAAAAAATGTGGAATCAGTTAAGTTAAGTAATGATACAGAGATTAAGGCTGATGGCATATTCATTGAGCTTGGAGCAAAAGGAGCAATGGAACTTGCAGGTTTTCTTGGAATAGAAATGGATGAAAATTTCAAACACATTGCTGTTAATCGCAAGCAGGAAACATCTGTCCTAGGGATATACGCAGCAGGAGATATATGCGGGCCTCCATGGCAGATAGCCAAAGCAGTAGGGGAAGGGTGTGTAGCTGGACTTGAAGCTGCAAAATATGTTAAAAAACTAAGGTGATAATAAAATAGGCTGTAATCTTTTTTTATGGAATTACAGCCTTAAATAAAGAAGAAAAGTTTTTAGTCTCTTGTAAAGAGGTCCCTGGTGAATACTTTTTCCTGAACATCTTTAAGGTCAGGATGGAGCCTGTTGGATATTATTATATCAGATGCCTTTTTAAATTCTTCAAGAGAGTCAATCTTTTTTGAACCAAAAAAGTGGTCCTCTTTGAGAACAGGTTCATATACAATACACTCAATTCCTTTAGCCTTGATTCTTTTCATTATTCCCTGAATAGAGGATGACCTGAAATTGTCAGATCCTTCTTTCATTACAAGCCTGTAAATTCCAACTTTTGCAGGGTTTCGGGAAATTATTTCATCTGCCAAAAAATCTTTTCTGGTTCTGTTTGAATCAACAATAGCCTGGATAATATTGTTTGGAACATTTTCATAATTAGCTCTTAACTGCTTGGTATCCTTGGGCAGGCAATATCCGCCAAAACCAAAAGAGGGGTTATTGTAGTGTGTGCCTATTCTTGGGTCAAGGCCCACTCCTTCAATAATCTGTTTTGTATTTAAATTATATTTTAATGCATAAGAATCCAGCTCATTAAAATAGGCTACACGCAATGCAAGGTATGAGTTTGAGAAAAGTTTAATTGCTTCAGCTTCAGTTGAAGAGGTAAAAAGAACAGGGGTGTTTTTGTCCAATGCTCCCTCTTTTAATACGCTGGCTATTATTTCAGCATCTTTAGATTGCTCGCCAACTATAATGCGTGATGGGTGCAGATTATCATAAAGAGCTTTTCCTTCACGCAAAAATTCAGGAGAAAAAATAAGTTTCATTCCGGGATACGATTCTTTTATGCTTTTAGTATAACCTACTGGCACAGTGGATTTTATACACACAATAGCTGTTTTATTAAACTTGTATATATCATCGAAAATTTTTTCAATCACAGATGTGTCAAAAAAATTTCCTTTAGTATCGTAATCAGTTGGTCCTGCAACAAAAATCAGTTCAGCATTCTTGTATGCTGTTTCCGGATCTGTAGTTGCTTTTAAATTTAATTTTTTATTTGCGAAAAATTCAGATATTTCTTTGTCTTCAATTGGAGATATATTTTTATTGATAAGGTCAATTTTTTCTTTTACAATATCAACTGCTGTAACTTCATGGTACTGTGAAGTTAAAACAGCTATTGAAAGGCCAACATAACCCGTACCTGCTACTGCTATTTTCATTTTGTTCCTCTTTGCTTTTTATGTAACTAAAACGTATATGTCAATTTTTTACATATATGGGCAGATGTCTACAAGAAATCAGAATAAATAATTTATCTCTTTGTTAAGCCTCAATAATTTCACCGCTGGAAAAGAGTTTGTAAAAAGCTATAGCTCCTTTTGAGGATTCAATATCTTCCCAGCGGTCAACGTCAAATTCAATTTTCACAATAGACCCCTTAGCCATTGAATTTCGAAATCCGCTTGTTAGTATAAAGGCAAGTTCGCTAAGTACAGGGTTGTGTCCTACTATCATTAGAGATGAATATGAGTTGTTGCAGTTCCACAGCATGTCCATAAGAATCCAGGGTTCATGAGCAGTATAAAGATCATCATTAATTACAATCGATTCTCCGCTAAGCTTAAATGTGCTGGTGAAAATTTCAGCTGTGTTTTTTGCCCTTGCTGCTCCACTTGTGATAATTATATCTATTCCCTCTTTGCTGCTATGAAGATGGTCTGCCATTATTGATGAGCGCAGCTTTCCACGTTCAGTAAGTCTTCTGGCGTAATCTGATTCATAATCATCTTCCTGAGCTTCGCCATGCCGTAAAAGAAAGATTTTTTTCATTAAACTCTCCATAATTATTTTAAAGAGAGATTATTTAAGCCTTATATTATAAGGCAATACATTTTTATTGTTTTTGGACAGTATAAGAATAATTAGCTTATTTGCTTTAGTTTTTCTGAATATAAGAGGGGTTAGTCTGATATGAGACTATAAATATTCATTATGTATGTGCATGTTTATTTTTATGATAATAAACAAAATACTTGACACTTTTACTTATATTTTAAGAAATCCTAAAAAAGAAAATATGTATTTTTGGAGTTTTATTGTTTTAAAAAAATAATTGTACCGGTTTTATTCAAAAAAATAATTAGCATTTTATAGCTCTCCTGGGATTAAGCAAAAAGATATTTGTATTTTTTTTTTGTTTTTACTGGATAGCTAGAAAATAAAGATAAAATATCAGGGGGCGCAAATGCTTAATCAATTAATTGACACAAGAGATGTTAAATTTGTATTATTTGAACTTCTTCAGGTTGAGAAGCTGATTGAATTTGATTTTTACAGCGAATTCGATCGCGACACATTTGATGCTACACTAGATCTGGCTGAGCAGATCTCTGTAGACATTATTTATCCAACAGCAGAGGAGGCAGAGAAAAATCCTGCTGCATGGGATCCTGCTACAAAAAAAGTTACTATTCCTTCATCTTATCATGCTGCATTAAATGCATATTATGAAGCAGGATTTGGAAGTGTTTATGACAATCCGGAAATCGGCGGAATGAGTATGCCCTATGCTGTGGCAATGGCTGCTATAGAATATTCCATGGCTGCCAACTATTCATTATTTATGTATCCAGGTCTTTCTCATGGTGCAATGGAGCTTATCGAAGAATACGGCACAGAGGAACAGTGGAAGCTCTATGGCGAAAAAATTCTTTCAGGTGAGTGGGGCGGAACAATGTGTCTCACAGAAGCTGATGCAGGTTCAGATGTTGGAGCCCTTAAAACAAAAGCTATCAGGCAGCCTGACGGAACATTTAAAATTGTTGGACAAAAGATATTTATCTCTGGTGGTGAGAACGATTATTATCCTAATATGATTCATCCTGTGCTTGCAAGAATTGAGGGAGATCCTAAAGGAACAAAGGGTATATCAATTTTTATAGTTCCAAAATATCGTGTAAATCCAGATGGATCATTAGGTGAATTTAACGATGTTGTATGCCCCGGTATAGAGCACAAGATGGGTATTCATGGCCAGTCTACTTCCCAGCTTGCCTTTGGTGACAGTGGAAATTGTATAGGCTATCTTTTGGGTGAAGAGCGCCAGGGTATGAAAATCATGTTTAAAATGATGAACATGGCCCGTATGGGTACTGCTCTTATGGGTCAGGCTAATGCTTCTACAGCGTATATGCACGCTGTTACATATGCAAAAAACAGGTTGCAGGGTGTTGATGTTACACAGATGCTTAATCCTGAAGCTCCATCAGTATCAATCAGCAAGCATCCTGATGTAAAAAGAATGCTTCTATGGATGAAGTCTCATGTTGAAGGTCAGAGAGCGCTTGTTTACTTTATGTATAACCAGTTTGATATTTTAAGAGGATCTGCAAACGAAGAAGATAAAAAAGAAGCTAATGCGATTGTTGAAATACTTACTCCTATATGCAAGGCTGGATGTACAGACAGGGGTGTGGAAATCACATCAACAGCTATGCAGGTTTATGGCGGATACGGATACTGTAAAGATTATCCAGTAGCCAGGTTTATGGAAGATTCCAAAATCCTCTGTATATGGGAAGGAGCAAATGGTATTCAGGCTATGGACCTTATGATGAGAAAAATTCTTATGAATAAGGAACAGAAAAATTATGCCGCTCTTAGAAAGAGAATTGATGATACTGTTGCAAAGGCAAAAGGTATTGTTGATGATAAATATCTTGATCTTTTTGTTGAGTCTGTAAAAGAACTTGATGAGCTTGTGGAATTTTTCAAAGGCCAGATGGCAGGGGGTAAATTCCTTAATATATTTGCACAGGCTACTCCTTTTCAGGATGCAATGTACATGGTTTCTATTGCATGGATGCACATATGGACACTTACTATATGTCAGCCGAAAATGAAGGAACTTGTTGGAGATGCTAAAGGAGCAGATAGAGACAAGCTTCTTGAAGAAAACAATGAAGCTGCTTTTTATACAGGTAAAGTTATCTCTTCCCAGTTTTATCTTGGAACCGAGCTTCCTAAATTTTTTGGAAGATCAAGAGCGATTAAGTTTAACGATGGTGCAGTAATTAAAGCAAATGACGCAATTTTTACAGGTGCCCTTGCAGAATAAATTTTGTAAAAAAGAAGAGTCCTAAAAATTTCATTTTTGGGATTTAGAGGGCTTAACTTAAAATAAAAAGGCTCCCATTAGGGAGTCTTTTTATTTGCTGATTTTCTGTTTAACTGTTATTGTTTTAAAGCTGCACCGCAGTTTTTGCAGTTTTTTGTACCTGCAGGATTTTCTGTGTCACAGTATTCGCATGTAATAGGTTTACTTTCTTCTGCCTTTTTTTCTTCTACTTTTGCTTCTTTTGCTTTTTCTGCTTTAATTTTTTCCTCTTCTGCTTCCTGTTCTTCATCTATTCTGTCCTGAACTGCATCTATTGCGTTACTTATAGTCTTTTCAGCTGCTTCCAGATCGGACAAAACAATTCCTGACAGGGCTTCAGCTTCAGTTTTGCTGTTTACTGTGGTTTTAATTCTTTCCAGAGCATTGCTAATAGCTTCTTCTCCATTTGATATAGCCTGGTTAATACGGAGCTTTTCATTGTACTTCATATCCATGGAGCGTGCTTCTACAGATTTTTCTTTAATTGACTTGATTGTACTTCGTATATTGTCAAGATTGGATACGAATGTTGTACGCAAAGTGGAGCTGGCTAGTCCAATATTTTCAATTTTTGCTTTTTCATCAGTAATGGCAGCTGTTTCAGCCATTACTGCCTCAGCTGCAGCAATCTGCTCTTTAATTAATTCTGCAAATGAAGGATATTCTAAAATAAGTTCATTTGCTTTTTTCACATTATTTGCGAATGCTTTTTGTTGAGATTCTACAGTTTTTTTACATGATAGTGTTAATGAAAGAATCACTAAGAGGGGAATAATCAGGTTTTTACTTTTCATAATGACCTCATTTTAATATTAATTTTTTTTGTAAAAGCCCTTATCCTGTATTATTGAATTGTTGCAATAGTATACTTTTGATAAAGGTTTATAATAAGATATTTTTATAATTAAAAGTGTATTTAATCAAGAGCTTTTCATTAAAATAAATTTTTTTTGAAGTATTCTTTTAAATTCATAAAGAAAATGGTTTTGAAAAAATCAATTGACTATAATGATTAAAATAGCTATTATATTTCGCTGGAATAATCAAATTCGAATCCAGATAAGCGAGGGGATTTTATGGCTAGAACAGTAGGCACAGTGGTACGGGGAATAAGAACTCCAATAATGCAGGAAGGGGATGATCTTGTTAATCTGGTTGTTGAAGCATTGAAATTAGCATGGGAAACAGAGGGTTTTGAAATTAAGGACAGGGATGTTATAGGAATTACTGAGTCTGTCCTGGCCAGATCCCAGGGCAATTACGTGACCATTGATGATATAGCTGATGAGATTAGGGAGAAATTTAATGGAGAGGTTGGTGTTGTTTTTCCTATATTGAGTAGAAACAGGTTTGCAATGATTCTGCAGGGGATTGCAAAGGGCGCAGATAAGGTTTATCTTCTTTTAAGTTATCCAGCTGATGAAGTGGGTAATCACCTTATGGATATTGAAAGGATGGATGAACTTGATATTGATCCTTATAAAAGGGTGTTAACAGAGGAGGATTTGCACAATCTTTTTGGTCCATATAAGCATGAGTTCACTGATATTGATTATATAGAATTTTATAAGCAGCAGGGTGTAAATGATAATATTACCGTAATACTTGCAAATGATCCAAGAGAAATTTTAAAATATACAAAAAATGTTTTAACAGCTGATATACATTCAAGAGTAAGAACAAAGAGGCTTTTGAAAAAAGCCGGAGCAGAAATTCTCTATGGACTTGATGAAATCTGCTCTAATCCAAAAAGCGGAACCGGTTATAATGAAGAGTATGGCCTTTTAGGTTCAAACAAAGCTACTGATGAGAAACTTAAACTTTTCCCAAGAAATGGCCAGCCTGTTGTTGAAAAAATTCAAAAAAGGATAAAAGAGCTTACTGGAAAGCATGTTGAGGTTATGATATATGGTGATGGTGCTTTTAAGGATCCCAGGGGTAAAATATGGGAGCTTGCTGATCCTGTAATTTCTCCGGCTTTTACAGATGGCCTTAAGGGCATACCAAGTGAAATAAAGCTTAAATATTTTGCTGACAATCAGTTAAGTTCTCTTAGAGGGGAAGAGATAACTAAAGTAATGAAAGAATGTATAAAATCAAAAGGGACTGACCTTACAGGTAAAGCAGAATCACAGGGAACAACTCCCAGAAATATCACAGATTTGTTAGGGAGTTTATGTGACCTTACAAGTGGTAGTGGTGATAAGGGTACGCCTGTTGTTTTGATTCAGGGATATTTTGATAATTTTGCTACAGAATAAAGTAATTATAAAAATTTATTGAATGAATATAGAAAAAAAATAAAAAATTAAAATTCTACTTGCTCCATTATTTTAAATTGAGTTATTTGTTTTTTAAAATATTGTAGTTATATCTGATTTAAGGAAGAGCAATTATTTATGAAAGATGAAATGATGCATGTTTATCAGTTCAGGATTACACTTAAAGATATAAAACCTGAAATCTGGAGAAGAATTGAGGTTCCTGATTCCTATACATTTTGGGATTTGCATTGTGCAATTCAGGATGTAATGGAATGGTCTGACTCTGAAGATCAGCTACATGAATTTGTAATGAATGAACAGGATGCTGATTCCATATATATTATTGCACTCCCTGACGAAGAAATGATCTATGATGCCCTTAATGAAAGGGATGAAAAAATATCTGACCATATTAAAAAAGAAAAACAAAAGTTTGAATATCTTTATGATTTTGATGATGGATGGGAACATCTTGTTGTGCTTGAAAAGATACTTCCTGCTGATAAAAAAAAGGAATACCCTGTATGCCTTGATGGCAAAAGAACATCTCCACCTGAAGGCAGCGGTGGTCCATGGGAATATGAGAATATACTTGAAGCTCTTGCTAATAAAAATCATGATGAGCATGGTGAAGTAGTGAGCTGGCTTGGAAAGGATTATGATCCGGAAATCTTTGACCCTGCTGATATCCTTTTCCGTGACCCGGAGGCTGTATGGAGAGACCGTTAGGCGGTTTAATTAAGCCTGTTTTAAAAAATATTCTGTTTTTCTTTTTCTATTAGAAGATCTTTTTCCTGCCATAAATTATTTATCCAGGCAATAAAGCTTGCGCGGTAGGCTTTATCGTTTTGGTAATCTCCAATGAGTTCAGCAGTTACGGGTATTTTTTCAATAATAACTTTGGCTTTATTTATTTTTCCACAGATAAAACTCCAGAAGTCTGGTGACCCTTGAGGATAAATAATAGTCACATTGAGAATTATATTAATCTGCTGTCCCATTGCTGTGAAAACAAAGCCTGTACCACCTGCTTTTGCAGGCAGAAGGTTTTTAAAGGATGAGTTTTTTTTATGTTTTTCTGCATTAAACCTTGTACCCTCAACAAAATTCATAATTGAAACAGGCATGGTTTTATATTTTTCACATGCCCTACGGGTGATTTCTATATCCTTCCCTTTGAGATGAGGATTTTGTTTTATAAATTCAGATGAATATCTTTTCATAAAAGGAAAGTCAAGAGCCCACCAGGCAAATCCCAGCAAGGGGACGCGTATAAGCTCCTGTTTTAAAAAAAATTTTAACAGGGGAATTCTGCTGTTCAAAAGTTTCTGTAGTACCATGATATCGCTCCAGGCTTGATGATTGGATATTACCAGATACCATTCTTTTTTGCTAAGTCCCTCAAGGCCTTGAGCTTCTATTTTTGTTCCTGCTATATACTCAAGGCATAGATTATTAAATCCAATCCATGTTGTTGCAATAAATGTTAAGATTTTAGTAGAAATCCATCTTACGGGTTTAACAGGTATAAGTTTAATAAAAGAAAAGAGTAATAAAAGTGGATACCAAAATAATGTATGGAGTAATATTAGTATAATGATGATAGATCCCCTAAGATTGTACAGAATAGTCATACCTGTTTCTCCGGAAGTTAAGATAAAATGGCTGCCATGTTCATTCTTTTAACTGATTATACATCTTCAGGGTTGCAAAAATATTAAAAAATTCAGGTTTTAAAAATTGTTCTTTTAGGAATTAAAGAGAAAAGCGGCATAAAAATGCCGCATTTTTATATACAATTTAATATTCAGGGATTCTTAATAGTCTGAATAAAAATTGTACTTGTAAAGGTAGTCATCACCCTTGGCTGTCAGGACAAGGGAATCTTCTTTTTCTACAATCAGTCCTTTTTCAATAAGAACTTTCAGAATATTGCTCAGTATTGTAGTAAGCCCCTTTTGTGCTTCTTCAAGAACTTTTTTATTAGAAATAGGTTCATTGGCTTTTTTCTTATGAGCTTTAAATATTCTTAAAATCTGTTCTTCTATTAAATTAAGTTCTTCTGTCATATCATCCTCCCTTGTTTAGAATCATCTTATTTTTAATATAATAATAAAAATATTTTTGTCAAAAATAAAGGGGAAAAAAGGTTATTATAATAAAAAATATTCAATAAAGGACATGTATGAATATGGCAGTTAGAGGATACCAGGTGTCAGTATTCTTTTAACTGAAGTTCTTTTCTTAGAACCATTAAACCATTCATTGCAAGTGCACCCATTTCATCCTCACCCGGGTATACATATACTTCGGCTAACTTTCCGGTTCTTTCTCTTATCCTGTCAACAACCTTAGAGCTGTATACTATTCCTCCAGTAAGGAGTATTGCATCTACTTCACCTTTTAGTACAGTGAACATGGCTCCTATATCTTTTGATATCTGGTAAATCATTGCCTCATGAACCAGCTCAGCTTTTTTATCCCCTTCACTTATCCTTTGTTCAACTTCTCTTACATCATTGGTCCCCAGGTATGCAATCATCCCTCCCTGGCCTACAAGTTTTTTCCTTACTTCTTCATAAGTAATAGTGCCGCTAAAACACAGCTTTACTATATCTCCAACAGGTAGGGAACCGCTTCTTTCAGGAGAAAAAGGGCCGTCGCCATCAAGACAGTTGTTTACATCAACAATCCTCCCTTTTC
>CAZYPA010000005.1:0-48423 GCA_964649175.1 uncultured Leptospirales bacterium | reverse complement strand
ATATAAATAAACCTGATGTTTTAACAGGGGATAATCCAGAAGAGACATAATTGTATGGATGAAGATTTTACACAAGCCTTTTTTATAGAAAAAGGCTGTCTCAAAAGACGGATTTAAAAGGGTTTGTCATTCCGGTTTTGCAACTTAAATTTATAGAGCAAACATGAAGTTTGCCTGCCAGCATAGAATAGGATGCTCTAATAAAGTCGGCCAAATACCGGAATCTCCTGATAGAAATCAGCTCAAAGAGATACCGGCAGTGTAGCCACGAGGGCTGCCTGCAAACACGAAACAGGATGTTTCAATAATGCTTGCTTCCGCTACGCTTCAACCGGTATGACGATGAAATTACTTTATAGGACAGCCCCCTTTAAAATTTCATTACTATTTGAATCTTAAACAGTTTGAGTACTAAGAAAAACACCAATACCCATCTGATCAATCTGATCTTTAGTTTCTTCTATTTTATCAATATGGGCATCCTCATCATTGAGAATTTCAACAAGAAGATCACGAGTTGCATTATCACCTACTTCAGCAGCGAGTTTAATTGCATCATTATATGCCTTAATAGCATCAACTTCTGAATGCCAGTCATTATCAACCTGTTTTGAAACATCAGCACCGATATGAATATCTTTAAGCCTATTTACAATAGGAGTCCCTTCAAGAAAAAGGATCCTGCCTATAAGTTTTTCAGCATGCTTCATTTCATCAATAGCTCTTTTTTCTACTTCTCTGTGCATCTTTTCATAGCCCCAATCAGCACACATTTCTGAATGAACCATATACTGATTTATAGCAGAAAGCTCATCTGCTAAAAGCTCGTTTAAAACATTAATAAGTTTTTCATTACCCTTCATAAGGTTCTCCTCTTTAATATTAGACTCAAAAGTTTAAATTTTAATAATAATAAAAAAAAGGAGGAATGTCAACATACCCTGAAATTAATAAAACATGAACAAAATATAAACATTAATACGGCTTGACATTTTAATCATTATACACATTATTTTTTCTATGAAAAAAGAAAAAATAGAAGAGCTTATAAAGTACTGGCAAGAATCCTCTTTAATGGATTTCCGCACTGCTGAAGATATTTTTGAAAAAACAAAAAACTATGTAGCAGTACTTTTCTACCTTCATCTCTCTATTGAAAAAATAATAAAAGCTTATTATGTTTACCAAAGAAATAATCACGCTCCTTTTTCACATAATCTGTTATATTTATCCAGAGAATCAGGCCTTGGTATAGCTGAAAAAGATATACTTCTTCTAAGTGAAATAAACGAATTCAATCTGGAATCAAGGTATCCAGATGAAAAATTTTCCATATATAAAAAAGCAGACAAAACATTTACTGGGAAATACCTTAAAGAAGGGAAGAGATTAAGAGAATGGATATCAGAAAAATTAAAGAAAACGCAGTAAATCTTCGGAATATTTTAAAAAAAAATAATATCCGCGCTGATCTCTTTATACTATTTGGATCATATGCTTCAGGAGAAGCTGACGAAAATAGCGATATAGACATAGCAGTTATTTCAAAAGATTTTGGTCATGACAGATTTAAAGAAGGGAGCATCCTCAACTACTATGCATCCTCAGTTGATCACAGATTTGAGGCTATACCTGTAAGCCTTAAAGATTATCTTTCAAATGAGTCCGTTTCACCGATTCTACATGAAATAACCACAAAAGGGATTCCCCTGCTTTAAAAGCAGACAAAATATAAAATCAAATCATGCCAAGATTTTTTTCTATAAAAAGTTCAAACCTGTTCTTTTCTGAAAAGGCAAAAGAGGTATTGCTGCTGTACATATCAATTTCCGCATGCTCCAGATTTACAGCTGAAGGGAAAAAATTATACTCAGGAATACTTTCCATAAGAGATGAAATCTCACTGCTTACACTTTCAATTTCATCTCTGGTAAAAACTTCTGTATTCATTCCATCAGGAAGAGTAAAGCGGTAACCTACCTCCCCTGTATCAAGAATATGAAGGGAAAGAACTACAGGCATGTGCTTATCCCTATAACTCAAAAAGCTCAAATCTGCTGAATAATTATAATCACTGATCTCACCCTTGCCAGTAGAATCAATTTTAATCTCAAAACTTTTTATTCTCTCTTCCGTTCCTTTTAAAATACTATGCGGGTCATTTTCTATGATGCTGGAAACAGTACTCTCTGCAAAAAGTATAAGCCTGTAAAGATAGTCATCAAAAAATTCACTCCTTTTTCGGAAAAAGAAAAGAGAGCCCTTTTCATTGAGTACAAAAAATCTGGAAAACTTTTTATCCCTGTTAAAAAAAATTTTCACCGCATTGGAAGAATCATGTGTTAAAATCTGATCCAGATACTCCAGCTCAGAAACCCTGTCATCAACCCTGTTAAGATTAACAATTCCTCTGCTATAGGAAACTGAATAAAGCAGCTGAGCCTCAGAGCTGTACTGGCTAAATGAAACTGCTGAGTTATCCCCTTTTTTAACCTTATTTGAAAAAAGAGTAAGCTTGTTACCCATCATTGTAAAAAAACGAAGTTTTACTGAAGGCCTGGAAACAGTAAAAAATCTCAGCATATTTTTAAATGAAGCTTTTAAGGTAGAAAATTCCCTGGTCCCACTGAAAGGTTCTGAAGCAGTAAGATGAAGGGAAGCGATTTCATCCATCCCGGAAATTATTGCACCTGAAGCAATCCTCGCACCTATACCAGGAAGATCATTAACACTGTAATAAACCTCAAACCGGGTTTCACCCCAACTATTGTGATAAAGATAATATATTTCAACAATTTGATTTGCATACCTGTGAAAAGGATTAATTATAATATAGCTCATAAGAGGAAAAGGATCCCGAAGAAAATAGCTATTATGAAGATCCAGTCCCTTAATAGAAAAATTTGCTGTGAGTTCGGGAATTAAATCCCTTATATAATTAGGGTCCATATTATAAAAACCCTGTTCTATTTCAAGGCGGGTATAATCCTTCTGGTACAGTCCATTAAGGCTAATCCATACAACAAGAGATAATAGGTGGGGACTTTTGCGAATAACGACTTTTTCCAGTTTGTTTTCATAAACAACACGCTTATTAAGAAACCAGGTTTCATTACCTTTAACATCTCTGATATAATCGAGTGATAAAAGTTTTTCAGGAGGATACTTTTTAAAATTAAGAGTATTATCAATCTTTTTGTCTTCACTGCTAAAATGAGAAAATATTTTTCTGTTAATGCCTAAAAGGGAATCCTTGTTTATAGATTCAGCATTTATATCACCCAAGGCATTAAGAATATTCTTATATCCTGTAAGAATAATTTTCTTGGTGTTATTCATCATTTTGTTTGTTGATTCAATATCCCATGTTTCAAAATTATCCACATGTTTAATAACATCATCATCCCAGGTCCATTTTTTTGTGTATAATCGCATTACCCTGCGCAGCTCTTCCTCACCCTGCCCCTTCCCCGGCAGAGAAGAAAGACGGGGATCTACCTTAAGATAAAAACTCGTTTTTATAATATTAATAAAAGTCATGTTATTGCTATGGGATCTGTAGTAATCGTAAACCTGATCAAACATAATGCAGTAAGCATCTATTTTAAGCTTTTCACTTTCACCAGAAAGGACATTCTTTTTAATAAGATTGCTTATAAAAGGGTTAACCTTATCATCATTTATGTAGCGTTCCAGAAGACCCAGTTTAATAAGAGACTTAAAAGGATTACCTAAAGATTTAATTATCTGGAAAAGAGCTGCTATTAAAAAATCAGACCTGTTAATTTGTGCAAGATTACCCAAATCAACATAGTCATCCTGCATCCCTGAATCCTGTAAAACAGTCAGCCATCTTTTATATTGATCATCGCTGCTATCTGCAGGAACAACCCACCAGAAAGGAACAACATTATTTATTATAATTGAGCTTCTATAAAACTCCTCTTTAAGCATCTGCCCAAGAGATGTACCAGTAAGCCCATATTCCTCGTCCTCATCAAAAATATTCATTTTTATCTGTTCAATATCATTAAGATAAAAATGAACTTCTCTACCCCTGACTTCCATTACCCATTTTTCTATTAAGCTGCATTTTCTTCGAAGAAGAGATATCGAATCACTGTCCATGGTCTTGAAATTGCCGCATAACCAGAAATCCAAATCCGAATCAGATGTAAATGCAATAGTACCAGCACTACCAATAAGGGCAAAAAGCTTTATCACAGGCTCCACTTGAGGCATGTTTTGCATAGAAAAAGAGGGGTGTGACATTCTTATACTTGATACAAGATTTGACGGAACAGTATAATTATATATGCCTGGTGGAACAGGAAGCTCCTTCATATATCCGGGAAATTCAGGAACATTAACAGTAAAAAGGAATGGAATAAAATCAAAAAGATTTATAGCTTCAGAATCATGCAATGCAGAACGGAGAGCACTGATTTTAGTGCTATTGTATGCAGAAAACTTTTTTTTATTATCCTCAATAAAATTTATTATTTCTTCAGGACTTTGTTCTATCATAATCTTCCAGCTGAGCCCTGTTTGCTTATGGAAAATCCGCCTTTGGCATTACGGTCATAAATATTTGAAACATAGTCCTGATATGTTTTAATAAGATCTACATTTATTGGACGTTTTAAAGTTTCCATTTTACTATTCTTAACTATTCGCACTTTAGGGTTTAAAGGATAAAGGCGGTTCATCTCCTCAACAAGAGCAATTTCACCAGTACTAAGTCGCACCAGGTCACCAGGGCCCATGAAGCTTTCTCCTTTGTTTATAACAAAACCCAGGGCCCTTATAAAATCCCGTAAATCAGGCAAAATAAAGCTATAAATTGTTTTATAATCTGCATAAAGTTTATTTACCATAAAACGCATTGCTTCCCTTGGTGTCATGGCAGTCTCATCAGGTCTAGGACCAGTAAGTGAAACAAAAAAATCTACAAGTCCCAAAAGACGCACCTCTCTGGGCACTCTCCCCTGATAATGCTCCATATCCAATCCATATGGATAGCCTTCCCCATCAGCCTGCTCATGATGAAGAAGAAGCATTCGTTTCTCTATATCATGAAGATTGCGGTTCTTCTCAACAAACTTGTACCCCACATGGGTATGACTCTTTATAATATCAAATTCAGCATCACTAAGCATTGCCTTATGTAGTATATCTTTTGAAACAGATGAAAACCCAATATCATGGAAAAGCCCTCCCACGCCCATAGCTGATTTCATTTCAGGTTTGAAATCGAGACGTGACCCCAGGATAGAAGCCATTATAGCAACATTCATGGAATGATGATAATAAAATTCATCCATATCCTTAAGCTTGACAGTCATCTCAAAAATACCGTCATCATTGCTGTCTGTTTCTATTATAATTTTATCAACAATATCCCTGGATTTATCAATAGTCTCTTTCCCAATACTTTCACTAGGAGAATGATTAAAGGTATTCCTTATCTCTTCCAGTATATTTTTAGTGTGGTTATATGTTTCATTTCTAAGCTCATCAGAAATTACAGATTTTTGACTATTCTCCTTAGCCAGCTTTGCTTTTAAAGGATCAAAATAAAGGCGGGAAATACCCGATGATTTTAGATGATTAAGAACACCCGCAGAAATTGAAGTATGAGCCTTTAAAACAAGATTTTTATCCTCATCAAAAAGATCAAATTCAAAGCGGTAACCAGGTTTGAGAAAATTTACCTCTATAATTCCCTCAACAGCCTTTTCCTTATTTATTTTTTTATCCGGGAAAGTCATGTCTTCTCACAATATATTAGGAATAAATACGAATAAGTACAATAAATTCTTTTTTCTTAAAAATGTCAATATCTTTAACCTGACTACAACCTGAATATTACCAAAAAAGAGCTCACTTGATTATAATAAATGTCATTACTTGCATTAAAATATACTTTAATAATGCTTCCATCTAGCCTGTTGACTCCTAAATATTTTGAAAACTATTTTTTTCTCAATTAAGATAATAAAAATTAAACAAAATCAATCTGTTTATATAATTAAATTAAAAAAGTTTGACTAATGAGCAGTTATTATATTAAAATACGGCGATTTTATAATATTGACAATCAAAAGGAGGCAGTATGAGCAATAAGGAAGTTTATCTTAGCAGGCCATGGCTCAAACACTATGGCAAAGGGGTTCCTGCAAATATTGATTATGATGAAGTTTGTGTTCACGAATTCCTTGCAAAATCAGTTGAAAAATTTCCAGACCATATAGGATTTATTTTTATGGGCTACAAAATTACCTATCGTAATTTTGACATTATGGTAAACAGAGTTGCAGGTTCATTATACGAAATGGGGATTAGACAGGGAGATGTTGTTGCAATACTTCTTCCTAATATGATCCAGACTGCTGCTGCCTATTATGCTGTGCTTAAGCTTGGGGGTATTGTGCAGATGAATAACCCTCTTTACACTGACAGAGAGCTGGCTTATCAGTTTAATGACTCAAAAGCTAAACTTCTCATTACACTCGATATTCTAGCTGAAAGAATGATTAACCTGAGAAATGAAACAACAGTAAAAAAAATAATCTATACATCCATAGGTGATTATTTACCCGGAATAAAGAAAGTCCTGTTTAATATTGCGGGCAAAAAAAAGGGAATGAAAGCTGATGTTCCCGCATCTGAAGATGTTTTCAAGTGGCTTGATATTGTAAAAAAAGATAAACCCTTTAAAAAAGCAGATGTTAAATTTGATGATGTGGCAGTTTATCAATATACAGGCGGAACAACAGGAATGGCAAAAGGAGCTGTGCTTACTCACAGAAATTTAAGCTCTATGGTACAGATGTATGATGCCTGGTTCACGGGATTTGAACCTGCGAAAGAAGTTGTAATATCTGCTCCTCCCATTTTTCATATACTGGGCATGTCAGCAGCCCTTAACTTTCCTGTTTTCAAGTCATGGACAGCTATTATGGTTCCAAAACCCCAGGCTAAAGAACTTCTTGAAGCAACAAGAAAATACAGGCCCTCAATATGCTCCATGGTGCCCACAATGTATGTAGGCATGCTTCAGCACCCGGATTTAAAAAAAACAGACATGTCATGCTTCAAAGTCCTTTCCTCAGGAGCATCATCTCTTCCTGTTGAAGTTATGAACCAGTTTCATGAGCTTACAGGCGCACATATAAACGAAGGATTTGGCATGACCGAAACTTCACCTCAGACACACCTTAATCCTTACGGAGGAAAGCATAAGCCTGGAAGCATAGGGCTCCCCTACCCTGATACAGACGTAAGAATTGTAGATCTGGAAACAGGCACAGAGGATGTAGCTCCTGGAGAGGAAGGAGAAATGATCTTTCGCGGACCCCAGGTTACATCCGGCTATCTTAACAAACCTGAAGAAACAGCAGAGACAATCCGCGACGGCTGGCTCTATTCCGGTGATATTGCATATATGGATAAAGATGGATACTTCTTTATTGTTGACAGGAAAAAAGACATTATTTTGTCTTCAGGCTACAATGTATATCCAAGGGAAATCGAGGAAATCCTTTACGAGCATCCTAAAATCCAAAAAGCTGCTGCAATAGGCATTCCTGATGCCAAAAGAGGAGAAAAAATAAAAGTTTTTATTGTTCCAAATGAAAATGATGTTGTTGACGCCAAAGAAGTCATGGAATATTGTGAGCAAAAGCTTGCAAAATACAAGCTTCCTTCAGAAATTGAAATTAGAGATTCTCTTCCTGAAAGCAATGTAGGGAAAATTCTCAAGAAAGAACTGCGCAAAGAGGAAGAGGATAAAAGAAAAGGTGGTCAATAAAGATGCAATCTGCAAAAATAACAGATGTTGAAAAAATTCTGGATCTTATTAAACCAGGTTCAAAAATATTCTTGAGCAGCGGGCCGGCAGTGCCCGCTCTTTTTGTTTCTGCCATGTTAAAATCAGAGAAACCCAACCTCCTGGATCTTGAGCTTATACAGCTTATTACAATGGATGACTATCTTAGTTCAGGAAATAATTACAGCGGTTCCAAGTACAGGCTTAAAACCTTCAGTACAGGTGAAAGTATAATGAGAAGGATTGAGTCAGGCGAGGTGGACTTTATCCCTTCAAACCTGATGGAAATACCCTATATATTTTCACAGAGAGCCCAAAGGGTTGATATAGCTGTTATAACAGCATCCCCTCCTAACAGCAGAGGATATATGAGCCTTGGTATTGCCTGTGATGTGGCAAAAATTGTCATAGGCCAGGCCAAAACTGTTATTATTGAGGTAAACCCTTCAATGCCTATTACCCACGGGGACACTTTTATCCACATTGACCAGGCAAATTATATTATTGAAAGCTCTTTGCCCATACCGGAAAGAACAATAAAACCCTATACTGACGAAATGTTTAAAATAGGCCAGAATGTTTCCAATCTTATAAATGATGATGCAACTATTGTTATGCATGTGGGAAGGATTTTTGATGCTATTGCTGAAAACCTTAAAAACAAAAAAGGGCTTGGAATTTTCACCAATGTTTTTTCCGACTGGGCAATAGATCTCATTGAAAGCGGGGCTATTTCTATAAAAAGAAACAGGTACAAGGGCGGGCAGATCACAGCAAGCTACTGTTATGGATCAAAAAAACTCTATGACTATATCTCTGAAAACCCCCTTTTTGAATTTTATCCCATTGCTATACTTGCAAATCCATTAAATATCAGAAGAGTAAATAACCTTATAAGCATCATGAATGTAAAAAGGATTGATGTAACAGGTGAATCAATTATCTTTCATTCAGGGGACAACCTTCTTTCCGGATATGAAAGCAAACTTAATTTTTCAGTTGGTGCTGCCTTTGCCAAAAGAGGCAGGTCTGTTATTGTTCTTAATTCAGTTGATCAGGAAGGAAAGAGCAACATCGTAATCAGGCATGATCATGAAGCTGGTATGGCCAGAGCAACCTTAGGCGCAACCAGGTATGTGGTAACAGAATATGGCGTAGCCAACCTTTTTGGCCGTTCAATAAGAGAAAGGGTAATGGCCATGATTGAAATTGCCCACCCTGACCATAGAGAGGCGCTTCTTGAAGAGGCAAAGGGCATTGGCTTTGCTTACAAGGATCAAATATATAGAAAAGATCATTCTATTAATTATCCGAAAGACCTGGAAATTGTAAAAACAATGGGAGATACCGACATAAAATTCAGGGCTATCAAGGCCTCAGATGAAGATATGATGAGAGAACTTTTTTATCTTTTTTCTGATGAATCAATATATTTAAGATATTTTTCCAAGATACATTCCATGCCTCACAGAAATATGCAGAAATATGTTGCTGTTGATTATGATAAAACACTATCAATTGTTGGAATTGTTGAAACCGGAAGAACCCAAAAAATTATAGCTGAAGCAAGATATGCTCTTTATGAACATAATAAAAGCTATGAAATGGCTTTTATTGTTGATGAAAGATGGCAAGGTAGAGGTATTGCAACTTTTCTTGTGGAATATTTAATTAAAATTGCCAGGGACAGGGGAATAAAAACCTTATGCGCCTCTGTTCTTTATGAAAACAGCAATATGATTAAAATTTTCAAAAAAGCATCTATTAAACCTGAAGTTACTGTTGATGAAGGAGTTTTAATTTTCGAGTATCACCTTGATTCAGAGAATTAAAACTGACTTTTTTAGGCAATTTTTACTAAAAAATCAATTTTAATTGACAGATTAAAAGTCTTATGTAAAATTTAATTAAACTAAACAGTTTATAATATAAATAAAAAAAATATATAATCAGTGCTGGTTTTATCGTTATTCTTTATTTTAATTTTATTATTTAAATAGCAACTTGTTTGTAAATAAGACGAACATTTTAAAATATCCGCTCAAAATGACTTAATAAAAATGCCCGCTTATTTACTTTTTAAACATAGTGAACAGAATACAATTAATTTTTTAGGAGGAGTATATGCTTAATCCATTAGTAGATACCAGAGATGTTAAATTTGTATTATTTGAAGCTCTTGAAGTTGACAAACTTGTAAAGTTTCCTGTTTATTCAGATTTTGACAGAGATACCTTAGAAGCAACAATTGATCTTGCTGAGCAGATTACTGTTGATGTCATCTATCCAACAGCTGAAGAAGGGGACAATGAAGGTGCACAATGGAATCCCGAAACTAAAGCAGTAACTATTCCAAAATGTTTCCATCCAGCACTGGATACCTATTATGAGTCAGGTTTTATGGGAATTGCTGATGACCCTGAGCATGGCGGAATGGGTATGATGAATACTATAAATACAGCAGTTTATGAATTTGCCTGCGCTGCCAACTACTGTTTAGGTATGTATCCCGGACTTTCACACGGAGCAATGGAGCTTATTTATGCCTTTGGTACAGAAAAGCAGAAAGAACAGTATGGTGAAAAAATTATGTCTGGCGAATGGGGTGGAACAATGTGCTTAACAGAAGCAGATGCTGGTTCTGATGTTGGTAACCTCAAATCAAAAGCTGTTAAAGTTTCTGATGGTGTTTATAAAATCACAGGACAGAAAATATTTATCTCCTCAGGAGAAAATGACTATTACTCAAATATGATTCACCCTGTACTTGCCAGAATCGAGGGCGATCCAAAAGGTACAAAAGGTATTTCTATTTTTATAGTTCCAAAGTTCAGACTAAAGGAAGATGGTTCTGTTGGAGAATTTAATGATGTAGTATGTACAGGTATTGAACATAAAATGGGTCTTCATGGTCAGGGGACTTCCCAGCTTGCATTTGGTGACAACAACGATTGTATAGGCTATCTCCTTGGTGAAGAGCGTCAGGGTATGAAAATCATGTTCAAAATGATGAACTTCGCACGTAATGGTGTTGCTATACAGGGACATGGAAATGCTTCAGCAGCATACATGCACTCTATAACTTATGCAAAAAACAGATACCAGGGCGTTGATGTAACACAAATGCTCAATCCTGATGCTCCTCTTGTTGCAATCAGCAAACATCCTGACGTAAAAAGAATGCTCCTATGGATGAAGTCTCACCTTGAAGGACAAAGACTTCTCGTATACTTTCTATTCCATCAGATGGATCTTAAAAAAGTTGCAGAATCAGAAGAGCAGGTTAAAGAAGCAGAAGCTCTTATTGAAATTCTTACCCCTATAGCAAAAGCCGGATGTACAGATAAGGGTGTTGAAATTACATCAATGGCTATGCAGGTATACGGCGGGTACGGATACTGCAGGGATTATCCTATAGCCAGAATGATGGCAGATTCCAAAATTCTTGCAATCTGGGAAGGAACAAACGGCATCCAGTCAATGGACCTTACAATGAGAAAGATTCTCATGAATAAGGAACAGTATAACTATAACATACTTAAGAATAGAGTGGAAGATACCCTTGCTAAAGCAAAAGGAATAGTTGATGAAAAATATCTTGCTCTTTTTGAAAGAGGAATGAAAGAGCTTGATGATATCATTGAAATGCTCAAAAAGCAGATGGCAGGTGGAAAATTCCTTCACCTATTTATGAATGCTACTCCTCTTCAGGAAGCTATGTACATGCTTGCTATTGCATGGTGTCATGTATGGAATCTTACCATATGCCAGCCAAAAATGCAGGAACTTGTAGGCGACCTTAAGGGTGCAGAAAGAGAAGCTCTACTTGCTGACAATGCAGAAGCAGCATTCTACACAGGAAAGGTTCTTTCTTCACAATTCTATCTTGGTTCAGAATTTCCAAAATATTTTGGTAAAACAGAAGCCATTAAGTTTGGTGAAACCGCAACAATTAAGGCTAGTGATCCTATATTTACAGGTGCTCCTCTGGAGTAAAAATCAAAAATCTTTAAACATAAAAAGAGCCGGTATTTTACCGGCTCTTTTTTTACCTCAATTCTCGAACCATGATTTTCTTGATTGACCATGATTTTCTTGATTATAGGATTAGCAGGATTTACTGTACATTTACTTTTACTAAATCATGATAATCCTTCAATCCCCATAATCATGGTTCAAAGATTATGTTTACTGGAATTTAATCTTTTATACAAAATATTATTTCTTCCTCAAATTACGAACCGTGATTTTCTTGATTATAGGATTAACAGGATTTACTGTACATTCACTCTTGCTAAATCATGATAATCCTTCAATCCCCATAATCATGGTTCAAAGATTATGTACTCTCTTAAATTCAAGGCTCTTCCCACCGAAATTTATCAACAGACCCACTTCCATATTATATGCTTCAAGATAATTCATTACCTGCGCAAGGTGAACATCTTCAAGTGCCTTTACAGCTTTAATCTCCACCATAATTTTATCATCCACAAAAAAATCCACACGCCGTGTTCCTATTTTAAAACCCTTATAATGAATATCCATTTCCTTTTCCCGTTCATGAGGGAGTTCCTGTAAATTCATTTCTATAGATAAAGCCCGCTGATATACAGTCTCCTGAAATCCGCTCCCAAGCTGATTGTGGACTTCCATTGCACAACCAATAATCCCATGCGTTAAATCCTGATACTTCATAATATTATTTTTCCCCTCAAACTACGAACCATGATTTTCTTGATTATAGGATTAGCAGGATTTACCATACATTCAATTTTTCTAAATCATAGAAATCTCCCATCTTCAAATCTTAATTCTTCATTTTTTTCTATTATTAAAAGAATTCTTTATTAAGCTAAATAAATATAGTCCCCTTTTCTACTTAATACCACTCTTAGCGAATTTTTCGAGAATAACTGAACTTGGATGATTAGATAGAGAAACAAGCTTATTCACCAATGCAATCGGAATTAGAGAATCATCATACATATCACATTTTAGTTTTTCTACATTTGAAAGTATAGCATGAAGATTATGGAAATCCTCTTGTTTCGGATCAAGAACTACATCCTTATTTTTAACAGGAATAGTGACTACATACATCCTTTCATCATTGGACTTAAAGAAAAGTTTAGCACTGTAGTAAGACGTATTTGCATATGGACGGTTCGGATCTGCTCTCCCAGGTATTACATATTTATAAATATAATCATTATTCAACAACAGTATTTCTCCAGGCTTAAGCTGCTTCTCAATTGCCTGAGCATGTTCAACAAACATCCCACTCTTCTCAAGACCCACGAGATTCAGATTATAATTCCTTATTAAATAGTTTGCCAGATTTCGCATCGGTTTATGCATATTAGCTGTCTGCCCAAAAAAACCAAGAGGACCATCTTTTATAAATAAAATTTCATTCATAAGAGATGCTTTCATTTTCATAATAAGCCGCATCACATGAACAAGGAGGATATGTTCAAGTGTAGTTGTTAAATAGCCGATTATGCCACCTGCTCCAAGCTCATTATCTATTGCCTCATGTAGCCTGAAAACATCAGTTAAATAAATCTGTCGCTTACATTCTGGGCATTTAAATGTATAATCCCTCATCATCTTATCGCGTATCAAATGCAACCCGGCTATAGATGTACAATCATCATAAGGGCATGATGCAAGCTGCCAAAATAATTTGGGCTTATCATACTCTTCAAAGATAAACCATTTTAATGTTTCAATTAATAATTCTTTCTCATGCTTATTAATAAAAAACTCATAAAGAGCCTTTCTAACCGATGAAGTCAAATCACTATGATCTTTATAAGTTATATTCCTAGTAGGAATTGCGAGTTTTTGACGTTCAACATTCTTCAGCTTCTGAATATCTTCAGGATCAATGAATGGTTTATAGGCCAGATCTTCAAGATCTTCAACATGAAAGAACAGTGTTCCGAACTGAAAGAATGTGATTGTAGCTGATGGATATTCTTTCCGAACCGGTACTTCCGTATTCCCACCATCTATTGCAATAATATGCTTAATTGAATTATTTTTAGGTATCTTAAGTTGAATTCTGTATTTATCATCAAAATCAATACCTAAAACCGGTTTAGGAAGATTACATTTATTAATAAATTCCTGCACAACAGAATCTTTAATCACATATCCATGCGAAGCTTTACTTGCATATTCAGCGGGTCTCCGCCCCTTCTTACTCGAATAGCCCATAATTGTTAATCATCCTTGACTGAAAATCTATCAATCTGCACGGGTACAACAAATGGATTAGAATAAGTTTTCATCCTTACAAAACCTTTATCAGTAGAGGCACTGAACCTAATCAGACTCTCAGTAAAATCCTCAAAATCATAAAACTTTTTCAACTCTTTAAGCTCATCATCATTATTAAGATGCGCGATAAACCAATTCTGTGTATTTTTAAGAATATTTGAACTAATTGAACTCACTTCCTGTGTAGCATAAGCAAGGCCAAGGTTTAATTTTGCTCCCTCCTTTACGAGACGATTATATATCTGATTTAAATCTTTATCATCTTTTTTAGGAAATAGATTATGAGCTTCCTCAAAATAAAACTGGATGAAATTATTAGGTTTGTTCTCAACAAATCTTTGCATTGATGCATAAAATAATTTGGTACATATACGTTCAGAATACAATGCCTGTATTGATGGATCTCCCTGCGATAAATCAATAATGATGATACGACCCTGCCTCAAATTTTCAAGAATTTCTATTTCAAACGGTCTCTCTGCTGAATCAGTATGAAGATTAACAATTCCCCTCAGCTTTATATATCCATTAACTGTAGCATTCCCAGCCGGTTTTGTTTTTCTTGTAAGAAAGACAAGAAGAGCTTTTATATCTTCATCAGCCCACTCATGCCCCTTGTTTCTTTTATAATCAGTAAAGAATTTGTTATCATAATTATCCCAGATAGTGGACCACCAACTTACAGCATCATCAAGAGAAATCCCCTTTGCGGGATCAATCCTGCCTTCTACCTGAACAAGTTCATTCAGATCCTTATTGCCGGCAAACTTTACTTTAAATCCGGCTGGGACCTTAAAACCCGCTTTTTTAAGACAGCACATATATACTGCTACCTTTCTGTAATATCTAATCATTGCAGATTGATCGTTTTTATCATCAGGTTCAATTAAATCAACAGATGTAAAACTCCGCACATAATCCGCAATGTCATTCCCTAAGTATGATCGTATCAATTCATAACCGGCATTTATATCATTATAAAAATTAACCTTCATGACTTTAAAACCTGGTTTTTCTAAGACACTATATCTTATTGTGTCCTCTTGATACAGTTCATAAATCGCAGTACCCTCATCCTGCATATTCGGATTTGCATACTCACCATTAATATCAAAAATAATCTGCCCTACTGGAAACTTAGGTATAGCTCTCTCAAATGGATCAAGCATATTAACGATATCATGCTGATGCTTATCTAGTTTATATTTAGCTTTACTACTTATTTGAACTGTTGCTTCAATAATTTTCTTAACCGTATTAGACTTACCGGTTCTTGTCATGCCGAATAATGCAGTTCTCTTACCTAGAAAATCCTTTGGCGAAATATATACCGGGACATCATCAATATTTTTCTGAAATCTCATACTTGAACTATAGCGAACTTTACCGATTTTTATATTTATATCAGTACAAAGAGTATCTTCTCCATCTTGCAGGTTTGCTATAAACTCAAGAACCTTCCCTTGGGGTTTAAAAACATTATAATTATGAGAACTGTAGAAATTTTCTACATCAGCTCCAAATAATACACCTTTTCCCTGCTCTTTATAAAATGTTCCAAGTATTCTGCACTCTAAGCCTGAAAAGCTGAATTCATATCTGGTAAAATCATCAAGCTGGGTCTCTTTACCTGAGGTTTTCAGATTATCTTTATAGTATTCAATCATAGAACTGATGACGTCACTGTCCGTAGGAAGTTTAACCGGTCTGATAGCTCTTAATAATAAAGCTTCCTCAATCTCTGTATCATTTTCATTATCATAAAAAGCCAGAAGAAAAGCCCCCTGTGGTACACCTTGAACTTTTGTTTTCCATGAATCACATATCAGGAGATTAGTGCGTTCATAATCGAGACTGAATGGGCGACCAACAAAATTATCAATTTTGCTCCCCTCCCTGAAAAAATCAACTGTGGCAAGCTCTTTAAGTTTATCTGCAAATGACACAATCGACCTCCTAACAGATTTTAATTTTTGAAATTATTTCTGGATCTTCAAATCTCATAATTGACTGCTTCCCATATTCTTTTTCCATCTCTATCGAAACCCATCTTCTCTTTGCTCTCTCAGCACAAAAACCGGTTGTATTACTTCCAGCAAAAGGATCAAGAATCAAATCCCCTGGATCAGTTAAAAATTCTATAAAAAATGAAACAAGATCAAGCTGCATCCTGGCAGGATGAGGTTTATATCCCTCCTCTCTACACCTTTGAAGAAAATAGTCCATTGATCTGGAGTTGGCTATACTAAAAATATTCTCCGGTATACGGGCCTGTTTTGATTTATCTATTGATTCAAATTCAAGAACATTCGGCATAATACTACCACCATGATCTTTTAAAAATCCTTTCTCGCTGATATTATGCTGTGATGGTCTTTTACCGAAATTGTATGATTGGCGCTTCAGAAGACTTTGCATACTTTTACTGTAAGGCCGGAGAACCTTTGAATTGTCAGCCTTGGGATAATCTATTTTTGACATCCACCATATATTGGTATAACTATCAGTTGTTCTTATTCTATTTATAGTCACCCACGGAGCTGGAGAAGGGAGCCTTGCAGGATTATAACATACAAATTTTTGACATAGTCGCAATCCGGCTTTCTTATTATTTACAAAACCAAGTAATGACTCCAATGGCAGCAATGACTGTACAGGCCTGTCAGGCTCCCAGGCATTGCCAAGCTCAATAACGATAGAACCATTATCAGTAAGTAATTCCGAATAAATCTCTGCAAGATTTACAAACCACTTTTTATATTCCTTACCCTTTAAATTTCCATATTTCTTTTTCTGATTTAAGGGAAATGGAGGCGATGTAAAAATTAGCTGGACCTTCCCTTTAAGTTCTTTATTTAACTTGCCAGGAAGTAAATCATCTGAATTTCCAATATAATATTTTCCGAGAGATGTTTTATATAATACTTTTTTCATTAATTTTATTTCTAAATTATTTATATTTATCAATTATTCCAAATCTGATATATCTGTAGTTGTATTAACTGGCTCAGGCTTTGGTATAATTAATCCATCTTGAGCCAATTTTTTTGCAACTTTATTAATATAATTATTCAAAACAAAGTTAATATTTACCCAAGAATTTCCTTTTGAATTTGAAGTAGCAACCCAAATTAATTTATTCTTAAAAGGGTCAAATATTTCCGTTTTCATAGATAAATAAGGTTTCTTGTTGGTGTATGTTTGAGGGCCCCCATAAGTCTTTGAACTATATTGATATTGATTCCCAGTTTGGGTCATTTGACCTTGTGTTACGTAAGGTTGATTATCAGTATATGTTTCTGTTTTATAGCCAATATCAGTAATAGATAATATTAATATAGAATCAATATTATATTTACTAAAAATACTAATATAGTCCTCTTTTGTATAATTTCTTGTAGGAGGTAAAATATCGTAACCTGCAAAAGCTATCACATCATAATCATTTGTAATAGTTTGAATAAATTTTTGCTCAATTGATTTTTTTATACCAATATCCTGAATACCTGATACAATAAGTAGATGTTTAATCTGAGTGCCTCTATAATCAGGATCCGTAATACTATTAATATCTGTGCTGGCACATCCAAAATAAGAAAATATCAAAAATACAAATAATAATTTTTTCATATCTCTTTCCCTCTTTTATATAAATAATCACTTATTAAAAAATACCACACATCGTTTCACAAGAAATACTCCATCCCTCTATTCCATATAACATTATTTGATTTTTATTATAAAGATGAATGACTCATAAAATATTAAAAGTCAAATGAATTTCATTAAATTACTCCAAATTAACCCTTACTAAATCATGATAATCCTTTAATCCCCATAATCATGGTTCAAAGATTATGCACTCTCTTAAATTCAAGGCTCTTCCCGCCGAAATTTATCAACAGTCCCACTTCCATATTATATGCTTCAAGATAATTCATTGCCTGCGCAAGGTGAACATCTTCAAGTGCCTTTACAGCTTTAATCTCCACCATAATTTTATCATCCACAAAAAAATCCACACGCCGTGTTCCTATTTTAAAACCCTTATAATGAATATCCATTTCCTTTTCCCGTTCATGAGGGAGTTCCTGTAAATTCATTTCTATAGATAAAGCCCGCTGATATACAGTCTCCTGAAATCCGCTCCCAAGCTGATTGTGGACTTCCATTGCACAACCAATAATCCCATGCGTTAAATCCTGATGCTTCATAACATTATTTATCTCCTCAATTCCTAAACCTTGATTTTCATGATTATAGGATTAATAGGATTCACTATTCAATCACTTTTTCTAAATCACGAAAATCCTTTAATCCCCATAATCATGGTTCAAAGATTAACAGGATTTATTATACATTCACTCTTGCTAAATCATGAAAATCCTTCAATCCCTATAATCATGGTTCAAAGATTAACAGGATTTACTATACATTAACTCTTTCTAAATCATGATAATCCTTCAATCCCTATAATCATGGTTCAAAGATTAGCAGGATTCACTATACATTTACTCTTACTAAATCATGGTAATCCTTTAATCCCCATAATCATGGTTCAAAGATTAACAAGATTTATTATACATTCACTCTTGCTAAATCATGAAAATCCTTTAATCCCCATAATCATGGTTCAAAGATTAACAAGATTTATTATACATTCACTCTTGCTAAATCATGAAAATCCTTTAATCCCCATAATCATGGTTCAAAGATTATGTACTCTATACCTAATCTAATATAATTAAAATATAACCACATATTTGCTTGACATATATCCTTAGTCCTTATTAGTAATGATTCTTATTATCTTTTGTCTCTTAACTCATATTAAATTAAAAGGAGTAGTATTATGAACGATTATAAAAAGCTGACAAATGAAGTTGGAGCTCCGGTTCCTGATAATGAACATTCCATAACCGCCGGTCCTCGTGGTCCTGTTATGATGCAGGATGTCTGGCTAATGGAAAAGATGGCCCATTTTAACCGCGAGGTTATTCCTGAGCGCCGCATGCATGCAAAAGGATGGGGTGCATATGGAAAACTTTCTGTTACTCATGATATTTCCCGCTACACAAAGGCAAAAGTGCTTCAAAAAGGCACAGAAACCGAATTATTTCTCCGCTTTTCCACTGTTGCTGGTGAACGCGGAGCTGCTGATTGCGAGCGCGACATCCGCGGTGTTGCTGTAAAATTTTACACAGAAGAGGGGAACTGGGATCTTGTTGGTAATAATACCCCAACCTTTTTTATACGCGATGCTCATAATTTTTCCGATTTAAATCGCGCTGTTAAACGCGACCCCCGTACTGGTCGGCGTTCTGCACAGAATAACTGGGATTTCTGGACTCTTTTACCTGAAGCCTTACATCAAATCACTGTTGTTATGAGCGATCGCGGAATTCCCGCATCGTTTCGCAATATGCATTTTTTTGGCTCGCATACTTTCTCCTTCTATAACAAACAAAACGAACGGGTCTGGTGTAAATTCCACTTTAAAACCCAGCAGGGAATAAAAAACCTGTCTAATGAAGAAGCAGAAAAGATCAATGGAATGGATCGTGAATATCATGGAAAAGATCTTTATGAGGCGATTGAGCGCAAAGATTTTCCCAAGTGGACAATGTTTGTACAGATTATGACTGAAGAACAGGCAAAAAATCACTATGAAAATCCATTTGATATTACAAAGATTTGGCCCCATGCAGAATATCCGCTTATTGAAGTAGGTGTTTTAGAATTAAATCGTAATCCTGAAAATTATTTTGCAGAAGTAGAACAGGCTGCTTTTACACCAGCTCATGTTGTCCCAGGCATAGGGTTTAGCCCTGACCGCTTTTTACAGGGAAGACTCTTTGCATACGGAGATGCGCAGCGTTACAGACTTGGCATAAACCATAACCAGATACCGGTAAACCGTGCAAAAGTTCCTGTGAACGAATATCACCGCGACGGAGCAATGCGTGTTGACGGCAACTATGGCGGAACCCCGGCCTACACACCAAACAGTTACGGCATATGGGTAGCACAGCCAGAAGTAATGGAACCTCCCCTTGATTTAAGCGGTGCAATGTATCACTATGATCCTAAAGATGATCCAACTGATGATTGTTTCCGTGCAGGAGGGAATTTATGGAGGCTGATGGCAGAAGATAAAAAACAGATTCTTATTGAAAATACTGCTGCTGATATTGCTCCAACAACAATAAACATAAAATACCGCCATGCTGTTCACTGCTATCTGGCAGATCCAGAATACGGCGAACGATTCTCCAAGGCTGTAGGATTAGACTTTGATAAAGTAAAGGAACTTTCCAAATTAAAAAATGATGACTTAAACAAGGCAACGCTTTCTCCCTCTATGTAAAAGCGTACAGTAAAACTTTGTCTAATTCTGACTAAGTATTGATAACTGGGAATGGGAGATAATCTTCCATTCCCATAATCATGGTTCAAAGATTATGCTTAAAAGTACATCTTTAACCTTTTGCAGCATCTCATCTGTAAAATCCAGGTGTGTTACAAACCTTATAGTTTGTGGTCCAAATATAAGAGCCTTAATATTATTTTTATTAAGAGTTTCAATAAACACAGTATCCTTAATTTTATTATTCAATTTAAAAATAAGAATATTTGTCTGTACCGGATATACCTCATCAATATAATCCAGGGTTGAAAGGAGCTCCCCCATCTGCCTTGCTCTAAGATGATCCTCTTTAAGCCTGCTTATATTATTATCAAGGGCATATATTCCTGCTGCTGCAAGAAAACCTGCCTGCCTCATGCCCCCGCCCATTACCTTTCGCACCCTCATCGCTTTTTTGATAAAATCGGAATTCCCAAGAAGAAGAGAACCCACAGGTGCACCAAGACCCTTTGAAAGACATATTGATATTGAATCAAAAACCTTTCCATAATCTGCAGGCTTTTCCCCTGTTTCAGCAAGGGCATTAAATATTCTTGCCCCATCAAGGTGGAAGCCTATGTTTTTCTCTTTGCAGATTAATCCTATTTTTTTTATTTCATTAAAATCCCAAAAAGCGCCTCCACCCTTGTTTACTGTATTTTCAACAGCCACAAGTTTTGTAACAGGCCTGTGAATATCATCATCGCAGATGGCAGCCTCAACATCATCTGCCCCAAACCTTCCCCTGTCCCCTGAAAGGAGCGCCACAGATGCACCTGATGTTTTGGCAATTCCTCCACCTTCGTAATAATATATATGTGCAACCTTATCGCATATTACCTCATCCCCGGGTTTAACATGGACATTTATCGCAATCTGATTTGTCATTGTTCCGCTGGGACAATAGAGGGCCTTTTCCATGCCAAAAAGGGCAGCAGCCTTTTCCTCCAAAGCATTTACCGTGGGGTCCTCTTTAAAAACATCATCTCCAACTTCAGCTTTCATCATTGCCTCAAGCATGGCTAAGGTTGGTTTTGTAACAGTGTCGCTTCTTAAATCAATCATGGAAAATTCCTCTGAGTAAATTTTTATTATTAATAAAAATATAACATTGTTTTGTACATGATTTTTTATAAAAAAAATAATTTATTCGAGTTAGTACTCTCGTTTATAAATAGGATTGTTATAAAAAACCACCTATCAAAATAGAACATAAGGAGCCTGTGAAGATATTCGTCATACAGAATCAGCGTAAAGACCTGGTATATTTTTTTCGATATTCCTTTGGGGTCAACCCTGTTGATTTTGAAAAAATTGTACTAAAAGCTGTATTAGTATTAAACCCAACAGCTATTGCAATAGACGTTATTGTCCGTTCCGGTTCTTCAATGAGCATTTTTTGTGATTCCCTAATCCTGTATTCATTGATAAATGAATTAAAATTTTTATGAAGATTTTTATTTATTATTTCTGATAACTGGTGTGGAGTAATCCCCAGTTCATCTGCGATAAGAGTAAGAGAAATATCTTCAGAGGCAAAGGCCTTTTCTTTTTCCATTATTGTTTTCAATTCAATTATAACAGCGTCAACATCAAGGGATGCTACCTTTGATTTTTCATAGTTCTTTTTTAAAATTTCAGTTTTTATAACCTTACTGTAATCACGATTTCTCTGACCAAAAAGAAAAACCGAAATGAATGTACCATTTACATAAAGCAAAGACCAGGTTATAATCGAGGTTGAAAAAAGATCTCCCAATCCTGTAATTGCCGTTGATAAGAATATATTAAGGGCAAAAATATAGCCTGCTTTGGTAACAATTATTTCCGGACTTTTTTTAATGTCCCATATTCCATACATTTGCTTTAACACTAAAAACATAAAAACTACCAGGTATAACTTTGGCAAAAAATAAAGACACTGTATAATTTTAAAATATAAAGAAAGGCTTAAAAATTTTTCAGATAAAAGAGGAATGCCTCTTAATACATCAGGTGTAATTATAATGGAGCTGTTAATCAAAGGATATAAAATTATAGCAATAGAAAAAAAGGCCGGCATTAAGTATAATAAAAGACTGTTTCTGTTTATACTCCTTTGCCCCAGCAAAAGTTTGTATCTTAATCCCATGGCAGGAGCGGAAATAAAACCAAAGGGAACAAGAACAAGGTTGATTATATAATAATTATCCAGTAGACCTGTTGAATATGAACATATTTGAAAAATCCAGAACCCCATACTCACAAAAGAGGTGCCATATATATATGCTGCAGGCTGTTTATTTTTTTGCAGAAACTGTCCAATACCCACAATCAAAGCAAAATAGGCACCCAGAAAAATTAAATGCTCATGTATTATTCCCATCTTACTTCCAATTATTATCTTTTACAATACACTTTATAATAAATGCATAAAATTCAAGACAAAAAATAAACCATAAGAATAAAACATATATATTTATAAAAATATATATTTATAACAACAGCCTTTTTCTAATATATATATTCATAAGACAACATTGCAGTGTTATGCTATAATATTATTTAATACTAATCGATAATACTATTTTTTGGAGGATTTATATGTTTAGAATTAAACTTGATGAATCATTAAAAGACAAATGGAAACTACCCCTATTAACAGACTATATAAAAAAGTGGGTAGATATTACACCTGACAATATTGCATTGTTGAGTGCTGACAGTGAAGTCTCCTACACCTACAGAGAATTTGACAAAATGATAACCCTTTATGCCTTAAGGTTAAAAGATATGGGCATTAAAAAGGGGGATGTAATAACAACTCAGTGGCTTTCCACGCCTGAATTTTTTATTCTTACCTATGCCTGTGCCACTGTTGGTGCTATACTTACTCCACTTGATATAAGACTTCAAATAAATGAAATAATAAGGGATATGAACAAAATTGCTCCTGTTGCTTTTTTCTGCATGGGCAAAACTCCATTAAGGGATTTTACAGAAATATCAAGGGAAGTTGCAAAAGAGGTTAAATCTTTAAAGCATATTATTCAACATACACCAGGTGCACCTGATGAAGTTGTTTCAGGTGATGTAAAAAAATTTAAAGACCTTTTTAATATGGATATTCTCACTCCTCTTGAAAAAAATAAAGAACTTACTGATAACCTTTTATCTGAGTACAAAAATCTGAATAAACGTGATCCTCACATTATTATTTTTACAACAGGTACAACTGGCTTCCCTAAGCCTGCCCTTATATGCCATGAGAATACTATTACCAATAATGCGGTTTTTGCAAGGGAGGTGGGACTCTGGGGAAGTACAAACAGATATCTCAACTCAATGCCAACAAGCCATGTTGCAGGCACATGCCAGGGCCCAATGACTATATGGTTTACAGGAGGAACTGTTGTTAGTGTGAACGTATATCAACCTGAAAATATTCTTAAGTATATACAAAAATTCAGGCCAACCTGGTGGGGCGGTGTCCCAACAATGTTTTATATGTTGTGGCAGATGCCAACATATAAAGATTATGATTTAAGCAGCCTTTTATATGTCCTTTACGGCGGTAGCGCAGTGGATACAGCCTTTTTAAGAGAAATGGAGAAAATGGCTCCATCATTCGGGACATCACTTGGCATGACAGAATGCGCAGGATATTTTACTGCTACTCCAAAGGCAATACCCATTGAAGAAATGGCTGGGCAGGTAGGTCAGATTTTTCCTGAACTCGCTCCTGTTACCATAAGAAAACCTATGAATGAAGATGGCACTGCAGGTGAAGAAATGCCCGGAGGAGAAGTTGGAGAAATTTGCGTTCATGGCCCCATTGTCTTCTTAGGATACTATAATGATCCTGATGCCACAGCCTCTATGATAACCAGGGAAGGAATTCTCTATACAGGTGATATGGGATATTTCCACGACTTTGGTGCATATAAAGGATTGAAGTTCTCAGGCAGAAGAAAATTCGTTATTAAACCAAAAGGATACCTTGTTTTCCCAGATGAGATTAGTGAATTCATTACAAAACACCCTAAAGTTAGCCAGGCTCTTGCAGTTGGTATTCCTCACAAAACAAATGTTGATGGGGTATTTGCCTTTGTTAAGCCAAAAGCAGGTGAGAGTGTTACAGCTGAAGAAATTATGGAATACTGTAAAGGCCTTTCAGGCTATAAAAGGCCTGTACACGTTGAAATATGGGCTCCTGAAAAGATTTTCCATATGAATCGTGTGGGTAAAATTGATGTTCAGGCAATGATCAACGAAGCTGAACCTGTTGTTGCAGACCTTAAAGCTAAAGGTAAGTGGGATTAATAAAGATTTTATTATATAATAGTATAGGGGCTTTTTTAAAGACCCTGTACTATTATAAATTTACCTTTGACGACCTGCAGAGTTTATCTATTCTCGTTCAGCTTTAATTTTTATTTCAAAAAAAAGGGGTCAAAAAGACCCCCCTTTATATAAAATATAAAAATATATATCTTTTAAAGCATTTCTGCTACACTGGAGCCTGTTTTTTTTGCTTCTTTAATAATAGTTTCAATACAGTCTTTAACAGTAGGTACATCATGAACAAGACCGCAGCACTGTCCAAGGAGCTGCACGCCTTTTTTATCGTAATCACCCTCTTCTGTTGCTGCCTGAATCTTATCAAAAGCAGTAGCCATGTGTGCCAATGTCATCATTTGAGTAGGCTGGGCAAGCATCCCAAGCATTACCTTCATAAGCGGAAGATCCAGAGACTTTGCAATTCTTGGTCCAACTATTGCAGCATGAAAAAGATTCATTCCTTTTTTTATGGATTTTTCAGCTGATTTTGATTTAAGAACACGACACCATAGACCGTCAAATCTGTCAGAGTAAAGAGTATCCTCAACACCTGCTTCAATGTGTGCCTGGATGGTTCTTTCATGCACAGGACTTTCCTTTGTTGTAGCAAGCCTTGTTCCCATTGCAACACCATCTGCCCCAAGAGCTAAAGCTGCAACAAGTCCCTGGCCTGTGGCAAAACCTCCTGAAGCTACAATAGGCACATCAACCTTCTCCCTCATTGAAGGAATAAGACAAAGGTTTGCAACCTTCCCGCCATGAGCAGCAGCCTCATAACCAGTTACCTGGAGAGCATCAACTCCGCCAGCTATAGCTGAAAGCGCGTGCTTTTCATTAACTACTGTTTGAATAACCTTCCCGCCATAACCATGAACCCTTTTTACAATATTATCAGGCTTGCCTAATGAAACGTTGATTACCGGAACCTCCATATCCATAAGAACTTCGGAGTTCTCCTTTGCACCTGGCATAAGAAGTGTAACACCTGCACCAAAGGGCTTATTTGTAAGCTCCCTGATTCTTTTTACTGCAGCCTCAGTATCCTTTGTTGAAAGAGGGCCTGTGGCAAGCCATCCTATGCCACCTGCATTACATACAGCTGCAACAAGCTCAGGTGTACTTATCCAGCTCATTCCCGGAAGTATTATAGGATATTTAATCCCGAATAGTTTTGTTATTCTGGTTTTCATTTATTATATCTCCTCATATTTAAAAAATTCATTCAATTTCTTCCTTCAAAAAGTTTATTGCTTCTTCAAACCATTTTATATGCCCTGACTCAAAATTAATACCCATCCTCAAATTCAAATAACGGTATTTCCCTTTATCCGGAAGTTTTTTCACATCACTAAAAAATGTTTTTTCATACTCTTTGTAAAGTTTAAGTTTTTCAGAGTGTTCTTTTTTAAGCCTCTCCAGTTCCTCAATAAGAATATTTTTAGGCACAAGAAACCCCACATACATCTTTACCAGCATATCCTCTTTAATAGGTGTGGGCTTGGATGGAAGTGCAATCCACTCCACAAGAAATCTTCTTCCTTTATCTGTAATAAAATAAAGTTTTTTATCTGGCCTGTCCTTCTGCTTTATTATTTCAGATGTAACAAGGCTGTCCTTCTCCAGACGGGCCAGCTCTCTGTATATTTGCTGGTGGGTTGTTTTCCAGTAAAAACCCACTGAGCTGTTAAACTCCTTTGCTAAATCATAACCGCTTAAAGCCTTATCCCGCCCTACCAGAGTGGCAAGTATTGAGTGTGCCAATGCCATTTTTTATTTCATTTTCTCCGCTGCTTTAGCAACATGCTCCTTTGCTTCCTTAACCATACGATCAATAAGCTCCTTGCATGTGGGAATATCATGAACAAGGCCAACAGACTGCCCCATCATCATTGGTGCTAAATCAACATCACCCTGCTCCCATGCCTCTTTTACCTTTTTACCTGACATAAGAGGAATAAGCTTATCAAACCCACAGTTTTGAGCTTCAAGCGCAAGAATTTCGTCAACGCATTTATTTTTTATGGCTCTTCCCTGAAGATTAAGGGTTTTGCAAATAAGTGTAGTTTCATGCTCCTGCCTTTTTATCAGCTCCTGCTTGATATTATCATGAACTTCACACTCCCTGGTAGCAACAAATCTTGTTGCCATCATAACTCCCTCTGCTCCAAGTGTTAATGCAGCTGCCATGCTTCTTCCATCAGCAATACCGCCTACAGTTACTACAGGAACCCCAAGCTCATCAACAATCCTCGGTGTTAAAACCATTGTGGTTACATCATCATCAAGGGGATGGCCTCCCTCTTCTATACCTGCTGCATATATTCCGTCATAACCTGCTGCAATTACATGCTTTGCATGACGAACAGCGCCCACTTTATGGAAAAGTTTCACACCTGCTTTTTTAAGTTTTTCAATATATTCAGGACCACATGCTCTATGTATTGGTGTACCGGAAATTTCAAGTCCTGCAACCCTTTCCTCAGCACATACATCGAGATACATTTTATGATGCTCGCCTGTTACATGAATAGATGGAAGAATAGTAACATTAACCATAAAAGGCTTATCAGTTAACTTTCTTGTTTCCTCTATTGCCTTACGAAACTCTTCAATTGTAGGATAATTTGCTGCAGTAAGGTTTCCCAGACCGCCTGCATTAGAAACAGCAGCACAAAGCTTTGAAGTACAAAGCCACATCATTGCACCGCATATAATTGGGTACTCCACACCAAACATTTCAGTAATTCTGGTTTTCATACAAAACTCCTTTTATTTCAAAATCTTGAGATAAAATAAAATATAAAATTCCCCGACTATTCAACTTGTTGCATAGTCTATTTTAAGAGTTAAATGTCAAGAATTATTAAAAGCAGAAATATAAAAATACCTGTGACACATCTGTTCCTGTACTTTTTTTTAAAAATAAGTATTTTTACAGCATTTTCTTTGAAAATTCTCAATTTCATATTACAATAGGAAAAGGTATCTAAACAAAAAACATGAAAAATATATTTAAACTGGAGGTTTAAAATGGTTTCTGGAGGAACAGCTATATTGATTTTGCTCCTTGCAGTTGCGATTATCATCTTTTTAACTGCAAAATTCAAAATGAATGCCTTTATTGTTCTTATCCTTGTTTCCTTTTTCTATGGAATTCTTGTAGGTATGCCGCTTGCTGATCTTATTACAGCAATTAGAAACGGTTTTGGTTCAACCCTGGGATACATAGGAATTGTAATTGTTGCTGGTACCATCATAGGAACAATTCTGGAAAAAACAGGTGCTGCACTGGCAATGACAAATTCCATACTCAAAGTTGTTGGCAAGGAAAGATCTCCTCTTGCCATGAGTATTGCAGGGTATATTGTTTCCATACCTGTATTCTGTGACTCCGGATTTGTTATTCTTTCACCACTTAATAAATCCCTTGCAAAGGAGAGCGGTAAATCAATGGCTGTTATGGCTGTTGCCCTTTCCACAGGACTTTATGTAACCCACTGCCTTGTTCCACCAACACCAGGACCTATTGCTGCTGCTGGAATTCTAAATGCAGACCTGGGCATGGTTATAGGATTAGGCCTCCTGGCAGCAATCCCTGGAATGATAGCTGGTTATTTCTGGGCTATATTATTTGCGAAAAGATATTATATAGAACCTCAGGTTGATCCAGCATATGAAGAACTTCAGAAACAACGGGAAAAACTACCATCAGCATTTCTTTCATTTTTGCCGATTGTAATCCCAATTATCCTTATTCTTCTTAAGTCTGTGGCAAGCTATCCTACAAAACCTTTTGGAGATGGAGCTGTAAAAATATTCTTTAACTTTATAGGTGACCCTGTAACAGCTCTTATCTTAGGGGTTTTCCTGGCTCTCCTTCTTGTGAGCAAAAAAGATTTAAACGAAGCTGTAAGCGGATGGATGGGCGAAGGGGTAAAAAACGCAGCACTTATCCTTGCAATTACAGGTGCTGGAGGTGCATTTGGAAAAATATTATCAGAATCACCAATGACCACCTTTATAGGAGAATCAATGTCAGGAATGAGCCTGGGAATATTCTTACCCTTTCTAATAGCTGCTGCTATAAAAACAGCACAGGGTTCATCAACAGTTTCTATTATTACCACAGCCTCAATTATGGCTCCTCTTGTTGCATCCCTGGGCCTTAACCCGGCCCTTACAGTTCTTGCAATAGGTTCAGGAGCAATGACAGTTTCGCATGCCAATGACTCCTACTTCTGGGTTGTATCACAATTCAGCGACATGGAGCCTAATATTGCATACAAAGCCTATACATCAGCAACACTTGTACTGGGTATTGTATCCATATTATCAGTATTTGTACTTTCTCTATTTGTGGGGTAAAATAAATATTTAATAGCACATAATTATATTTCAGGGGCTGTATAAAAATTTAAATTTTATACAGCCTCGAATAATTTCCAGACAAAAAAAGAGGAGAACATATAGGTGATAATAGACAAAATATACAACAGGCTTGCCATGAATTCCCTTATTTCAGGGGATTATAATAAAGCAGAAAAATATTTTAAAAAAGCAATGTCCATAAACTCAAGCAAAGAAGGAATTAATTATAACTGTGCAGTTGCAATGATGGGTACAAAAAAGTTTGATGAAGCAGAAGTCTGCCTTCACAAGGAAATGGAAATTTCAGGCCAATCCTACAACATCCTTAAAACTATTTCAGAACTTTACTATATTTCAGGGCAAAGGGAAAAAGCAGCAGACTATCTCAAGGAGACGCTTGAAAAATGTCCTGATGAAAATGAATCTGCCTTATTAAAAAATAAAATAAAAAATACTGCTGATGAAAAAACATACAAAAAAAGCCTTAAAGCCCTGGAGCTTTTTGAAAAAGGAACAGCTCTTTTAAACCAGGGGGAATGGGAAAAAGCAAAAGAGAACTTTTTAAAAGCTCTTGACTTTGATAAGACAAATCCCTTTGTTTACAACAACCTTGGCTTTATAAGCATGATGAAAGAAAAAAAATATTTTGAAGCAAGGGAGCTTTTCAAAAAAGCCCTGAAGCTATCAAATCTACCAATAATAAAACAGAACCTTGACAAAGTAAATAGTATCATTTCCCAGAAAGAGCCTCAAGCTTAAAAATATTCAAGAAGTTTCTTATAACCCAAATTTGGAAGGTTCTTCATATCTGGGCTTTCTAAAACCCAGGTCAACCATTACCCCATATGTAAGAGCAAGCTTTAAATTTTTAAAGAAGTAGTCACTCCCCTTTGAAGCAATAAGCTCCTCACCAAACCTGTTTTCCCATAAATAGGCTGTACTCTCTAAAACATGGCTGGTTGAAGGATTCTCATTAAATGCCTTAACAATCTCCTCTCTAAACTTTTTCATAAACTCACCATGCTTTATCAGATAAGACTCAACCTCATCTGCCCCTGAAACTATTCCAAAATGACAAAAGCCTATTGCTTCAGGCTTAATTGCTAAAATTTTTTCAAGGCTCTTCATATAAACATCATATTTAAAATTAGGCGGCATTGATGTAGGAGTTGAATAAGCAGAATCATAGGTATAAAAAGTTCCTGCTGCCTCAGCTGCAAAAAGGAATGAAACCCTTTCATCCAAATAAACAGCAGGGGAGCAGTGATCACTGGTATGTCCCGGGGTATAAACTAATTTTATTCTTGCCCCATCATTAAATTCAACAGGGATAAATGAATCCAACTCAACAATCTCAAAAGCCTCATCTGGTATAAAATCCATAGTACCAACAAAGGGACCAAATGTTGTAGTAGCCCCTTTTATATGGCCTTCAGAATTTTGAAGAAGCTCTTTTGTAAAACTATTAGTATATATCCTGAAATTACTATTTATACTTCTCATTTTTTTCCAGAGTTCACTAGATCCGCCACCATGGTCAAAATGATAATGACTGGGAACAATCCCTATAATTTTTTCTGGAGGAATCCCTCTACTATTAAGGCTATTTAAAACATGATCAACATTATGCGAAGTACCTATATCAAAAAGAAGCGCCTTATCGCCATCGCTATAACAAAAGACGCTTGTTATTTTATTTAAATTAAACTGATTCGTATCAACAAGATAAAGGTTACCCAGGGATGTTTCTTTTCTTATAACTGTCATATACTTACACACTTACCACATAGGCCGTAAAAATCGAGCTTATACCTGTTTACCTCTCTGTTTTCATTTTTATTTACCAGATTAAGAATATCAGATTGGCTTTCTAAATCAATATCCAAATCACTTACAGCACCACATTTTTCACAGATAAAATGACTGTGAACACCGAGCTTACCGTCAAACCTGTTAAAGGTGCTGCCAAAATCAAGACGCTGAATAAAACCCTGGTCTATTAAAATGTTCAAATTTCTGTAAACATTACCAAGGCTTAAATCCGGAAATTCCGATTTAAGCTGCGAATAGATAGCATCAGCAGTTGGATGGTTTTTTGAATCATGAAGAATTTCAAGGATTCTATCCCTCTGCCTGCTTTTTCTATATTTTATTGTATCATTCATTTATTTTACCGTCTTTTGGTAATAATAATTCTTAACAAACAAAATGCCAGTATTTTTTTATTAAAATTGACATTTTCTTATAATCACAACAAATATGCATAAATAGCAGGTTTTATGAAAACAGTCAAAAGAGTATCAGGACTGGATTCATATTTTCAATAATGGATATGGAATGTAAAGAATTTATTTTAACAATAAAATATCCAAACTTTTTCAGTATATAAAAATTTAATAAAAAGGAGACCATTATGATTCCAGACATTAAAACAACAGCCTCATTTGATATAGATGCACAAAAAGGGTTTACGCCCCTTTGCCCTGATGAACTCCCTGTGCCTCAAGGGGATACTATTGCAGAAGCACTTAACAGACAGGCCAAATATGCCTCCCTAAGAATTGGCTCAAAAGACTGGCACTCCATGAATGCCATATGGATTGCAGATGAACAAAATCCGCAATTTACCCCTGTCAAAGGGAAAAACGTGGATATAAGATGGGATGCCCACTGTATTGCAGGCACAAAAGGCTCTGAATTTCTTGACACACTTCCCCATCCTTCAGAATACGATTTTTTTGTCTGGAAAGGAATGGAAAATGACATGCATCCCTATGGTGCCTGCTACCATGACCTTGATGGAAAAATGTCCACAGGTGTAATAGAATTTCTTAAAGCAAAGGGGATTAAAACCATTATAGCAGGAGGTCTTGCAACTGATTACTGCGTTAAAACCACAGCAATTCAGCTCCAGAATGCGGGCTTTAATGTGATTGTTAACCTGGAAGCATGCAAAGGCATTGCTGATGATACAACAGAAAAAGCTATTGATGAAATGAAAAAAACAGGAGTCAATGTAATTGACAGACTGGAACTTCTTTAATTAAAGGAAAATTTAAAACATGATTATAACAAACCTTCTTGATAACGACTTTTACAAATTCACAATGATGCAGGGTGTATTGCACCACTTTGCTGATATTGATGTAGAATATACCTTTAGCTGCCGCACACCAGGAATTAATTTTTCCAGCTATATTGAAGAGATTAAACATGAGCTGGACAACCTCTGTGCACTTCAATTCACAAAAGAAGAACTCAATTATCTAAGCCAGATCCCCTTTTTCAAAAAGGACTTTATAGATTTTTTAAGCCTTTTTAAATTAAACAGGGAACATGTTATTCCGGATGTTTCCCCGGAAGGCACCCTTCAAATTAAAGTAAAAGGTAGCTGGCTTTTAACAATACTCTTTGAAGTTCCTGTACTTGCAATTGTAAATGAAATATATTTTAGAAACATGGTACCAAACCCTGACTACAAGGGAGCCAGAGGTGAAATTGATAAAAAAATTTCTATAATACGCAAAAACAGCGACATTATTCAGTTTGCAGATTTTGGAACAAGAAGACGACACTCCTTTAAATGGCATGAAGAGGTTGTGCGCTATCTGCAGGAGACCCTTGACCCAAAAAACTTTATAGGCACATCCAATGTTTTTTTTGCCAAGGAGCTGAATACAAAACCTATAGGCACAATGGCCCATGAATGGATAATGGCAGGCCAGGCTGTAGGGGTTAAGCTTCACCTAAGCCAAAAGCACATGCTTCAAAAATGGACAGATGAATACAGGGGAGATCTGGGCATTGCACTTACAGACACTATAGGGATTGATGCTTTTTTGAAAGATTTTGACCTTTACTTTGCAAAGCTTTATGATGGAGTAAGACACGATAGTGGGGACCCTGTAGATTTTGGATATAAGATCATTAACCACTATAAAAATATGGGAATTGATCCACTTACAAAAACCATAGTTTTCAGCAACAGCCTGGACTTTCAGAAAATTGAAGCTCTTGCCAGAGAATTCACAGGAAAAATAAATACATCTTTTGGCATAGGAACAAATTTAACAAATGATTTCCCTGGAGTAAAACCCTTGAGCATAGTCATGAAAATGAGCAAATGCAATGGATATCCTGTTGCCAAAATAAGCGATGATGCAGATAAGGTAATGTGTGATGACCCCACATTTCTGGGATATTTAAGGAATGTATTTAATGTGAAATAATAATTCCCTACTTATGATTAAGCCAGTATCTCTGATCAGGCTTATAAACAAAATATTTCATAGAGTCGTATATTCTGCCTACTATCCTTCCCATTGAATAGAGCTCTGAAAGAGACTCTATAAGCTTTATATTTTTTACTGCAACATCAAGAGCAAGATCCTTCTCTCCATTTTTTTTATACAGGGTTACCAGTTCATTATAAATATGTATTCTATCATAATCTGAAATTATTGAACAGTCCAGAGCCTTGTTAAAGGTTTCAATAGCATCACTATACTTATAAAGAGAGGCTTCTATGTTCCCTTTGATTGTGTGAAGAATCGCAAAATCAGGATATCGCTCTATTGCTTTTTCACAGGAATATATTACGTCTTTAAAGCTGATTGCCCGTCTGTCGGTTTTCCATATTCTAAAAAGAGACCAGAGCTCTCTGGGATTGTGATATATTGAAAGATCAATCTCACCAAGAACTTTTGAATAATCAGGCTTTTTAAATTTAATAAAGGGAAATTTCCTTTCTATACCCTTTGCAACTGTTGATATAAGATAGGCCTTCTGATAATTGCCGTACCACCCCATAAAACCCTGAAAATCAATGCTGTTAAATTCAGGCAAGGGATCTCTGTAAAGCTCAATAGATGATGACTGAAAATTATATTTAAAAATTGAACCAAGGGAACTATATCCCGGAGCTGAAGCAAAGTATACAGAAAAATCTCTCCAGTCAAAAATCAATGTATGAAGAGTCCTTTCATTAGCAATAGTTGCATTCATTGCTCCTGGCATTTTTTTGTAGTGATAAAAATCGTAATCCGCAAGAAACAGAAGCATATCATCAACACTATTGATGCTCCCCTTTTTAAATAAATTTTCAAATCTTTCAACTCTGGCAAGATTGTATATACCCTCGCCTCTACTTATCTGCAGATATTTTTTTGAATAGCCCGGATCTTTAACTCTTTCTTTACAAAAAATTCTGTTTAATACATACTTATGTTTATCCTCTGTAAAATCGGTTCGTACATTTTCACTGTTAAAAATATCAAAAACAGCTGCCATTCTCTCTTCACCGGAACAAACAGTAAGTATCCAACCCAGCTCATCCGGCTCAAACTCAGCAAGCATGGATTCCACCTGATTAAGATTATCAGCTGATTCAAGAATTTCGCGTATTTTATAACCCATGGGAAGCCCGCGATTTTCACGGTTAAAAGTTCCATCACCATAATTCACAGTTATTGAAATACCTTTTTCATTTATGCCATGGAATATTCCCGGAACACCTGCTATGCCAAAATTGATGTATCGATTTTTCCCGGGAGGCCTGTATTCAACAATTAACGGATAATTCCCCAAATATGAAGGTTCAAAATCAAGATTCTGTCCATGAAGAATTCCGCCTTCAACTTTTGCAAGTATGGCAGTACAGGCTGCATCAAATATTACACCACCAAAGGCTGAAGTGGCTATTTCATTAAAGGATATACCGCTCCCCTTTGCAAGCCCTGACAGCTCTTTTCTATATTTTCCCGGAATCCTCTTTGCAGAATATCCGGCAACAATTAATACTATAAGACTACTAAAGGGCTTAATATACCAGGGAAGGGCTTTTATTATATCATCACTCCTTTCACGGTTTTCACTATAAAGCTTTTTCATTTCATCTTTTAAAAGCGCCCCATATTGAAGGCCCATTTCATAATAATCTCCCTCCAATACAAGAAGAGGTATGCCTGAGCTGTGCTGTAAAATCCCCTTATGGAAAACTGTTCTTTCCTCTTCTTTTACAATGCAGCTCTGATGCCTGCTGAAAGATTTTATGTAATCAAAAAATTTAAATCCGAACATCTCTCAGGAAAGCCCCCTTATATTTATATAGTTGCTTATTGACATATTCACACCTTTTAACAATTCGGGTCAATCATTTTCATAGACATCTGGTAAAATAAACCCCCGGCGGAATAAAATTTTTTCTTTAGTAAATCCTTTTCCGCCGCCCCCTTAAAGAGGGCTAATTATATTATTTTCGGCTTAACTTACTGTCCAGATTATCGGGTAAGGTTCAGTTTATTATATTGAATAAATTCCCGGGTAAACAGATGATATTTTTGTATCAACACATAAACACAGCCTTGACAAAAGAATCTTTTTTAGCTAAATTAGTCCTATAAAAAATAGGGGGTGCCTTTCCATGAAATTTCATTCAGCAGCACTTTTATTTATTATAATCTGCCTTTCCTCACCTTTAAAAGCTGAGGAAAGAACTATAACCTTTATACACACAAATGATTTACATTCACACTTTATTCCCTTTGCACCGGAACTGGATTACTTTGAAAATAATCCAGGTGCAGAAAAAACCATAGGCGGCTGGGCACGTATAACCACAACCATAAAGCGTGAAAAGCAAAAAAGAAATAATCCTGTTTTGACCCTTGATGCTGGTGATTATACCATGGGCTCCCTATTCCACATGCTGACAAGAGAAGAGGCCTTTGAACTTACACTTCTAAAAAAAATGGGCTATGACATAGTAACCCTGGGTAATCATGAATTTGATCTTTACCCTGACGGGCTTGCCAGAATGATCAAAAAAGCTCATGAGAAAAAAAGCCTTCCTGAAATTGTTTTTAGCAATGCCATTTTCAGTGAAGAAAGCCCCAAAGATGACTCTCTTGAAAAAGTATTTAAATCAAACCTGGTAAAGCCATACATTATAAAAGAAGTTGAGGGTGTACGAATTGGGTTCTTTGGCATATTAGGCAAGGATGGGGCAGATGATTCCCCATTTGCTTCCCCTTTGAAATTCAAACATCCCATTGAAATTTCAAAAGAGATGGTACAAATATTAAAAGAAGATGAGAAGGTGGATATAGTTGTTTGCCTTTCCCACAGCGGACTTTCAAAGAAAAGTTTATCTGAAGATGAAGAGCTTGCAAGGCAGGTCCCGGAGATTAATGTTATTATCAGCGGCCACACCCATACTGTACTCAATGAACCTATAATTACTGGAAACACAATAATTGTACAAACAGGTTCCTATGGGAAAAATGTCGGCATTCTTGATATAACCTTTGACAATGGGAAAACATCTCTTAAAAATTACAGCCTAATCAAAACTGATTCATCTATCCCTGACGACCCGTTTATTAAATCCATGATCAATTCTTTTATTGAAAAAATAAACAGCAAAATACTCAAAGAGCATAATCTGAAATATCACCAGGTTATTGGGAAAACCGATTTTGACCTTATCAAAATTAATGCAGAAGCCACAATAGGGAATTTTCTTGCTGATGCCATCCGCTGGCAGGTTAATCGCTTTGACTATAACCCTGAAGAACCAATTACTAAAACACGAATAAGCATTAAAGCAAATGGTGTAATAAGGGATAGCCTTATTGCAGGGCATACAGGGAATATTACTGTTGCGGACCTTTTCCGAACTCTCCCTCTTGGAATAGGGGTTGATAATACAATGGGATATCCCCTGACTACATGTTATGTTCATGCCTATGAAATTAAGAGGGCTTTGGAAATTACCACAAGTATTTATCCCATGAAAGGGAGTACTTTTTTCTTACAAATTTCCGGGATAAAATTTACATATAATCCCAGGCGTGTACTTTTTGATCGGGTTACTAAAATAGAAATTGAAACAGATGATGGTGAATACGTTCCTCTGGACTATTCAAAGTCAAACAAAGAGCTTTATAGGGTTGCTGCAGATATTTACGAAGCTGCATTTTTAAAGCTCATTGGATCATTTACCTACAATATTCTTGAGATAATACCTAAAGATAAAAATGGAGAGCCAATAGCAAGTCTTCCTGAATACAGGGTTGATGCTGATAGATCAAAACCTGGAGTGCAGGAGATGAAGGAATGGGTTGCTATAATGGATTATCTGCGCAGCTTTAAAGACACTAAAGGTGATGGCATTCCTGGCATCCCTGAAAAATACAGGAACCCGGAAGGGCGTATTGTTATTGAGTCAAGTCTTAATCCTGTAAAACTCCTTTCCAATGGAACAGCTGTTACATGGGGAGCCTTTGCTATATTAATTTTCATAATAACAATTTTATTTTTTTCAGGGAGATCTGTTTTCAGAAGAATCTCCCAAAAAGGATAAGAGGCAAAACCATGGGCAATATTTCCAGAATCGACCATATCTCTATTGCTGTACAGGACCCTGAAAAGGCAAAAGATTTTTTTGTGCGGATTTTAGGGGCAATACCAGGCGTAGGAGCAGATGATGCGACTCTTGGTTTTAGCTGGAAAATACTGTCCCTGGGAGACCTTACAAGAATTGAAATAATAAACCCAAAGGGTGAGAAAAGCTTTCTTGACGGTTTTTTAAAAGACCGTCAATGCGGTGTTCATCACATAACACTGGAAACACCAGACATCAGGGAAACAAAAGCACTTCTTGAAAAAGAGAACATCCCCTATTTTGGATATGCTGAATATCCGGGAGGGGGATGGAAAGAATTATTTATTCATCCTAAAAACGCCTTTGGAGTTCTTATTCAGATTGCCCAATTTGATCCTGACATTATGTTAGGCCCTGATGCCCGGCTCCAAACAGGTAAACAATGGGAAATTCAAAAGAACAGCACCGGTGCTTTCCTTACCATGAAACACCCAGGCGGCGGTAAAACAGAATACAACCTGACAGATGATGAAATAAACATGCTTATCAAGGATCTGGAAAAGATAAAGTAATATTCCAGTCGGACCCTCAGGAAAGCAAAAAAGCTGAATAAATAAGACTAAAAAAAACTAAATTTTATTTCCTGATTTCGTAAAACATTTGCACCTTCAGCAGAATAAACTACTATCTGCTCTGATGGAGAAAAACCATGATAAGAATTAATGCTTTTGCACACAGGCTTGCCAGAGAAATATTATCCTGGACTGCTGAAGGAATTATAACTGAAGAACAGAAGAAAAAAATTCTCTCCCGCTATTTCTCCCCCGAATCATTAAATTCATCACCTTTAAAAAGAAAAAAAGAAATTCACCTCCCCTATGTAATAACAGCCCTTGCTGCTATTTGCATTGCTATGGGTCTTATAATCTTCTATGCTTCCAACTGGCGCAAAATGCCCCCATCTTTAAAGCTGGCGCAGGTGTTTTTACTTATAATTTCAACATACAGCGCTGCATGGTATTTTAAATATAAAGGTAAAAATTTTGCAGGGAAAATTTTTATAAACCTTGGCATGGTTACTTTTGGCATAGGGATTATGCTTGTTGCACAAATATATCACATAAGCTCACATCCCACAAATGGTATTATGATCTGGGCAATTGGAACTCTTGCTGTTGCCATACTTATGAAAGAAAAAGCAGGACTCTACATGGCATCTATCCTATTTTTTATATGGAATACCTGGGAGGTTTTTGAATACAGCAACCCGGCATATTTTTATATTATACCTATTATTGTTATTGGATCACTTTTTTATATAAACAGAGACAAAACCGGTATTTTAATAACTGCCCTGCTCTGGGTGTGCTATTATTTTCAGGTTAACACATACTGGATAATAAAATCAGAAAATTTTGAAAAAGACTCTGTTGCTTTTCTTTTAGCCTTTTTTGCTATGGGAACTCTTCACATAATACTGGGCCGGATATTGAGATTCAATGACACACTCAAAAATGCTGGTTATGTTTTATCAGCAGCAGGGTGGTTTGCATTTATGCTCCCTATGCTGGGGCTTTCCTGGCCCTATGTACTTAAAAATACTACTGCTCCGGTTTTATTTTCTAGTGACACTTTAATCCAGTCATGGGAATACTTTATTATACTTATTATTACTGGTGCAGGTATAGCTTTTTTAAGGCAGATGCAGGAACCTGTAAAATTTTACATCCCCTTTTATTTTTTTGCAGTGCTTTTCTTTTTTCTCCCGCCCTCTATAACTACAGTGCGTATGATTTCAATGCACTCAGCGCTCATAATTCTTTCAGGTACTCTTCTTTATTTGTCCTATACTTTAAAAGGCGACTGGGGATTTGAAAAAAAATTTTCCTTCATTTTCATTGTTTTAATCCTTATGGTTAAATGGTTTGGATTTATTATTTACTCCTCTATTGATCAGAAGTACAAAGTAATATACCTTACAGGATTTATCCTTTTTGTAATTGTATTCTTTTTAATTAACAGAACAGTAAAACATCTTACTGCTAAAGAAGGTAAAGGCTATCCATCTGCCCCGCTTGATATTATTTGTTCCATACTGGTATGGCTTACCCTTTACGCTGCTTCATTCAAAAAAACAATGCAGGCTTCAGTCTTTGACACAGATTCAACTGTGATCATAATGATTATTTTATTTGCAGGATTTGCTGTGCTGCTATATTCATTTCTTCTTTCTGCAATAAAGAAAAAGCGGCTGATTATTTATCTGTCAATGGCTATTTTTATTTTTTCAGGAATTACCCTTTTTATATCAGATCCCGCAATTCCATGGATAGTTTACTCTGTCATATTTAATCTGCTGCTTCTTTTAGCAACAGGTGCAGGTATATGGTACAGCACTACGATTCAGTCCAGGGCTCTACTGAATTTTTCAATTGCTGCATTTGTTATTCATATTGGCACCAGATATTTTGATCTTTTTTGGGACATGCTTTCAGGGTCGCTCCTTTTTATTATCACAGGAATTATTGGCCTGGCAGGCGGCTATGTTCTGGAGAAAAAAAGAAGACAGCTTATTTCCATTATGAACACAGATAAAAAACACCTGCAATCAGGGGAGGATAAATAGGATGAAAAAATACCAGAAAATACTTCTCCCTCTTCTTGTTGCAGCCCAGATAATGGTGCTGATATTTATGATTGCTAAACAGGAAAACATAATTAAAACCGGAGATAGGGTAATTCTTAAATGCATACCGGTTGATCCAAGAAGCCTTTTTAGTGGAGATTATGTTATTCTTGATTATACAATTTCATCCATAGACCCTGATACTGTTAATGTTTATGGAGAGAACAATTTTAACCGGCACGACTATGTTTTTGTGGGACTTGAAAAAAATCAGGAATCCGGAATTTACCAGACTGTGGCTCTTTCCAAAAATATTGATGATTTAAACAAAAACTATTCCACAGTAATTAAAGGGAGAGTTAAAGACTCCTTGAAGAGAATAAATATATCCTACGGTGTGGAGTCATATTTTGTTCCCCAGGGTGAGGGCCTGGTTATTGAAAAGGACATGGAAAATGTTACTGTTGAAGTATCAGTAACCAAAAAGGGGGAAAGTGCAATTACCAGACTTTTTATGAGCGGAAAAGAGGTGAAGTTTTACTAAGAGGGAGAATTAAATAATATTGACTAAATATTCAATGCGCTGTATATTATCTATATGTTAACAAAAAATGAAATAAAGCAAAAGATTCAGGAGAACTCACATCTTTTGAAAGAGTACCATGTGAGCCGTATAGGCTTATTCGGTTCCCACATCAATGGCAATCCCTCCGAGAATAGCGACATTGACCTGCTGGTGGATTTTTCTGAAACTATTTCTCTCTTCCAGTATGTGCATCTCTCTGATTCACTAACCAGCTGCCTCAATCATAAAGTTGATCTTGTAACAGTTGACGGAATTAAACCCGGAATTCAGAAAAAGATTATTGATCAGGTTGAGTGGATTGAGGGATTATAAGCTGTACATCGATGATATTATTGAATCCATAGAAAAGATTCTGGCCTACACAAAGAATTACAGTTATAGCCAATTTATTAAAGACTCAAAAACATACGAATCTGTTTTACTCAATCTTTTCGTTATTGGAGAGGCCGCAAATAAAATTCCGGATGATATTCAGGAAAAATATCCAGTGATTGACTGGCGCGGAATAACAGGGATGAGAAATGTTATTGCTCATGGTTATTTTAATATAAAGCCGGATATTGTATGGAAAACTGTCCAGGATGATATTCCGGGGCTTTTACTGATGATAAAAGAGATTAAATAATATTCTCTTTTCAAAGGCTTGATACTCTCACTCGCGACAGCAAAATGCTTTGCGGCAGATATTCCAGTTTGAATGATGGAATATCTGTCATGAATTAAGCATCCTTAAATAATCTTTCTGAGTTTCGTACACAGACCTGCATATTAACTTTATAAATGACTCACTATTTTCATGAGCCGCTTCAATTGATGATATATACTCTGCTCTCACTGCCGGTGAAATCAACGTAATATTATATCCATGCTGAAGAAGGATTAAATTCATCAGCAAGCGCGCCACCCTGCCGTTCCCGTCAATAAAGGGATGAATAAACACAAAATCGAGATGTGCCTTAGCTGCCGTAATTACCGGGTGTTCACTGCTTATGTATGATGATATTTTTTTAATCATATCTTTCATAAGATGAGGAACTTTGTCAGGGCAGGGGACAGGATAGCGGGAGCCTGAAATAAATACCTGACTTTTACGGTACACCCCGGCATTTGCTTCATCAATTTTTATGTAAAACAGCCGGTGAAGCGCAAGAATATCCTCTTCTGATAGACTGCTTTTATTCACAAGACCAAGCATATGTTCAAAAGCCCCGGCGTGCCCCAGAGCTTCAAGATGATCCCTAAGAGGTTTACCTCCGACTGTAATGCCCTCTTCAAGAACAACCTTTGTTTCAGATTCGGTAAGGGTGTTACCCTCCATGGCATTGCTTGACCATGTAAGTCCGATCCTGTAATATTCTTTTAAAGATAAAACAGTTTCTCTGCTAAGCGGAGGAAGACTGTTTATCTGTTTGAGCAGATCGTCTATTTTAACTAAAAGATTTTCTATTGTATTCATTTTACCTCTTGTGCGACTTTACCTTTAGATCCTTCATATGAGAAGGGGTCTTTCAATACAATGCCAACCTCCCCCATATCAACCATTACGGAAAACCATGGATAATCGAAATTATCAGTACTGCTGTGATCTTTTTTCAATATTTTCTGTCAAAATTTCAATATTCCCCCGCACAATATCACTCCCCACAACGAATATTTTAAAAAACGCATCAGCCAGTTTCTCTTTATCGAGTTTTAAAAGTTTTTCTTTCATATAGACACCTCAATGATCTTCATAGTATCTGTACTGAAAATATCAGCAATTTTTAGCTATCTTATTGTTCAAACCTCACCCCGGCTACCGGCGTGCCACAGTCGAGCGTAATTCGAACATCCTGTCCTCGCTCGACATAGCCACATCCTGCGGCTAATCTCCGCAGGTCAAGGGCTTTGAAGTATGTATTACCAATTATATATGAAACAATATTAATCACCATATATTTTATATTATCTATATTTAAAACAAGTCATGTTGATATAAATTCCAAATCGGCCAAGCCTGAAATTCATCTTTTCCCTTATCTGTAAATTTATCATAATAAACTTCAAATTTTTCATTATATCCTAACAAAATATTTATACAGCATATTTTGTTAACGTCATCTGGATTTTTTTGTTCAATTTCTAAAAGCTTTCTCTTCTCATCCTTATTCAACAATCGTTGTCTCTTAATAATCTGGAGTTTATTGATAGTGTATATATCCATATCATTTACGTCATTTATGATTAATTCGTTAATTTTATCTGCAATTTTTAAAAATTCTACATTATCCGTCTGGTCAAAAGCACTAATGCAATTAAGCATAAATAACTGATAGCTCGAAAAAACTTCAGAGCTGTAATGGCTAAGTAAATCATGAAGGACTTCATTAAAATATCCATCAATTGATTTTATCAGATGGGTGGTATTTAAAGCCAAAAACCTGCTGCAGGGAAAAAATGTATTTTCAAGATGAGTTTTTAATAAAAAATCCGGGGGTAATGAATCATTAGAAAAAAAATCATATCCACGGTATAGGGATTCTTTTTCTTTTCTTAAATATATAATCCGATGATGATTATAAAGACTTAAGGATTGTATCATATGTTCCGGCTGATTGTGCAATATTATACGATTATTTTTTACAAAAGAAATAATCAGTTTTATCAGGAATTCTTGTTTAACATGTATTTCATTAATTGTTAATGAATTATAATTTATTCTGAATTTTGAAAACAATTCATACAGATCTTCAAAAAATTTATATTCTTCATGGAAACCATCTTCAATTTCAATAGATACACTTTCTATCAGAATTGAATCAATTTTAAACGCCCGGAATGTATTCAATGAAGAGATAAACCGGAATGCCTGAAGGCAGTCTTTATAAAGACTATCTTCGTTAAATTTGGTCACAAACTCCATAGTTTGATTATCTGAAAATTTAAGACCAATTACAGAATTAAATTCAATGAATTTATTACCATCAACATCTTTAGAATTAATAACTTCATGAAAAAAAATTTCATTCCCAACCCATACCTTGACTGGTTTATTAAAACCAACCCTGTCTATTTGAATTTTAACTGGAATGCAAAAATTATCAACTTGTTGATAAAAAAAACAATGATCTGACAAGATTGAATCTCTAATGGGCATATCACGTATTGCGTCAATAATCAGACCAGTTTGATTCTTTGCTCCAGCAATCAGAGATTCTATATCAATATAACTATCAATATTATACTGTTTCTGACGACTTTTCAAAAAAAATAAACACCGTTCTTCAAAAGCTTTAATATTATCAATACGTTCCAAAGTGACAGATATTTTTCTTCTTTTGTTATTATTTTCTAAAAGCTTTGTTATAGCAAGAGGAGGCAATGATTTAATAAAAATAGTATAATCAGCTGAACTACGAAAAACAGGTCTAATTAAAATTATACCACCTTCTTTTAGATAATTATTCAAATCACTGACTTCGATATAAAATTTTTCTTTTTTATTTATTTTACGCTTTGCAGACTTTACCTGTACAGGAATCCTTCCTTCAATATTGTTTTTGCTATGTTTAGGAGTTTTATAAAGAATTATTTCACCATCCCAGGAAGGATACTTATCATCACTACTGATTTTGGGAGCAAATAATTCACTACCAGATAAAAAACTTTCAAATGCTGTAATACCATATTTTTCTATTAAACTGGAGTCCATTGTCACCCAGCCCCCTCCACAATCCTAATCTCATCCTCGGTAAGGCCGTAGAGTTCATATACCAGACGATCGATCTGTTTATCAATAGCATCAATTTTCTGCTGGATCAACTTTTTATCACTGTCGGATTTTGCTGCTTGGAGCTGTTTTTGTGATTCGAGCATTGACTCGACGATTTGAATCATTTGATTATATTTTGCATCTGAATTGTAAGTCTGTGCGATCGGGAATTGTTTAAAATTTTCAATCTTAACCTTTGGGAATATACTATCAGTTTCATCATTCTTAGTTTTAAAATAAAATGACATCAATGCAGAATTCAATATACCCAAGATAAATCTTAAATTATATAAACAATTAGAATTAGGTTTTGCTATAAATACAGTTTGATCAATGATAAAATCTTCATCGATTAGCGTTGATAAGAGTCGTTCACTAGGAATTTGTCTTAAAATAATTCTTTTCCCTGTGAAAAATTTAGGTTCTCTTGGAGCTGCTAACCAATTACCATATTTTATCCAGGTATCTCCATTCCATGAATAGTAATACCTGCCTACATGTTTTCCTTTTAATTCAGGTGAAAAAGAATTATCGAGTTTAGAAGATGCATGGTAAGCCCGCTCTTTGATTATTTTTTCACTTTGGCCACGATATTTGTCATAAGCGTTAACACCTCTCGTAATATCGAAAAATGTTTCTAATAAAAAAGAATTTTTTTCAATTTTTGATAATATGCTATTAGATTTATAATGTCTTAGATTTAATCTATTCTTTCCAGTTTTATCAAATTCACTTTGCTTACAAACACCAATTGTATTTAACACTGTTTTTGAATCATATTCACTGACATTAATTATATTCTCTTCGATATATTTATCTAAAATCAAGATTACAGTTTCTACATTTACACCAAATGTTTCTTTTGGACAATATACAATACTTTTTATTGAATAATTCGATAACACCATCTTTCGTATCTTTGTTGTATTAATATTTCCCAACCAAGAATTAGGTATTATCAAACCAATAAATCCATTTTTGTTTATTAGTTTCATTGATTTTTCAATAAATAATAAATACATATCAGATTGATATTCATATGATTCATATACTTTTGAAAAATAGCTTTTGTTATCATCACTAATCAATTCTCTAACATAAATATACGGCGGATTCCCGATAACACAATCAAATCCCCATTCACTATCTCCCCTCTCCGTGCGGAGAGGGGCCGGGGGTGAGGTCATAAATTCCTTCTCCCAGTCAAAGACATTAACCTTACGCATCTCCTCTGTACCAAACATGGTAAGATTTTTATCCTCATAATAATCGCTCCCGATAAGGGAATTGCCACATTTAATATTACAGGATAAATCAGGAAGCAGATGCATCTGCTCTGTTTTAAAGAGCTGATCCTTATACTCAAGATTTTCATCCTCCAGTACTTTAAGTAAAAGAGAAAGCTTTGTTACCTCAACAGCCTGCTGGTCAATATCCACCCCAAAAATATTATTAACAAGAATCTGCGACTTAACCTTTGTGGAAAGTTTAAAGCTGTTGTTTCCTGACTCATATATTATGCCAGCTGAAAGAGCCTTTTCTCTCCGTGTTTTATTTTTTAAATAATACTCAAGGTGGTAGCGGAGAAGATAGTTATAGGCGCCAATAAGAAAGGAGCCGGAACCGCATGCAGGGTCGAGAATTTTAATTTCACTCACCTCTTCAGGAGTTAAGGGCTTTGCTCCTTTATCTGCCTTGCCCCCTTTGGGGGTAGGAGAGCCAAGTTTATCGACACCGTTAAGCTTTACACCAACCGTATTTTCAACAATATAATCCACAATATAATCAGGGGTGTAGTAAACTCCGCCAGCCTTGCGAACCTCGGGCTTTTCTTCAATTTCAACAGAATGACCGAACTTTGTTTTACGGAAAAACCTTATGGTTTTTCCCAGAAACTGCTCGTATGCGTGACCTAAAATTTCAATGGGTAAAACAGAAAATTCATAGGGACACTGGGGGGGATACATTTCATCAATAATTTCTTTAAGGGTTTTATCTTCAACATTAAGAGCCATCATCCAGTCTTCGGACAAAAAGAGGCTGGAGTTGTATTTCAAGTCAGCAGCTACAAATATATTGCACAGCCTTGTATATATATCCTTTTCACCAGTCAGTTCCAAGAGGAGATTAGGTTTTTCTATAAGCCTGTCTTCTGCTATGCGCAGAAATATGAGACGATCAATAAGCTTCTGCACAACTATGTTAAGATTATACTCATCAATATCCTCATTTTTAAGTGCAATGCTTTCTGCAAGCTTTTCACGCCACCTGTTAAGGAGATCAAGAAATCCCCTGTCAACAGAGGCTGTACCCTTTTTATTCGCCTCAACATATCTATTAAAGCTGCCGCTCAATACCGCCTGTTTGCCGAATGTATTAAACAAAAATTCGTAGTTGCTGCTGTAACCCTGTATTTTGCAGGGCGAAAAAAGTTCATCATAGGTGCAGTAAAACAGCCTGGCTGTGTGGGCACTATCCTTTTTATCCGGCTTTATTCGTGTGTCATAAACTGCAATCTCTTCAAAGTCGGTGAGTATGGAAAGGGCAAGGCCCCTGGTATGGGCATACCTGCGGAGCTGAAGCGCAGGGGCAGGATCGTTTTTTATATCAATTGAAGGCTTTTTGGCCTCTACATAAAATACTATATGAGGGCCTATTCGGAATGAATAGTCTGGAGCTTTGCGACTTCCATCTATTACAATTTTGTCTTCGCGCACCACCTCACGAAACTGTTCAATTATTTTCTGCTCATTGTACATATCCCAGTCAAGAGAGGAGAAAAATACATCTATAAAATCGGCGCGGGTTTTGTATTCATCATATTTTCCGCTTTTATAGTCTTTTATGTTCTTTCTAAAAAATTCTATCCGCTCTTTAAGCTGATCAAGGGTTGCATTCATTCTTCTCTCTCTGAATATAGGATTATACAAATATATTCTGCTGACCGGTAATTTACTCTATCATTAGATCTTAAGAGTGTCAACTTTTATTATAACGGGAGAGGAAACATTGATACAGTGAGCATAAAGGCTGTAAAGTCTGCTTTAATTATTAATATTTCATTGACACTTTTTTTAATAAACCCCCTGATTATTAAAATTAGTGAGGACCATATGCATATAAAAAATATTTTAGATAATAATAAAATTGCCTTCAGCTTTGAGTTTTTTCCGCCAAAAACCGAAGCGGCATCAGCAGTGCTTTTTAAAACTATTTCAGAGCTCACCCCCCTTAATCCTGCCTATGTGAGTGTTACCTATGGGGCTGGTGGCTCAACAAGGGATCTTACACATAACCTTGTAGTTAAAATTCAAAATGAGGCTAATATTCCTGTTATTTCTCACCTTACATGCGTGGGGGCTGAAAAAGATGAAATTTGTGATATTCTTTCCAGATACAGGGAAAACAATATTAAAAATATTATGGCTTTACGAGGCGACCCCCCTGCAGGAACAAACAAATTTATTAAACAGGAAGGCGGGTTTGAACACGCTGATGAGCTTGTTGGATTTATAAAAAAACACTTCCCTGAAATGGGAATTGGCATTGCTGGTTTTCCCGAAGGTCATCCTGAAACTCCTAACAGGCTTATAGAAATGGATAATTTAAAAAGAAAGGTTGATCAGGGTGCTGATTACATTTGCACCCAGTTTTTCTTTAACAACGATGATTTTTACGATTTCAGGGAAAGATGCGGAATTTCAGGAATAAAAATTCCAATTATTGCAGGGATTATGCCGGTTTCATCAATAAAGGGGATGCACCGCATGGCAGAACTTGCCCTTGGCATGAGGTTCCCTGCAAAACTTTTAAAAATCCTGACAAAGGCAAAGGATGACAGCTATGTTGAAAAGGCAGGTATTG
>CAZYPA010000004.1:0-49732 GCA_964649175.1 uncultured Leptospirales bacterium | reverse complement strand
TTGCAGATGTAGTTAAAAAAGATGGGATTGAAAGAATAGTTCTTTAAAAAAACATTCTGTTTGTCGAAAATTAAATAAATACTTCACGTTCAAAGGAAATGAAAATGAAGCGAATTATTATATTTTTGTTTATGCTTATGCCTGCTTTTATTTTTGCCCATGATCTGGAAGAAATAAAAAGAGATTCCCTCAAAATGCCTGTTCTTTCAGTTGATACAAACAGGTTTAATGTTGCAGAAATGAGTTTTAATAGAATTGTACCAGGGGCAAGTGAAGAGATACTTGAGGTTGAATTTGCAATTAATAATCTTACTGATGATCCCATGTCCCTTTATATTTTTGTTATTGCAACATATGAAAGTCATTTTTTTACAACATCCAGCTTTCAAAGACCTTCTCTGGAGGACAGGGACGTAATTAAAGTTATTACACCTTTTCCTGAAGATATTAAAAATTTTGAATATACCTACAAGGATGAAAAGGGAGATGAAAAAACTGAGTATCTGAAATATCCTAAAAATATAAAAGCAGGAGTTAATCCAGGTACTGGTGAGCCCTATAAGCTTGATGAAAGAATTATTTTTCGCTCTTATCATCCTTTCAGAGATATTAAAAAATATAAGTTTTTTAATGAAATAATAATTCTTATTTTTGATGAGAATGAAGAGCTTCAATATAAGAATTTTTTTAAAGTAAATCCCAAGAAGAGATAAAAATCCTTATTATTTTCCGTTTATGTTTTTAAGGGATGATAATATTTTCTCCCTGATAAAAAAGGTTTATTAATGCTGATTATATTGACAGAAAAAATAAAGTTATACAAGTTTGGAATAAAGAAAATCAGCGGAGTTAAATATGAAGTACTCAATGGTTAAACAGTTTTCTAATGCAGCAATTGATAATGTTTTTAATTTCTTTTTTAAAATAGTAGATTTTGGCAAACTAATGATAGAGGTTTTTTGGGCTTTTCTGGATATATGGGTTGCTTTTTTCCTTATTTTTTATAATATTTTTATGTATATTTATTATTTTTTTCTTTTTCTCATTGACTCTGGTTCAGAAACAGCCCCTCCTGGTGCATTTTTCGGACGTCAGAAACAGCCAAAGAAATCCAAGATTCCTGTTGTTTCTATTTCATCATCTCCAAATCCTATACCTGCAATGTACAGGGTCAGTCAAAAAGCAACTGGTTCAGTCAAAACATTTACTGATACAGTTGATAATGTTGCTTCTAAAACAGTTGAAACAGCTCAAAAAACATTGCCCGCTCTTAAGCCAACAGGGGGTGGTTCCAAGAGAAATATTACTAAATCAGTACTTGAGTTTATTGCAGATTTTTTTAAAGCTGTAAAAGATATAATCACCAAGCCTTTTACTGCAATAGCTGGTTTTCTTTCAGGCAGATTAAAACCTGTAAAGGAAAGTGAAAGCAAAGCATCAGAATCCAGAGCTACAACAAGCCTTATTGATGATTATATGAAAGAATACGAAAAGAGTCGAAAAAAAAGATAAAATAAAAAGCCCCTGAAAAGGGGCTTTTTATTTAGTGTTTGAAGGCTCTTTCACCTGTAAACATCATTGTCACCTTGGGGTCAGATTCATTACATGCATTGATTGATTCAAAATCCCTTATTGAGCCGCCAGGCTGTAGTATGCCGCTTATGCCATGTTCAATAATTACATCAACTCCATCTCTAAAAGGGAAAAAAGCATCTGAAATTGCAACTGCACCTATTAAGCCGCCTTTTGCATCATCTGTTTCTTCGTCAATTTCAATAAGAAGGGATTCCTTCATGTTGCCTTTTTTTACTTCCTGTTCCAGTTCTTTAAACGAGATTCCATGTTTATCAAAGCAAAGCAGATCTGCATACTTTGTGTAAGCTTTAAATATTGCTATTTCAGCAACACCAACCCTGTCCTGTTCACCTGTGCCTATACCAACAGTAATTCCATCTTTAACATAAAGAACCGAGTTTGAAGTAACACCCTGTTCCACAAACCAGCCAAAAAGCATATCCTGTAATTCTCTTTCGCTTGGTTTTCTGATGATTTTAAAATTTTCACCTTTATATTCACATGCTGCAGGAAAAAAATCAGCTGCTGTTTTAATTCTTGTAACAGGGGACTGTTGAACAATAATACCGCCATCTATGAGAGATTTGAATTCCGGGAAAACTGATTCTTTCATTTCTGAAAGCCTGTCTATGCGGGGAATTTCTATTATTCGTAAATTTTTTCTTTTCTTTAAAATATCAATAGCAGCTCCATCGTATTCAGGTGCAACAACCACTTCCATGTATTGATCTGCAATAAGTTCAGCTGTTTCCTTGTCACATTTTCTGTTAAGTGCAACACATCCTCCAAATGCAGCTATCCTGTCTGCTCTGAAAGCTTTATTAAAAGCATCAGCAATTGAGTCCCCATAGGCAACACCACAGGGATTATTGTGTTTAACAATAACAGCAGCCGGGTTATTCATAAGGAATTTTAGTACATTTAAGGAATTATCAATATCAGTGAGATTTGTTTTTCCGGGATGTTTTCCAGGCTGAATCATCATCTGCTCATCTATGCCGCTTACAAGGGAGTTTCCTGGTTCTATAAATTTACATCCGCCTAAAACTATATTCCCATTTATAAGTTCATACATTGCTGCTTCCTGGCCCGGGTTTTCTCCATAGCGAAGACCTTTTTCAATATATATCCCGTTTTCTTCAATTTTCCAGAGCCTTTTTTTATAAAAAAGTTTTTGTTCACCAAAAGATATTGTCATTTCATCAGGGAAATGGTCGTCCATAACGGTCTTATATGAATTTTTAAGATCCTTCATTTTTAATCTCCAGTATTAATCGATTATTGTGGAACCATCCATAAGAACAATGTCGAGTATAAATTCGCTCCTATGTGTATTTACAGAAGTTATACCCATAAGCTGTCCTTTAAATTCGAAACTCGCATCTTCGCTAAGTAAATCAATTATGTTTTTATCATCAAAATAAACATAATATAAAAATTTAAGCCTGTTGCCTGATGCTTCACTTGCAAGTACTTCAATTCTGTAGTTTTTTTTATAATTTTCTCTTTCAAGTACTGTTAAAATTGTACCTCTGCCTATAATTATTTTTCCTGAAAGCTCATTAATATAAATGTCTCTTTGAATGGAACTCTTTGAGGAAAAAGACTTAAAAAACGTATTGTCAAAAACAATGCTTTCAATTGAAAATAGAGGGGAAGTTGAAATAATAATCAATAAAAACAAAATCTTTATTGATAATAAATGAGTTTTAATCATACCTTTTATTTTCATTATTAAAATAGATCCTGTGAGTAACTGAATTTCTGGAAATATCAAGAACTTCCATACGTCTCCCTGATTCCCTGAATTTGTCAATAAAATCTTCCAAAGAATTAATTGTTCTTTCATTTATGGAAATAATACTATCTCCACGTAAAAGATCGCTGCCAGGTTGAATAGGTGAAATATAGGAAATTACAATTGATCCTGATAATGCATCTTCATCAAGCTCAATCCCATATAATCTGAAGAAAAGAGCCAGCTCCTTTTGAATTCTGGCGTGCTCTTCTTTTTCCCGCAGAATAATATTAATATCTCTTATTTTACCTGCTCTGGAAATAACAAGGTGGACTCTTGACCCAACTTTTTTATTGCCAACGATTTTTACAAGAGATCCGGTTGTATTTACCTTTTCACCATCGATCTCATATATCACATCTCCCTGTTTTAATCCTGCCAGATCTGCAGGAGAATTTTTAATTACAGAAATTATTTCTATAACTCCACTTTCTCTTCCTGTCAGGGATTGTTCTTTTGCAATAAAACCTATCCATCCCCTTCTTACTCTGCCGATAGTAATAAGATCTGAGCATACCTGTTTAACAATGTTAGAGGGAATGGCAAAGCTGATGCCTTGAAAGCCACCGGAATCAGTCCGTATAGCAGTATTTATTCCAACCAGATCTCCATATAGATTAACAAGGGGGCCGCCGGAATTGCCTGGATTAATGGACACATCTGTTTGGATAAAGTCTTCTATATCTGTAAAACCAATATTGTCTCTGCCTTTTGAAGAAACAATCCCTGTAGTTATAGATTGCTTTAACCCATAGGGGTTGCCCACAGCAATTACCCATTCACCTTCTATGAGATTGTTGGAATTTGCAAACCTTACTGGAATCAGGTTTTCTCCGGAGTTCCTGGTTATTTTAATAATTGCCAGATCAGTTTTTAAATCAGAAATGTAAAAGTTCCCATTGGTAAATTTGCTTGTTTCGTAAATTTTTCCACTGCTGCTTATTACCTTGAAAAAATCTCCTTTTTTGACAACATGGTAGTTTGTTACAATATATCCATTTTCAGAAATTATTGTGCCGGTTCCATAGGAGGTTTGAACAAGTATCTCTTTATTATTTTGTATGGCAGATTTATAAACAATTATATTGACTGTTGATACCCTGGCAATATTTGACGCATTGATAAAATAGTTATTAAAGAGCACTGGATTTGCTGATAGAAACAAAGGAGTTAAAAATATTGCAATAAGTATTATTTTTTTCATTTTATATCAACAGCCATATCAAAATAGGTTTTTTCAGGACTAATCCTGTATTTTTCTAAATCCAGACTTTTCCCGGATGGATTATGAGGAAACTTTCCTTCAATATTTTCTATGCCTGCAAAAAGAGAGTATATGCCAAGAGCAACTCCTTCTGCTATTTCATTTTGCATGTGAAGCAGCACTTTCCTGTCCCAGGGTCTGTTTAAATATCCCAGTTCAATATATGCACATACAGCATTCACCATTAATGGAATAGACCAGGTTGATATAAAGGCTTTTCCTGGAATTTTATCCTTGCTGCTTATTCCTTTTTTATCAAGTGATAATAGTATGTATCTTATTATTTCATATGAGGACAGGCTGTTATCTCCTCCAAAATCTGTAAAATCCTTACCTCGTCTGAATTGTTCATACACTGATTTTTCTCTTTCCCAGTAAGCTCCTTTCTCTTTAAAGGTTTTTATATTATTTGAATACTGTGTGCCTGTTTTATGCAGCTTTGCTGTTTTATGCCACCCAGGTTGATCAGCATAATCCCAGGTAACCATATTGTATTTATAACCTCTGAATTTTTCTTTATTGAGTGTGTAATCCTTATTCAGATCAAATCCTGTAAAGTAGTTAGCAACATCTTTATAGTATGCCATTTGAAAAGAAGTTTTTACAGAATCTCTAAACCATGATTTAAAAATTCCCTGGTCATCAATTTTTTTGGGACCTCCATTTTGCAGATTTTCCAGTCCGGTTTTAAGTACTTTGTATGGAGGAGCAAGAACAGGGTTCATTCCCAGGTAATCAGGAGGAGCTGATCCTGCAAGATGTAGACATACAACAAGATGTGGATTTAAGGCATTTATTTTAGAGATTCTTCCAGGTTTAATCTCTCCATCTTCTCCAGGATAGTCATAGAGTCTGAATTCAGCATTGGGGTCTTCCATTTTGGCTGCTTTTTTTTCTGAAACAGAGGGTCCTCTGGAAAGGTGAGTTTCAATGTAGATCCTTTTTGTTTTTTCTTTGGTGTATTTATTTAATATTTTCTGGAATTCATTAAAATCACCTTCAGGGGAACAGTGTTCTAAAAGAGCCATGGTTTTTTCAGCTATTGAATAAACAATCTGATGTTCATGAAGATTTTTTCTTTGTGCACCTTCAGCAAAATAGGAAATATATTCCCCTGAAATCAGATCATACCTGTCTCCATGTTTTTTTTTATCCGGAAAGGATATACCACCATGGCCAGGATCAATTACAACCCGATAAATGGGAAAGTCACTTTTGTTTACCTTAACAGGTGTTGAAAAAATCATTATAGGAGCAAGTAGAAGTATAATTATACATCTGCACTGCATAAAAAGATCCCCTTTTTAGGATTTATTCAGGATAATAAATGATATGCCTATAAAAAAAGAGGGATTATCTCCCCCTTTTTTATCCTGTTTTACAAAATATATACCAGCTAATTGTTCATTGTTTATTTTTTAGCTGCTCCATCACCTTGTGGAGATTTTGCATCTTCATAAATTCGATTTTTGTTATCAGCTTTATGAAATTTATATTTTTCTTTAACTTCTTTTACAGTAATTCCACCCTCTTTTTTCTCAGCTTCATCTGTGTATGCAACTGTTTCAAGTATTCTTATTCCATAGCTTTTGGCAACTCTATAATGGTAAAGTGCCTGCTCGTAATTTTTTGCTATATAGGCATTATCCGCATCATCCATCTGTCCATAAGCAATCATTATTCTTGACTGATTATTAAGGAGCTCTTTGTTTTTGTTGGGATCAGACCTTGTTTCCGGATTAAGATGAAGATTTACAACATGTTTATGACATTCATCCATTATAGCCTGAGTGTCTTCTTTATATTTGTCAGACATTTTCTTCATTAGTTCAGATATTGAATTCTGGTTTCTTTCAAACCATACTCTGGCAAAAATAACATTTCTTTTGTAGTAGAGTTCAATAGCTCTTTTGTATTCTTCATAGAGCTTGTCATAATCTTCTTTCCAGCCATTATCAGGAAAGTTAGTAACAATTACATTGAGAAGATAAATCTGGTCAAGATTTTTCTTTATCAGCTTGTCCGCAACATCATGGGCATGAAATTTTGCAAGATATGAATCATCAGGTTTTTCAGCCTGATTGAAATTTTCATCCATATTATCACTGCCATCTGTATTCAGCTCGGACACTTCCTGTGATGATGCTGATAGGCTTAAAGATAGAACAGCAATCATAAAGAATAAAAATATTTTTCTTTTTTTCCTGTTAATGTTGGTCATAATTAATCTCCTAAAAAAAATGGCTGTTTTTAAGTTTCCTTACTTAAAATAGTATACAATGCCTTTAATGTTAACATTAAATTATCATTATATTCTCGACAACTTCTTTTTTAAAATTTAGTGAAATTAATATAGTGCATATAAAAAATGCTCAAATACATTATGCTTTATGTCTCATAATAGGTTTCCTTTACCTTTTAAGCTTTTTTAGAAAGATCCACTGTGTTACTATAATTAAGCTTTAGTCCTTTGCCAGAATAATTCTCATGTCCATGACATTAGTATTGGTAGGCCCTGTAATAATCAGATCGCCAAGGGCTTTAAAAAGCTCATAGGAGTTGTTATCAATTATAAAATTATTTATATTAAGTGACATGTCCTTAATTCGTTTAAGAGTATCTCCTGTTGAAAATGCACCTGCTGCATCAGTGGGTCCGTCATTGCCATCTGTTCCTATTGAGGCTATAAGCACTTTCTCAAGCCCGGCAATCCCCTTTGCTGCATGCATTGCAAACTCCATATTGCGTCCACCTTTACCATTTCCCTTTACTTTTACTGTTGTTTCACCGCCGCTTATTATGCATGCAGGCCTGGCCAGGGGATTATTTGTTAAAGCAATTTCCCTGGCAATACGGCAGTGCCAATCAGCAGTATCAGCAGTATCACCCTCAATTAGAGATGACAAAATAATACTGTTGTATCCAAGTGCTTTTGCCTGTGCATGAGCTGTCTTTAAAGCAAGAAAATTTGAAGCAATTATCACATTTGTTACATTTGAAAAAATATGATCATCAGGTCCTGGATTTTCCGGATGGGTCCCTGCTGCACCCTCTTCAAGATACATTCCTACAGGGAGAGGAATTGATTTTCTGAGTCCATATTTATTTAAAACATGTAGTGCAGATTTAAAGTCAGATGTGTCAGGAACAAAGGGACCTGAAGCAATTACATCCATATCATCACCTACAACATCTGAGATCATGAGATTTATAACAGAGGCAGGATAGGCTGCTCTGGCCATGTTTCCGCCTTTAAGTTTGGAAAGATGCTTTCTTACTGAGTTTATTTCATGTATTGTGGCTCCGCTTTTAATAAGCATATCTGTAGTTTTTTGCTTATCCTTCAGCTTTATGGAGCTTTGCGGTAAAGGCATAAGGGCTGAGCCCCCTCCTGAAATAAGGGAAATGATCAGATCTTTTTCATCAGCACCTTTTATGATATTGTATATTTTTTCAGCGCCTCTAAGGCCTTCATTATCAGGTATGGGGTGTGAAGCCTCTACCTGTTCTATTTTTTTAAGTTCAGTCACATGATCATATTTTACGCAAATGCACCCTGAGGAGATAGTGTTTCCCAGTATGCTTTCTATTGCTTTTGCCATTGCTGAGGTAGCCTTGCCGGCACCTACAACGAAAATTCTGTTAAACTTTTCAAGATTAAATGATTTGATTTCTTTATTTTTGTCAAAAATTTTCAGATTATTTTCATGAATTTTAACATGTGAATTAATCGCTTTAAAAGGGCTTACAGCCTCTATTCCTGCTGTATAAATTTTTTTTAAATCATCCTGCATTTATATAGCCCCCTGATTCCTGTTAATTTTTAATATCTTGAAGTTTAAATGGAATTTCAAGTTTTTTAATGGTAATTTTTATGTTTTTACTGTCAGATTAATCAATCTGTTCTATAGCTGGAAAATAATAGTTGATTAATATCCACTTTTTTTTAATTTAGCAGAGATTCAAAATATAGCAGAGAACAACTATGAATGAAAAAATAAAAAAGAGAATTCTCTTTGTGGAAAAAATTGCCCTGGTTCTGGTGATTACAGGCTCAATTGTAGGGGGAATGATCTTTGGTTTTATCACATCTGAAATTAGAAATTTTTCAGGAATTCACAATTTAAAAAAGTTTCAGCCAAGCGAACCTACCCGGCTTTTAGACGTTAATGGTGAACTAATAGCAGAGCTTTTTCAGGAAAAGAGGGATATGGTCTCTTACGAAGATCTGCCCCCAACCCTTATTAATGCATTTCTTGCAGCAGAGGACAGGGATTTTTATAGTCATATAGGAATAAACCCAATGGCAATTGTACGGGCTACAGGAAAGAATGTTAAAGCATCCATTCTCGCAGGAAAACCTACAATTGTTCAGGGCGGGTCAACCATAACACAGCAGCTTGCAAAAAGGCTTTTTACTGAAGGTGAAAGGACTTATGCGCGGAAAGCACTTGAAGCAGTTTTGGCACTCCAGATTGAGAAAAAATTTTCCAAAGAAGAGATTCTGGAAATGTATTTTAATCAGATTTATCTTGGTCATGGTTGTCATGGTATAGCTTCAGCAGCAAGATTCTTTTTTGATAAGGATTTACGCCATCTTTCTTTAATAGAAGGTTCGGTTCTTGCTGCTCTTCCTTCCAAGCCGGCCGGGTTTTCCCCGCTTCGTTTTCCCAGGGATGCATTTTATAAAAATTATGACACCTTGACTCGTATGGCTAATGCCGGGTTTATTCAGAAGGATAAAGCTGATTCTTTGTATATGGAATTTTGGCCGGGATTTATTGAATCACTCCGAGTGGAATATCCGACTAAAACTGTTTTTTCAAAAATTGAAGATAATGCTCCCTATTTTACATCTTACATACGGCAGATCCTTGAAGCCCGTTTTGGCAGAGAGGTACTTTATGAGCAGGGGCTTACAGTTTTTACAACCCTTAACTTGAAACGTCAGAGATCTGCGGAAAAGCATCTTAAGGAAGGGCTTATGGAGCAGGATAAGGTATCCTCCAGAATGAATGCCTATTATCAAAGCGCTGTTGACAGAACTCTTTTTGATGCATACAATGAACTGCGTCTTATTTTCAATCTCCCATCTGTGTTGATAAAAAACGATATTGAGAGCAGATTTAAGAAGGGTATGGCTGACAATATTGTGGATGCTCTTGATATTGTCACCTTGCTCACAGACACAGGTGGTGTTAATGATGTGGTTGAAAGCTTTCGAACACAGATAACAAACATATCAACGAGCATGAATGTGGAAGGAGCTTTTATTGCTATTGAACCTGCCACAGGATATATAACTTCAATGGTAGGCGGATCGGAATTTGAGGTTTCCAATCAGTTTAACAGGGCAGTACAGGCAAGAAGACAGCCTGGCTCAGCTTTTAAGCCTTTTGTATATGGAGCAGCAATTTATAACAATGCCATATCTACTGCAACGGTTTTGCCTGATGTTCCCATAGTAGATATTGATGCCAGTGGTGATACCTGGTCTCCAGGGAACTATGCAGGAGATTTTTCCGGAATGGTAAATATTAAAAAAGCCCTGGCTGCCTCAATAAATATAATTTCAGTAAGAATATATGACCTCATTGGTCCTGATAAAACCATTGAATACGCTTCAGCAATGACAAAAGCTGAAGAGTCAAGGTTTACTCCGGGACCTGCTCTTGCACTTGGTACAGCTGAGCTTACACCGCTTGAAGTAGCAACCGGATACGCGATCTATGCAAACAGAGGAAGGGATGTTATTCCCTATGGAATAAGATATGTCATAGACAGGGATGGGAATGAACTTGAAAATATTGAAGAAGAGGTTGGTAATATAATTGCCACAAAAGAGATTGAGGGAACAATACAGGTGATTCCTGAATCAGTTGCCTATATTATGACAGGGCTTATGATGGGGGTTGTGGATAGTGGAACTCCTACGTACGTAATACGGAATCAGGTTGGATTTCGTCAAAAAGCAGCCGGAAAAACAGGTACTACACAAAACTGGTCTGACGCATGGTTTTGTGGTTTTACATCTGATATTGCAGCTGTTGTATGGCTGGGGTATGACAGATCTTTTATGACTCTTGGTAAGGGCCAGTCAGGTGCAGGTCTGGCAGCGCCTATTTGGGCGAATTTTATGAAAGATGCCTATAATGGCATGGCAGATCCGGTTTATGCTCATCAGCCTGAAGGTGTTTATGGGAAAGCAGTATGCCAATACACAGGCCTTGCCCCTGGACCAACATGTACAAAAATTTCCTCAGGATTGGGGTTGAGATTAAGCGGTCCTGAAAGGGTTTGTGATGGGAACCATTTTGAAATGAAGTCTGTTCTGGAAAGATATATGGAAAAAGAAGGATTGACAGAATAAATAGTAAATCATGTATTGACAATTCTTTTCATTTATTGTAATATTATTATGGCAGTTATTATATTATATTTATTAGTAATTATTCAGGGAGTTAGGGAATGTATAAAGTTGGTGATAAGATAGTATACCCTATGCATGGAGTAGGAGAAATTGAGGGAATCGAAAAAAAAGTGATTCTTGGAAAAAGAACAGAATTTTATCTTATAACCATCATTAATAATGGCATGAAGGTCATGATCCCTGTGAATAATGCAAACGAAATAGGCATCCGGGGAATTATAGCTAAAAAAGACATTAAAAAAGTAATGGTTATTCTTTCTGAAAAAGCTGACCCCATTGAAGAGGATTGGAAACTCAGATATCAGAATAATATGGATAAGGTTAAAAGCGGATCAATATTTGAAGTATCTGAAGTGGCCAGGGATCTTTTTAGACGTGGTTCAGAAAAGGAATTATCTATTATGGAAAGGAAGCTATATGAAAACGCATATCAACTGATTACCTATGAAATTTCATTATCAAAAAATATTGATATTGAGGAAGCTGGAAATATTGTCTCTGAAGCTTTATCTTCATTTGTACCGGAAGAGGTTTAAGAAGAGTAACTTTATAACTTCTGAAGATACTGTTTTATTCCTTTTTTTAAAAAAATGCAATAACTGCCCCGAAGCAAAAAAGGTTTAGAAAATTACTTTTAAACTATTATATTATTATTGTGTCATAATATAAATATTATATTTTTTTACAGGAGCATTAATATGCTGATTATTATTTTTCGTATAGTTTTTATACTCACTACTATTCTGTTCACTATTTTGTATTATTCTGCATTTTCTTTACAGACAATGATTCTTGCCGGTGCTATAGCTGCTTTATTTGCACTTGGAGTTATTATAATTATAGAATATTTTTCTCACAGCTTTCAGTCCAGACAGATTTTTGCCTCTATAATTGGTCTTGTTCTTGGTCTTACACTTGGTCATCTACTTGCTGAAGCTGTGAATTCAATTGTAAATATTGGTTATATAAGCAATCATTTAGGTGTAATAAAGCCTTTGATTTATCATTTGTCAGGTTTTGCAGTTATGATTTTTTTCCTTATAAATCATGAGGATATTGCATTTCTTGATAAAATAATTTCTTCAACTGTAAAAGATTCAGATGTGCAGATTCCCTATAAAATTCTTGATACAAGTGTAATTATTGATGGAAGAATAGCGGATATTTGTGATACATCCTTTCTTGAGGGGATTCTTGTTATACCTACATTTGTTCTTCATGAGCTTCAGATGATAGCTGATTCAGCTGATTCTATTAAAAGAAATAGAGGTAGAAGAGGACTGGATATTCTTAACAAGATGCAGAAGGATCAGTCTATTATGGTAAAAATCTCGGATATGGATTTTAAAGATATTCCTGAGGTTGATGCAAAGCTTGTGCAGCTTGCAAAGGTTATGAAAGCAAAGGTAATAACAAATGATTTCAACCTGAACAAGGTAGCTGAATTTCATGGAGTACAGGTGCTTAACATAAATCAGCTTTCAAATGCACTTAAGCCTATAGTTCTTCCTGGAGAGGAAATGCGGGTAATGCTCATTAAAGAAGGTAAAGATTCAAACCAGGCAATTGGCTACCTTGATGATGGCACAATGGTTGTTGTAGAAAATGGACGCAGAAAAATGCACGAAGAAGTTGAGGTAACTGTTACCTCAGTATTGCAGACTACTGCAGGGCGTATGATTTTTACACGTTTAAAAGAAGAGTAAAACTTTGGGTGCTTTTTATTTTGGGAAGTCCTAAAGATGAAGGTTTGTATAAAAATAACGCCCTTATCAGGGCCTTTGGAATAAAGAATGAAATTGATAGCTGTTTTAGCCATTAAGATTAAACGCAATTTTCTTCCTCAGTTTATTCAGAGTCTTTATAAACACACATGCTCAATCAATATGGTAAACCTGATAGATTCTGATGAAAAATGGGAGGATTATTCTGTAGAAATTGTCTATTCTACAAGAAAGGATTTGGCCCGTCTTATTGATTATCTTAAAAAAAATAATGAGTACTTTAAGGATATTGCTATAACAAGCACTATAGAGGATAAAATAAAAGGAGGGCTCCTTGTTTCCTGTGGGAAGGATATTCTGGATAACCTTAATGATTTACAAACATCTCTCTTTGGCGGAAGTGCACTTATTCATGAAAAAATAGATGCAGGTATGGCTTCAAGTTTCTGCGGTATCTCTAATGCGATAGCTCTTATAAGCGGTTATAAAATAAAAAAAGATTTTTTAGAAACAGAGGTATATCATCAGTACACGGATTCTGAACGTGATGCTATTATTATAAACAGATTTACAGGAAAGAATGGTTTTCCAATTATAATAAAATATAATTCTGTTGAAGACATGATAAAGACTATTATGGCCATTGAATCAGGTTTTTCCTGTATTCGTCTTATGAATGATGATGAAGATGATATCCTTTTAAACAGCATAGGTGACAGTATATCCATTCCCTTTATTTCCAAGAATAATGATGAGCTTCCTCTTTACTATTTATCTATGATAAAAAAAATTTCCAGAAATAGCAGGCTTAAGCTTGATCAGACATCTATTGGAATTATCGGACTGAATAGAAGTTCCATGCGCCTTACATCACTTTTAAATAAATCAGGATTTATGAAGGTTCTTGGTTATGACAGCAGTGAAAGAATGATGATGTCTTTTGAAAATGAAAAGGGTCTGGCTACTACTGTACAGAATATTCTTATGAACACTGATATTGTGCTTATTATGGATGAAACTCTTACAGCTGAAGACATGACCTATTTCAGGCCTGGCCAGTTTGTTCTTTCATATATTGTTAATGATTATCTTAACAAGGATTCATTGCGAAGCTGCGGGATAAAGGAGTTTATTAAGCTGGATGAAACAGGTTCAGCAGTTCTTCCTCCTGGAATGATAAAAGGACTTTTTCTTAGTGGAATTAAAAATTTTAATGATGAAACACTTTTGAAAATGTCTGATATGATATTAAAAATTATGGATGACACCTATGCTTTACCTGATATCTTCAGCGAAATTCATGATAAAATTGCTGATATGATTGTGAAGGATTAAAGCCTATATTCTTTTTGTAAGTACGATCCAGGATATATTCCTGAACCTGAAGGGCTCAAAATAAATTATGCTTGTACCATCCTGGAAAAATCCTTCAGTTTTAGCCTGAGCCTCTATTATAGGGAAGGACGTGTGATGAGATAGTATTGGTGTATTATCATTAGTTACTCTGACAATTCCCTCTTTGCTTATTATATCTGTTCCCTCTTCAAGGAGCTCTGCAATTTTTTTTATATCAACCTGAAGAATCAGTATCCCATGAAAATTATTATCTATATAAACCGGTTTTGAAACGAACAATGAGTATATGGAAGATCCTGTGGTAATTGTTGAAACATCATCAAAATATGTTTCACCTTCTTTCATGGAAAAGCACCTTTTAAGGGGAGTATTCTCATATCCGGTGTTTACATCCTGCCCAAAAAGATCGTCATTATTTCGTGAGTATACTATTTCACCATGTCTGTTAATTAACATATAATCAAGATAAATCCCTTTAGTAACTGAGCGGATCATCTCTGTTATGCTGTCCTTTTCAAGGAGATAGTATTTTCGTCCCCCTGAGTTCATTTTTTTAAGATGAGTGAGATGTTGTATTATTCTGTGTTTTTCAATTACCTGCATTGCCATCTGCGCATCGTGGTCGGATCTTGTAAAAAAGGCTTCGAGATTTTTTATATCTATAAGGTTTTGCATGTCCATATTGCTGGAAACAGGTTCAGGGGATTTTATCTCTCTGGAACAGCTTGCTAATATCAGGATAATCAGAAAAAGAAGAAGCTTTTTCATAACAGACCGCCGGTACAGATTTTTTCTATTTATTTAATTATCGTACAAAAAAACTCCTATCTTTAATATAAGATGGTTAATTCATTTTTTCAAGGGGCGTGTACTTTTCCATAAAGACTTTTTTTGTTAAACCAAAGCTTATTGTAAGTTTAATATTATCTCCCGAACCTTCAATTTTAACAATGCGGCCTGGTCCAAATCTGGGATGCAAAACCCTTTCCTGTACCATGAAGTTTGAGCCATTCCTGCCTAAATCTTCCTCTATGGGAATTCTTTCAATCTCTCCATCATAAGTGCTTTTTGATGCAAAACCCGAAGTGTTCTTTACTTTATTTCCCCATCTGGAAACACCTTGATATGTTTGCATTGATGATCCTGCTTTTACTGCTCCTCTGTTATCATAGTTTACAGAGTCCAGATTGTGAATCTGCAAATATTCAGGCGGAATCTCATCAATAAATCTGGAGTGTATTTTGTAATCCACTCCTGCAAAGCTCCTTCTTACATCAGCACTTATGAGGTAAATTCTGTCCATTGCCCTTGTTATTCCCACATAGCAGAGGCGCCTCTCCTCCTCAATTCCTTCTTCTGTGTCTATGGAAAATTTGTGCGGGAAAGTATTTTCTTCAAGGCCTGTTAAAAATACAACAGGGAATTCCAGGCCCTTTGCATTATGAACTGTCATAAGTGTTACTGAATTATCCCTTTCTTCCTGTTCCCCTTCAGGATTTTCAGCAGATGTTAAAAGGGAAATATCCTGTATATACTGGGCAGGTGTTGCCTCAGGATTATGCAGCTCATAGTCGTAAATACCATTTATAAGTTCATCAATATTATCTAAACGCATTTTGCTTTCAAGGCTGTTATCTTCAAGGAGGCTTTGTCTGTATCCGGAAACTTCTGTTAAGTGTTTAACAAATTCTGATAAAGCCATACTCTTTGGCACCCTTGACATATCCTTCATAAGTCTGTTTATAATTTTTTTAAACTCAACAAGATTTTTGGGCACTCTTCCTGTAAGGAGTTCATCATCAATAACCTTCCATTCAGATATATCAAGTTCTGCTGAAAGCTCAGATATCCTGTCCTGACTTGTGTTTCCTATACCTCTGGCAGGGGTGTTGATTATTCTAAAAAGAGCAACAGAATCAGCAGGATTAACAAGAAATTTTATATATGCCAGTATATCCTTGATCTCCTTTCTGTCGTAAAACTTTAATCCGCCAATGAGTTTGTATGGTATTCCCTCTCTGCGGAGGAGATCTTCAAAAACCCTGGATTGGGCATTTGTTCTGTAAAAAATTGAAAAGTCGCTGTTTTTTAAATGGTCGCTGTATTTAAGGGATTGAATAGTATTTATTACAAATTCTCCCTCACCATATTCATTATTAACTTTGCACCATACAACAGGTTCTCCATCTCCCCTGTGTGCTTTTATATTTTTTTCTTTTCTACTGGTATTATTTCTTATTACACCGTATGCTGCAGAGAGGATCTTCTCTGTAGATCTGTAATTCTTTTCAAGGGTTATTATTCTGGTATTATCATAATCCTTTTCAAAGTTGAGAATATTTCTTATATCAGCTCCCCGCCAGGAATAAATAGACTGGTCATCATCGCCCACAACGCATATATTCTTTGTTTCTGATGCAAGATATTTTGCAATAAGGTACTGGCAGTAGTTGGTATCCTGATACTCATCAATCATAAAGTAGCGCCAAATTCTCTGAAGCTGAAGCAGGGCATCAGGGGCTTTTCTAAAAAGCTCAACTGTTTTTAATAAAAGATCGTTAAAGTCCAGGGCATTATTTTCAGCAAGTTTTTCGTGATACTTTGTAAAGATTTCTTTAAAGTTAAATGAAAAATAATCAGGTATAAGTTTTTCAATATCAATCCCTTCAAGATAATCCTGCTTGTCTTTAACCTCTGATATTTTTGAGCAGATCATTGAAGGTCTGACTTTTTTTGGATCAAGCTTCATCTCTGTCAAAATTCGTTTGATAATATTTTCCTGATCAGTCCCATCATAAATTGTAAAATTTGAAGGTATTCCTATCTTTTCGCCAAAGCGTCTTAATATATAAACAGAAGCAGCATGAAAGGTTTTTACAAATACGCTGTTGCCTTCAGGTCCTGCAATATCAATTACTCTGCTCTTCATTTCCTCAGCAGCCTTGTTGGTAAATGTAACAGCAAAGATCTGATAAGGCTTTACTCCTCTATGATTAATCAGGTAGGATATTCTGTTTGTGATTACCCGTGTTTTGCCAGAGCCTGCTCCAGCTAAAATAAGCAGAGGCCCTTCAGTGTGAAGTACTCCCTTTTTCTGATTGTCGTTAAGACTTGCAAGCAGATCCATTTTTACTCCCTGTGTTCAATTCCATTGCTGGTTTTTCCCTTAATCTATAGGGGATATTTAAAGCAGGTTTATTGATAGATATTCTATTTTAAATCTGCTGACCTGTCTTCAGATATCCTGTATCTTTTTAGTATTGTTTCACTTGAACGGTTTACCTTGTCTTTGCTTAAAATTATTTTTTGACCGCTATCATCCTCAATTATGTGGAATAAACCTTTGTTTTCTTCAAAAGCTCTTACCAGATCTTTCATTTCTGAAATATTATGGTCATTAACTTTTTCTATCACCAGGTTTGAAATGTTATGATAACCCTGATTTATTTCATCAGCAAGGACTCTGGAGAGAAGAACTACCTCTTTTTTATTTTCTGTTCGTATGCCATTGATATAAAGATTCATGAGCTTGGATGGTGCTGTAAGAAACCACTGGTTTCCCCATTCCTGCATATAGTTTTTTGTAAGGGGCTGAAAAATCAATCCGCCTGTAATAAAATATGAAGGGGGTGTATCATATTTTTCAAATGGAACAAGCCTTGTTGAGTTCATGGGCACAGACAGCTTAACTTTAAGGTCTATCTCCTTCCCATTTCTTAACACACGAATTTTTAAATCATCATTTATAAATTTTTGCTGAACAATATAGTTCATTGATGTGCGTTCACCCTTGCGTATTTCAACTGAGCCATCATTAGCCACTTTAACCCCTTCTATAGAAAGGATAACATCATCAATTTCTATAATATTTTTTACCGGAGAATCTATAAGTATTCCTGCAACGAGTACACCGCTTTGATTTCCTTTCATTTGGAATTTTAAACGCTGGTCAGGGTTTTCCATAAGCTGGGTTTTTATGCCGAGTTCAGGAAAACCTGCATATCCCTCCTTTGAAATATCTTTAAGGAAATGGCGTATTATAGGTGCTGGTACCATGTATCCAATATTTTCACCTACTGTTGCTGCCTGGAATGCCACACCTATAATTTTATCGTCTTTAATAACAGGGCCACCACTGTTCCCTGGATTAATTGCTGCATCTATTTGACATGCTAAAAGATTTGCATTGCTATGTGCGTAATTTCTTTGCTCAATCCTGGAAACCACTCCTTCTGTAATACTAAGCTCATCACCACCTGTGGGGAAGCCATAGACTACAACCCTGTCTCTTACATGGGGGAGTTCTCCAATATCAATGGGAACAGAGTTTTTAAAAAATGCAGGGTCAGATACAGATAGTATTGCAAGGTCACTGTCGTGGGAAATAGCTTCAAGTCTGGCAGTGTATCGTTCAGGTTCTCCTGCTTTTTTTACCTGGATGAATGTGTGATTGCTCACAACATGGGCATTTGTGAGGATTCTGTTTTCTGAAATAATTGATCCTGAACCAGTACTATTGGATTGTCCTGACATCTGCCAGGGACTGTCATAATTATAATTGCTTGTTACTGCATAAATTTTTACCACTGAGTTTTTTATTTTCTCCTGTGATAAAAGGGGGGTTGTGCACAAAATTAAAACTGATATTGATAAAAATCTTATTATATTAAAAAACATTATGGTACTCCATTAAAATTTATGGTATATTTTAATCAGCAGTTCTTGAACATATCTTCAGGATAAAGAAATCTATCAATAAACTTTTTTTATTTTATAGTAGTTTAATTGATGCATTTTTTAAAGCAAATAAAATACAAAGTTATTTATAGTGATTTTTAGCTGTTATTCTTCAGTACAGGTAACAGAGCAATTGTTTCCTGAAAAATAGGGGATTGCATTAATTAAAGTTATATGTTTATTCAGAGTGTTAAGAAAAGCAGTTTATGATTTTAAAAAAGGAGAGGAATAGATTAAAATGATCGGGAAAAAAATAGAAGCTGAATCTGTTTTTAATTCAGCTTTGGAAGAAACAGGAATGAGTGTACTCATATAATGAAACGCCCTGTCTTAATCACTGAGATGTTTTTGAGTATAAAAAACATTATCAGAACTTCCAGGAAGTATTATACTGAATCTGAAATATACAGATATATATCACATATTGTTCTTTCTATAATTCTGGGACTGCTTGCAGGGGGAGGTGCTATCCTCTTCCATTATCTTCTGGAGAAAATGCGTTATCTTTTTGAATACAGGATTTTACGGGAGTTTGTAGATGTTCCTGTTTATTTTATTATAATTATTCCTGTTGTTGGGGGTCTTATTTGTTCTCTCATGACTTTTCTCTCTCCGGAAATAGCTGCCAGGGGAGGAGTTTTAAGCGTAATAAAAGCCATTATTTTAAAAAAAGGTTTTATACCATTAAAGGAAACAATTTTTCATCTTTTTGCCCCTATTATTTCTATAGGAACAGGAGCGCCCCTTGGTCCTGAAGGCCCGGCAGCAAAGATCGGGAGCGGCATAGGTTCCTACATGAGTCAGAAGTTTAATTTAAGTAAAAATGATATGGTAATGTACACAACAGCAGGTGCTGGTGCTGCAATATCTGCGGCATTTAATGCTCCTATTGCAGGAGTGTTTTTTGGTATTGAGGTTATACTTCTTAATGACATGAGAAACAGGGCTTTAAGTGCTTTGATAATTTCTGCAGTTGTGGCAGATATTATTTCCAGGGCCTTTATGGGTAGTGAACGGATTTTTATAATACCTCAATACGAAATAGGGGATCTTTATGTTTATCCTTTTTTTATGGGACTGGCTGTTGTGTGCGGTATTATAGCACTTATATATTTTAAATTTTCTGAAAGCTACAGGTTTTTTCTTGATGTAAAAATAAACCTTCACAATCCATTTTTGCGACTTCTTCCTGTAACCTTGCTTTTTGGAATTGCCCTTTTGAAATATGAGGAGATATTCGGTATAGGATATAGCCTTATAAATGATGTTTTAAATGGAGGAATGAACCTTCAGGATATTGTTATCATCTTATTCCTCAAGGTAATTTTTCTCGTACTTTTTATTCAGGCAGGGGCCTATGGGGGTACTTTTGCACCCTCTTTGGCTATAGGAGCTCTTTTGGGAGCAGCTTATGCTTTGGTCATGAATTTTGTTTTTGGAGTAAGTCTGGATCCAACAGTTTTTGCATTAGTGGGAATGGGCGGGGTTTTGGCTGGAATAAACTGTGTGCCACTTACATCCATTCTTCTTGTATTTGAAGTAACACGCGATTATAAATTTATTTTGCCTCTTATGCTGGTTTCTATTGTTTCATATCTTGTTGTTCTTTATTACAAAAAGGGGAATATTTATACAATAGCATTGATGGCTGACAATATAGATGTTTCAAAAAGGGGAGAGCTGGATGTTCTTGGGAAAATAAAGGCAGAGGTAATTCTTCGTAAAGACATGGATGTGGTAGATTATAGAATGCCTTTTCAGGAGCTGCTCCAGGTTATTATGCATGCAAAGTATGGAGATGTTTTTGTTGTAGATGATGATAAAAACTTTCTTGGAATGATTACTCTTATGGATGTGCGTCAGGCTTTGATGGATCGTGACCTTGTTGATCTTCTTATTGCATATGATCTTATTCTGCGTGTACCTGGAATAAGCAGTACTGACCCTCTGTCAAAAGCTGTTCAAAAAATTCAAAAATATAATATTGAAAATATTCCTGTTGTTTCAGAAAAATCAGGTAATGAGCTCCTGGGTATTATTACACACAGGGATATTGTGGAATCATATAACAGACTAATTGATGAGGCTGAAGATAGTGAATACCTTACTGACAGCTATTATGACAAAAAATAGTTGATTTAAAGTTCCTGAATCATTATTGATGCATGGAGCTGTAATGTTTTTGATAAGCAGCCCGGGCAGTGCAGGTATAATAAATTGAGCTGTCTCATAGGTTTGCAGATAATTTGAGATAGAAATTTTTAATGAGGTTTTTATAATGAAATTACACAACAAAATATTCAGAAGTCTTTTGTTTGTTTCAATAATAGCCCTTGTAAGCGTGAGTACTATTGCATCTGTAAAGAAGGCCGTAGTGCTGAAAGTTTTTCCGGCTGAATATACCCTTAGTGTAAATGGGAATGAGGTAGCTGCTTCAAGGATTTCAGAGTTTCAAAAAAGGGCAGTTTTTGAAACAGGCAGAAACGAGCTTGTCTTTTCTTCTGCTGGTTATCACGATCTTAAGGTTAATGCAGATATTTCAGTAAAAACCTCCATGCTTGAGTATAAGCTTGAAAGGAAAAGTTCCCTTCTTGAAAAGGTTGGAGAAATGGCAAGCGGCCTTCATCCCAAGTCTGTAGAGTTTACACCTGATGGCAAGTTTATTGCAAGCGCACTTCTTGAAGGGTCAGGGGTTGATCTTTTTTCTGTTAAGGATATGAAGAGAGTTAAAACAATAGAGTTCCCTCAGCAGTATGCAAAAAAAAGAAATTTTGTAGAAATTATTTTTCTTCCTGAAAGAAAGGAAATGTGGGTTTCTCAAATGGCTGCAAATGCAGTGCATGTTGTGGATATGAAGGACTATACATATAAGCTTACAATCCCTACAAAGGGTGTATGGACCAAGGTTATGGCACTTACTCCGGACCAAAAGATAGCCTTTGCATCAAACTGGGAATCAAGGGACCTCTCCATAATTGATACTGCAAAATATGAAGTAATAGGTAAAATAAAAGTCTCCGGTGTTCCAAGAGGAATGATAGTTACTAATGACGGGAAATATTTATATACCTGTGTTTTTGAAAATGGTCAAATGCAGAAGATTGATATTGAACAAAGAAAGGTTGTAAAAACCATAGCGTTTAAAGGCAAGGGTGCAAAGAGGCACATTGTTATGGATCGGGAAAAGGAAATTTTTTATATTACAGATATGTACTGGGGCACAGTGATCATTATGTCTGCAAAGGATGATTCTATTATAAAAGAGATCCAGGTTGATCAAAAGCTTAATACATGCAAACTGACTCCTGATGCAAAGTATCTTTTTGTATCATCAAGAGGTCCCAATAACAGGGAAACCTACCTTAAAAAAGGGCCAAAGTTTGGTAAGATATATGTGATAGATACAGAAAAAATGGAAATTGTTGATTGGCTATGGGGCAAGAATCAGCCCACAGGCCTTGATATATCACCTGATGGGAAATATTTGGCATTCTCTAATTTTCTTGATAATGATATAGAGATTTATAAAATTAATCCCAAATAATTTTTTATGAGGAGATTTTAATTTGAGGAACTGCTGCTTATGAGAATAATATATTTAACAGATGTGCATGGCAGCTTTGACTATGTTAAAACTCTTCTTCTTGAAACTGTTGCTGATGTATATATAATTGCAGGGGATTTAATTGATATCCCCTTTTATAGCATGGACACTGCAATCAAATATCATGAAATTCAATCCCGGTTTCATGCCTTGAGAAGACGCATGGACAGGCAGGATATGATAATTGAAGATCTGGTTGAGGAAATTATCAATGATCCATCTTCAGAGGAGTCAATTCTTGAATCTGCTATTCAATATCAGCAATATACCATACGCGCAAGAAGGGTAATGCAGCAGAAGTATAAGGTGCTGGAAAACATCTGCTCCATGAAAACTTCTGCGCAGGTTTTTGCATTGCCCGGCAATTATGACATGGATTTAAAGTACACATCTCTTCATGCCCGGGATCTTCATCTTCACTGGTATCAGCTTGATAACAGCAGAATAGCAGGATATGGCGGTGCAGATGTTTTTACAGCTGGTATTCCCGAGAGATACATCGTTCACTATAAAGGCGGCATAGGAAAAAATGACAGCAAGAATGAGATGTATTCTTTTTTCCGTGCAGTCAAACCTCATATAATTGTAGCGCATCAGCCTGCTCATGGCATACACGACAGGCTTTCATTTAAAGGGCCTTCAGGTTCACCTGCATTAAGGACCTACTGTGACAATAGTGATGTCAAGCTTTGCCTTACAGGTCACATTCATAATGAGTGGGGGTTTGTCTTTAGTGATAATACCATTTTTTTAAATCCTTCAAACTTTGGTGAAGTTACAATGACAACAGGGGATGTTGCTGAAGGCGGATTTTTTTATCAGATTGAGATGACAAACGGTAATGTTGAAGAGGTGATATTCAAGAAGCTTGCTGGAAGCAGGATTTATGACCTGATAGATTTTTTCCCTGAAAAAGGCAAATGGAATGAGAAAATTATTGATCCTGAAAGGGTTGATGCTCTTAAGCAGATGAAAAACTATGATATGAAAATGAAAAAGTATTCCCATATTCCTGAGGTGCAGCTACATAATGATATAAAGAATTTTTTTCGTACATTTCAGACTCAGGAGACTGAGCTTAGAATAGAAGCCCTTGAAGAAGTTGTCAGGATGCTGGAGGGCAGATTTGAGTCTGTTGCTTTGGATGCTGTTGGTTCTGTAAATTTTGGCCTGTCTCAGTCAATGTCTGATATTGACTTTGTGATCTATATGCGCTGTGGGAATAATTGTATAGACATCAATGGTAATTGTAATAATATAGCTGAAATCAACAGTCAAATAGAGGAGTTGCTGCAGGGGAAGTTTAATTTTCAGATTATTGATTGTGTAAACCTGGATATTGTTGAACAGAGCATTAAAGATAAGAATTATGAATGTGAGTCAACACAACGGTTTTTATCTCACAGGCTTTTGGGCAGGCCTGTAAATTACAGGGTAATTGCTCCAATAGAAGATCTTCTTGATGAAAATATAGAATTTCGCAGGGAGATTGAGGGGAGTATCCAATCCTTCTTTAAAATATTTACAAATACAACACAGCACGTTCAATCATTTCAGAAATATGAACAAAGGCTAAAATCCCTGGGAATAAAAATTCCTGAAGCTATAAAAGAAAAAATAAAAACCTATTTTTCTCCTGGTGATAAAGATAATTAGCAGTAATATTTTTTAAACAAAGGGTCTTATATCAGTTGCAATCATACCAGCTGCAATAGCGGCTTTTAATCCCATATCACCATCTTCAAAAACTTCACACCTGGCAGGCTCCACTCCCATTAGCCTGGCGCATCCAAGAAAGGTATCAGGAGCAGGTTTATGATTAACAACATCATCAGCTGCAACAATTTTGTCCAAATATTTATCAAGACCAACCATTTTTAATGTGAGAAGTGCTATTTTTCTTTTACCACCAGTGCCTACTGACATGGGGATTTTATTATGGTATTTATGCACAAGATCAACCACAGGTTCTATAGGCTTTACATTTGGAAGCAGTTCAAGAAAGACCTGCTCTTTTCTTAAAGAAAATGTTTCAGGGTCAATATTAAGTCCCATTTTTTTATTTACAACAGGCACTATTTTCCATGTAGGCATGCCTGCGGTTTTATAGAACTGTTCTTCTTTATAGATAAATCCGTGTTCCTTTGCTGTAATTTGCCATGCTTTAAAATGCAGGGGCATGGAATCAACAAGGGTTCCATCCATATCAAAAATTAATCCCTTTGCATTTTTATTTATATCGAGTTTCATCCTGTTTCCCCTTTATTATTTTGTAACCATTATATAGTTTTATTTTCTAACGTGTTAAAAGCACTATGCCCTGGCAGAGTTTTCTGTTTTTGCTTTTATCCTGAAATTGAGGTGAGACCTGTTTTTTTGCTCATTGAGTCTGTAATGTCCTGTTTGTTCCTTCTGTAATTAGGAGACTTGTTTATGAGAACTGGGTCAAGTTATTTATTTTTACTTTGGAGACTGAAATGATTATTACGGAAATAAAACATTTTTTAAAAAAGCATGGGCCTGCAACACTTGGTGTTATTGCAGTAAACCTGGATTGTGACAAAGAGATTGCATCTGCAGCAATTGATCATATGGTTATGCAGGGAAGAATTCAAATTATCAAGCCTGAGGATGTATGCTCATGCAGCAACTGTCCAGGCTCATGTTCTTCCATGGTAACTGAAAATCTCTATGCTTTAAAATAGAATAAATATTTAAAGCATAATGTATCTGAAAAGGATTTTTGTTTTATGTGAGCAGATATTAATTTCTTTCCTCCCTGAATTAGAGGGGGAAAGTTTTTTATTTATTCCCAAAACGGTTCATGTGTTTAAAGTCTGATATAGCTCTCCGCTTTGGCCCTTCTGTTTTAAATTCAACAGGCTTTCCAATAGGGAGAATTGCAACAAGCTCATAGGGTTTTTTTATATTCAGCAATTCAGCGCATCTGTCATGATCAAGAGAGCCTACAACAACAGTTCCAAGTCCCAGGCTGTGCACCTTTAGATTTATATTTTGCACAGCAAGGCCCAGATCAAACATAAACCAGGAGTTGAATTTAGTGCGCGGATTGCCGTCTCTAAATCCCGGAAGATCTGATTTCCCTGCAATAGCTAAAAGAACTGAAGCTGAGGCAGAACCTTTTTTTGCAGGGTTTGTTTCTGAATAGGTTTCTATAACTTTTTTTATAAGCTCCTTATCCCTGATTACGATTATTTCCCAGCATTGGGTATTTGCCCATGAAGGTGCCCATTGAGCTGCCTCAAGTATAGAGTTGATCTCTTCATCTGTAACATAGTAATCTGTGAACTTTCTCACAGTTCTGCGAGTTAATATTGCATCATTAAGTTCCATAAAAAACTCCATTTAATCTATTTTGTATCATTATACAATAGATGTTTAAAAAAGTGGAGTAAAAAATTTTTTAGCTGCAATATCCGGGATTATCCTGTAATTTTTTACTTATATTATTGACTGAATCAGGGAATAAAAGTTTTCAACCCCTTTTAACAAGGAATCTAAATTTTTTTTATCAGGGATTTTATGTGAATCATTTTCTCTGAGTACTTTTTCCAATTTTATTTCTGCATTATCTGCTTCTATGAGAGCATCTAAATCAGTTATATTCATCTTTTTTTGTACAAGGACTGTAAGGTCTTTATGGTATCTGGAAGGGTTAATTGTAAATAACTTACACCCGCTTGCATAGCCTTCAAAAAGTGTTATGCCAAAATGGGTAATGAGAATTTTTGAACTGAGCAGAATTTCAGGAAATGTTAAATTTTTATGAACAGGGTTGCCTGTAAAAAAATCAATAGTACCCTTTCCTGTAAGATGGCATACCTGTGCTTTTTTTGGGAGAATTTTAAGCAAAGATTCTGTTACAGAACTCTTTGGTCTTGCTCCTGTGTATATAGCAATATCAATTGATTTTTCTTTAATTTTTGCCAAAGCGGTTTTTATCTCTCTGGTAAAATTATATCCGTAAAGGAAAAGGTCCTCTTTATAAAATTCCCGGGATAATTTGTGTTTAAGGTTTGGAAGAAGGTCTATGACGTAATCCGCACTGCTGCGTCCTTTGCCTGTATCATCAACTGCAATTAGAGGTGCGTATTTTTTTAACTCCATTATCTCAGCTTCTGATGAATCGCGTTTATCCCTTATTATCAGAGAACAGTTTGGCAGGGAGGAAATTGCCATGTGCTGAAATTCCTCAGGGAGGTCTTTCGGGTGATTTGTTAAAACCAGTGGATTGAATTCATTTTTAATTTGAATGTATGATACAAGTGTAAGCATTCTTTGAATATGTCCTGCGCCCAGGTGTGCACCTGTTCCTGTAATTATTACTATATTTTTTTTATTCATTGCTGCTTGAGTGCGTAAGGGGACGCTGCTTTATATCCCGGTTTATTTCTTTAACTGAAGGGTTCATTTTAACGTAATTAATTACCTCAGTAAGGGTTAGGGGTTTCCCCTTGTAAAGCACTTTGTAAAGGAGTTCAGCAAGGGCAAAATCCTCATCAGTGTCTACTGTAAGGCGCAGATCGGGAAAAGGGTTTTCTATTTCTGCGGTATATTTGATAAGTTTAAATAGCTGGGGGTTTTCTTTTATGTATGGTGTTACATGCTCCCTTTGATGGGGTTTGAGTCCATTTTTATAAGCTTTTTCAAGTGCGGTTTTTTTTATAATTTCTACGCCTGTACCAATAGGTATTCCTGCAATGTAACAGTGGTCTGCATTTTCTTTAATGGCATAATCAAGCGCCATAGAAGCTGAATAGTTATCAGTAAAGGGATTGTCTCCTGTAATTCTTATTACATAATCGCAGTTTATATTTTTTACAGATTCCCGGAAACGGCTAAGTACATCATCCTCAGAGCCGGTAAAATGGCTTATTCCCATAGATTCTGCAATTTCAAGAAGGGGCTGATTCTCTGCTCTTTCCCCTGTAGCAAGGGTTACCTGGTCTATTCCCCTGATTTTTTTTGCTCTTTCTATTACATGAAATATCAAGGGGTGGCCACAAAGATCTTTCAGGGCTTTTCCCGGGAGCCTTGTTGAGGATATACGGGCCTGAATTACAGCTACACTTTTCACATTATTTACCAGTTAAAAATCTAGAAGTTAAATGTATACCATTCATCACAGTTTTTGCAATCCGGGTTTGCCGGATATTTTTTATTATAATCATTTATAAAAAAAACTTTTCGTTTTTCCCATATTTCTTTTAAAGAAAACTCCTCAAGAGAAAAAGGGTTAAACTCACCATCAATATCCTGTTTGCAAAAGGGTATTGTTCCATTTGATAAAATATAAAGATCCCTTTGCAGATGCCAGCAGGAGCTCCGTTTTACAGGTGAAAGATCAGAATACCTTCTGTCCTCTATGCGTCCCAGGTAGGTGTTCTGTTTTTGAAGGATTATGGGAACTTTATGTCCTTCCCAGAAATCGTAATATCTGTCAAGGTATGATTTTTGGCTGGTTTCTTTTTCAAGTGTATCTGTTTCATTGATCTTCATAACCTGAATGAAAATCCGGTTCTCTTTTTCATTAAATTCTAAAAGAGAAAGTATGTTCTCAAGAAGAGTATCAAAGTGATCTTTGCCGTGTAAAGATTCATAGGATTTTTTATCAAGGCTGTTGTTGTTAATTATAACTTTTATTTTTGAACTTTCAGGTTTTGATAAAAATGATTTAAAATTGATGTCAGCCTTGATTCCATTGGTTTCAATTATAAGCATTTCAGCTAGGGGCTCATTTATGACCATTTCCATAAAGGAGTAGAATTCAGGATGATCCATAGGTTCTCCTGATCCTCCGAAACAAATTGTGTAAGGAAGATTAAAATCCCTTAGATCTGAAATTATTTTTTCCAGTGTTTCTCTGCTCATATGCGAGTGCAGGTTTTGCAAGGATTTTCTGTAACAGAAAATACAGTCAAGGGAACACTCTCCTGTTATTTCAATTTCAACATATGAAGGCCCAGTATAAAGAACTTCAGGGTTATTATCAATTATTGATTTAATTTCCTTGTAAGCAGGTATGCCCTTATTTAAGGAATATATGTTTTCCAGTATTTTTTTTTCACGGTATGATGAAGTACGGAAATTGAGCCTTTTATCCCTTATATCAGGATCTTTGTAATAGAGCTCAACGTCAAAGTGATTGATATTTGCTCTTACTACCTGGTTTAAAGGGAGAGTTTTTTCAGATGTTTCCGGAAGCTGTGCTATAATATCTTTGGAGATTATTTCGCAGGAAAATCCTTCAGGAAGGTTATCCGAGAAGGTAAATTCTGCAAGATAGGTTTTGTGGAGCTCACACATCTCTTTTATTATTTCAGGATCAATAAAGGGGGAATCAGCCTTGATCAGGGATATATGGGATGAACCTGTTTTTTCAAAAAGATTTTTCCAGAATTGCAGATCATCTGCACCATTGCGTATTAAGACTTCAGGATAATCGAGTAATTTCCCTGAATACTCAGCAGGTGCTGAAAAAAATATTTTTGAGTCCGGGAATTCAGGAGCAAGACTGGATTTTATCAGTTCAGGAATAAAAATTTTTTCTAAACTCAGGTCCTTATCTGAAATATCTTCATCGAGGAATATCAGAAAATCCATGTTTTCTTTGCTCATAGGTTCACTCCCGAACATAGTTATCCATAAATATTGAGATTGCTGATTCTGCTTTTTTCTGATTTATCCATTTTTTAAATTGCCCTTCAAGGCCTTCTGTATAGAGCTTGTACATTATCATGTTTTCAACTTTGTCAAAAGAGACATTGCGACGGCCAATATATTTTACTATATGGTAGCCAAAGCCTGATTTAAAAGACGTGGATATTTGACCTGTTTTGGTCATATTGTGTACCTGATTTGCAAAGTAGGGATCAAGCTGGGCAATTAGCTGCCAGCCCAGGTCTCCGCCTCGTGAAGCTGATCCCGGATCCTGTGAATATTGTGCAGCGAGTTTTTCAAATGATTCGCCTGAAAGTATTCTTTTTCTGATGGAATCTATTTTATCATTAGCTTCTTTTTCATCTTTAAGGGAAGCGCTCCTGGGTCTTATCAGTATATGCTTTACATTTATTTCATATCCCAGCTTTGATCTGTTTTTACGGAACCATGCCATGGCTTCTTCTTTAGAAGGCGGGGTTATGCCAACAGCTATTGACATTATCTGTTCTTTAGCTATTTTAGCACGCAGCTCTTCAAAAAAAAACAGGAAATCAATTTTTTCGTTTTTCTCTATAAAATCGATAAATTTTTGTAAATCCGGATCTTTTTTAAAGCGGGGATCTCCAAATCTGGCAAGCATCTGTTCAAGGTTTTGGGAAACCCGGGCAACTGTTACAGTAAGCTCCTTTTCATCAGACACCTGAGATTGGAAAAAATTTATCATGAAATTATCAAGCTGACCTATTACCCTTTTGTCAGTTATGTAAATTGATTCATTTTCAGCTGTTTCAAAAACAAGCTCATTTTCAATCATCTGATCAAGTATGCGGCTTTTTTCGTATGCAATCCTTTTTGCGGGGATTTTTTTTGTTGCCATGAGATGATTAAATTTTATCTCTACTTCGCTTTCCAGTATGGGCCTGTTATTTACCAGTGCAATCACACTGTCAAATTTTTCCCATGAATAGATATTTCCCGGGAAAAAAGAAATTATCGCTATTATAAAAAAGGAAAGAGTTATTCCCCATTTTTTCATTTAATATATATCCCTGTTATTTTTTTCTGATTGTTTAAAAAATAGTCGCTGGTAATCAGTTTTTTTGCAAGAGATTTTTTAAGCATCCCCGTTTCTTTTTTTAAAGAGCATAAACTCAATGCCATCAACCAGTGCCATCCATGATGCTTCTATTATATCTGTTGATACACCAACTGTTCCCCAGTGATCTGTTCCATCAGTCTGATCTATAAGAACCCTCACAGTTGATGCAGTACCGCTGTCTTCGTTGAGCACCCGTACCTTGTAGTCAGAAAGGTGCATTGCAGATATTTCAGGATAAAATTTAACCAGGGCTTTTCTGAGTGCATTATCTATTGCATCAACAGGACCATTCCCTACAGCTGCTGTATGCTCAATTTTCCCATTAACTTCAACTTTAATAGTAGCTTCACATTCAAGCTTGTTTTTTCCGTTCATCTCAGTAATAAGGCGGAACCCTATAAAATGAAAGAAGGGCTTATATTCGCCGGTTGCCTCTCTTATAATAAGTTCAAAAGAGCCTTCAGCAGCTTCAAACTGGAATCCCTTTTCTTCAAGGTCTTTTATTTTTTTCAGCACATTTTTGGAAAGCTTTAAATCCCCTTCAATATTTATACCGAGTTCCTTTGCTTTAAATTCAATATTGCTTTTACCTGAGAGCTCGGATATCATTACTTTTCTTCTGTTTCCTACCAGTTCAGGGTCAATGTGCTCATATGTGCGCGTATCTTTTTGTAGGGCTGAAACATGAATTCCTCCTTTGTGTGCAAAGGCGTTCCCTCCTACATAAGGCCTGCTTTCATCCTGGGGCAGATTGCAGATTTCACTCACAAACCTGCTTACTTCAGAGATGTGGGGAAGTACATCAGCGGAAGAACAGGTATAGCCCATTTTAAGAATTGCGCTTGGGAGGAAGGAAATGAGATCACAGTTGCCGCATCTTTCTCCATAACCGTTTATTGTGCCTTGCACAGAAACAGCTCCTGCCCTGACTGAACAGAGGGAGTTTGCAACAGCAACTCCGGAGTCATTATGAAAATGAACACCTACAGGTATATTTACATTGTTAACCACACCGGAGGTAATGTTAAATGCTTCATCAGGGAGTGTGCCTCCGTTTGTATCGCAGAGTACGAGCATGTCAACCCCTGCTTTTGAGGCACTTTCAAGGCATTGAAAAGCATATTCGCTGTTGTCTTTAAAGCCGTCATAAAAATGTTCAGCATCAATAAAAACAGTAAATCCCTTATCTTTTAGGTATGAAACTGTGTCTGAAATTATAATCAGGTTTTCCTTTAAATCCATGTTAAGGGCTTTGGTAACCTGAAAATCCCATGTTTTTGCCACAATTGTGATAATATCAGCATTTGAATCAACCAAAGCCTGAACAATCCTGTCATCCTTGCAGGAATAGCCTTTACGCCTTGTAGAGCCAAATGCTGCAATTTTCGAATGATTAATATCAATATTTCTAATATCTTTAAAAAACTGTTCATCCTTTGGATTGGATCCCGGCCATCCTCCCTCAATATAGTCAATTTTTAGAGAATCAAGAATTTTGGATATATTGAGTTTATCCTGAATCGACAGGGATATTCCCACTGTCTGGGCACCATCCCGTAATGTTGTGTCATAAGTAGTTAATATTTTTTTTGTCATATCTTCCCATGTATATAATTTTTATGCATATTCCTGATCGAGTGTTGATAATTCAAGTAATTTTTATATCTCGATTTTGTGAAGCTATTATTATAGTATGACCAGATTGTTTCTTTTTTGTTGCAGTTATAAATTGTGTTAAGTTTTTTTAATCATACAATAAAGATTCATGGTCTTTACAGAATATTTTTTCAATAAATGAATGGAGAACAGGAAGAGTTAATTTTTTATACTAAAAATTATACCTCCTCGTCCAGCAGGAGAGTTCATCCTAATCTGCCGGACTGGAAGGTATTTATCAGATTTTAAATTAGTACATCTTCTTTATGGTATCTTTAAAATTAGTGTTTATTATTTTCCTCTTAATCTTCATAGTAGGAGTAATTTCACCCTTTTCTATGGAGAATTCTTCTGCCAGAAGTTCAAATTTTTGAATCTTTTCGAATTGTGCAAGTCCCTCAGATTGAGCTTCAATTCTTTGTTTATAAAATTCAATAATCGCAGGATTTTTAATCAGATCCTCCTTTGATGAAAATTCAATTTTATTCTGCGTTGCATATTCTTTTAATGCATCAAAGGATGGGACTATAAGCGCTGTAATATATTTTTGTTTTTCTCCTATTACAACGATCTGCTCTATATAAAAATCTTTCCCAATGCGTGATTCAATATTTTGAGGTGCAATATTTTTCCCTCCTGCAGTGATGATAATATCTTTTTTTCTATCTGTAATAACCAGATATCCATCTTTATCTATTATCCCAATATCTCCGGTTTTAAAATATCCATCCTTGGTAAAGACCACTTTATCAGTTTCAGGTTTATTGTAATAACCCTTCATTACATTGTCACCTTTGATAAGTATTTCTCCATCTTCTGCTATTTTTATATCATTTCCCGGAATTGGTCTTCCAACAGTGCCGAATTTGAAATTTGCAGGTGTGTTGAATGAACCGCAGGGTGCTGTTTCAGTTAAGCCGTATCCCTGTGCAATAAAAATATTTGCTGCAAAGAAGAACTCTTCAATTTCCTTGGCAAGAGGTGCGCCGCCAGCTGAGAAAAAATTAAGCCTGCCGCCAAGAAGATCCCTGATTTTTGAAAGCACGAGTTTGTATGCAATTGCATGTTTTATGCGAAGACCTACTGAAGGAGATTTCCCCTCAATCGTTATAAACCTGTATTCTTTTCCGGTTTTAATACCCCACATAAACAGTTTTTTCTTGAGTGCAGATGCAGTTTCAAGCTTGGCAAATATTGCTGCATACATTTTCTCATAAAGTCTTGGCACTCCAACCATGTATGTAGGTTTAACCTCCTGGAAGTACTCTACAATTTTATTTGTGTCATAGCAGAAATATTCTGTTGCACCCTTTGAATGAATCCAGTACATTGAAGCTTTTCCATAAACATGACTCAATGGAAGAAAGACAAGTTCTATATCATTCTCTCCCATTGGAAATCCAAGATCAAGAGCATCTATTTCTACAAAAAAGCTCTTGTGAGCAAGCATGGCACCTTTGGGGTCACCAGTTGTTCCGGATGTGTATATGATAGTTGAAATGTCATCTGCACTTGCTGAATCAAGGCGTTTTTGAAGCTCTTTCTCTTTCCCGGATTTTTTACCAAGTGTATAGAGATCATCCATATACATTATATTTTTATCTTTGTCGATTTTAACTGAGTTGCTAAAAACAATTATTTTTTTGAGTGTTTTATTCCCTTTAAAAAATTTCATTACATTATCATACTGAAACTGATCATCAACAAAAATCACTTTTATACCAGCGTCATTAACAATATATTCAGCCTGATCTGCAGTATTTGTTGCATAAATTGCAACTGTGGAGCCTTTGCTGCTCATTATTGCATAATCTGCAATTACCCATTCTGGCCTGTTGCCGGAATATACAGCTACCAGTTCTTTTTCCTTGACTCCCAGCTCAAGAAGGCCCATGGCAGCCTGATCAATACGGTCGCCAAAGTCTTTCCAGGAAATTCCCAGCCAGTTATCCCCGTCTTTGTAATACAGAGCATTTTTACCAGCTCCATATTTAGCAATCTGTTCATGGATCATTAAAGCAAGATTTTTTACTTTCATATTTAAAGCCCCCTCTTTTATAAAAATATATTATATTTATAGTTTAATATTTTAAACATGTAGAATCAGTATTTTGAATAAGAATACCAGATAGAACATTTTATGTTATTAATACAGGAGTAGTTATATAGAAAGTGTCAATCAATTTAATGCAGAGTAAAATTAATTTATATTTTTTGTTTACTGCTCTTTAAAACAAGATGTTGCTTAAAAAGTTAGGGAATAAATACAGTTTTTATTGACTAATTTTTATATTAAGGTTAGGAATAGTTCTTAGCATAGAGTTGAGAATAAATTTTTTATTTATAAGGAACAGGGATAATAGCCCTGGAGAAAGCAAACTGAAAATATGAATTACATAATATTTGCATTAACACTTGTGATAATTTCTATATCTATTATGATATTAAAATCTTTGCGTATTCCCATGTCTATACGCAGGGCAGAGGATTTTATTTTACAAGGTGATTATTCAAGTGCAAATGAAGTTGTAAAAATAGTGCTTAATAAAAAAAAGGATTATCCTCCTGCAAGGTATATTAAAGCGAGAATATTGATTAATCAAAGCCAGTATATACTTGCAATTTCTGAATTAAACAGCATCCTCACTCTTCCTGATTTTAGTAAATATATTAGTGAACTGGAAATACACTACCACCTTGCTGAACTTTACAATCTGACAAAAAATTATCAGAAGGAGATCGAAGAATACAAGGCTATCTTATTATTTAATCCTGATGATATAAAAGGAAATCATCGTCTGGGCCATGCTTTTTATCAGCTTAAAAACTATAAAAATGCAAGGGACTATCTTCTTAAAGCAGTTATTCTTGATCCTGCATCTACTGACAATTATCTGCCCCTGGGAGTGTCCTGTTATAAAGTTTCTGATTATCAGAAGGCTGAGCAGTATCTGCTTAAAGCATTTGAGCTTAAACAGGATAGTGAATCGCAGTTTTATCTTGGTTCCATTTATAAAATGAAAAAAGATTATGAAAATGCAGGGAGAATGCTGGAGAATTCAAAAAATGATAAGCGTTTTTTGGTAGGGAGCCTTTATATGCTTGCTGAAATATCCTTTGAAAATGAGGACTTTGCTGCAGCAATTGAATATCTGGAAAAGGGGCTTAACAGCCTTAAGGAGAATGATGAGGAGTCTTTGGCATACAGATATCTCCTTGCTGAATGTTATGAAAGTGAAAATAAAATAAAAGAGGCTGTTCATCACTGGTCAAAAATTGAAACTGAAAATCCTAACTATAGAAGCACCAAGAGCAAACTTGAAGCATACAGAACTATACTTGACAATGTTAACATGATGCAGTTTTTTCAGACCTCTTTAGAGGAACTTCAGCCTTATATAAGAGATATAATAGCAGGTCTTAATTTTAATATTGTAAATGCTGAAAGGCTTTCTACAAATGAGTATCTTTATAAAACATATAATATAAAGCGTATAAACGATCCTCCTATGCTTGTGTATTTTAATAAAACAACCAGAGAAATATCTGAAGGTCAGATAATAGATTTTTATAAGCGCATTAATAGTGAGAAGTGTAAAGGAGGCATTTATATTACAACATCAAAATTCAGCCTAAGGGCAAAGTCGAGTGCTTCATCAAAGATGATAGAGCTTTATGAAGGTGATTTTGTTTCCAGAGCTGTGGAAAAGATAAATGCCAGAAAGAAGGCTCAGAAATGAAATGGTTTTTTACTATAGAAAAAAAAGGGTTTTTAGAAAAATTTATATATATATTTCTTTTTCTTTTAATCATCCCTTCATGTGGTAAAAGCCCTGTTGAAAAATATCAAAAAGCAATTGAAGCATTCCAGGAGGGTACTCTTGACAGAGTTTCTCTGGAGAGGTCTTTCTTTAAGGCCTTTGGAATTGAAAAGCCAGGTGCTGAAACCCTCTTTTTCAATAAAAGGGTAATTTTAAACAACTCAGATGAAGCAATTGAAATTGTTTTCCCCGAAAAAGTTAAGCTAAAGATTGAGAATAGTATAAAAGGAAATATTGAATACGCTGATTCAGACAGGGAGATTATTGTTCTTGGCAACAAGGATTCTTTTTATGTTTTTAATAAAGAAGGCGAATTGATTGCTTCACACAAGGTGAATGAAAAAGAAAAAATTGATGCAATTGCAGCTTCAGGGGAATCAGTTTTTTTTCTTATGCAACATGAAGTATATTCATACAACTGGGAAACCGGGAAAGCGGCTAAGCTTGTTGAAGGCACATTCCCTCCTCCCTATAAAATTTATTTTAAAGCTGATATGATTGTACAGGGGAATTACCTGGCTTTAATTACAGGTATAGCAGGTTCCTATTATATAAGCATAATAAATACTGATACTGCATCTGTAAAAATGAAAAATATTGAAGCTTCATCTTTTGAGTTTGCCTTTACTGAAGATGAAGTTATATGTATAAAAGGGTCCTCCGGGAAATGGTCTTTAAATAGATATGAGTATAAGCTTAAGAATAGAGAAAAGCTCACTCCTATTGGTAAATTATCCGGTATATTTTTGACACAGCATGGGTATATTGTTCAGGAAGGGGATGATTTAACAATATACGATTTTGATAACAATAGCCTGGATGTGCCTTTTAACTGCTCCATTTCCGGAAGGTCAAGGAACAGCTTAATATTCAGATTTGAAAATAATAATTATATAATAGATTTTGATGATTTTAAAAGAGAAGTATCTGAGTTTAACCGGAAAATAACTGCTCCTGAAATTTAGTATGCCTTTTCCTGATTGTTCTATGGGACATTCCTCTTGAGTGTTTTGGTTTTTATTGCTATAGAGTATTGACAACAAAAACGTTTTTTATAAAATAGTTAATATTATAAAAAATTCTATTATATTTGTTATTAAACTGTAAGTTTTTTTATAGGTAGTTTAAATTTTAATTTTTATTTTAGGTTAATATCTGTTACTTTTGTGGCAAAAAAATAATTCAAAAGATTTTAAAGGTAGAGCAATGAGAAAATTAATGCGCAACGATTTATGCTGGTGTGGCAGCGGGAAAAAATATAAGAAGTGTCATATGGATTCGGATCTTTTATCAGGAGCATCATCTGGAAAAAAAATAAAGCTTCCCAGGGGTGTAAATATAAAGACTGCTGAAGAAATAGAAGGGCTTAAAAAAAGCGGCATACTTACCAGGGATATTCTGGATATGGTTGGTTCCAGAATTGGTGAAGGGGTATCAACTGAGGAGATTAATACCTGGGTTCATGAATATACAATAAAAAATGGCGCAATCCCTGCACCGCTTAATTATAATGGTTTTCCCAAGAGCGTGTGTACTTCTATAAACGATGTAATTTGTCATGGTATTCCTGATAAGTCAGAAATTCTTAAAAATGGTGATATTATAAATGTTGATGTTACATGTATTCTTGACGGTTATTTTTCCGATGCAAGCAGAATGTACATAATAGGGGAAGCTGATAAAATATCAAAAAAACTTGTTAGCGTTACAAAAGAGTGTCTTTATCTGGCTATAGATCAGGTTAAGCCATACAATGATTTTGGTGTGATAGGGCAGGTTATTGAAAAGCATGCTTTGGGGAATGGATTTTCTGTTGTCAGGGATTACGGGGGGCATGGAATAGGGAGAAAGTTTCATGAAGAGCCTCACGTGCATCATTATGATGTAGGATTCAGGGGGATTCCCATGGTGCCTGGTATGGTTTTTACAATAGAGCCTATGATAAATTCAGGGCGCTATGAGTCAAAACTTTTGCAGGACAATTGGACAGCTGTAACTGCTGATGGTTCCCTTTCAGCTCAGTGGGAGCACACCCTTTGTGTAACAGAAAAGGGTTGCGAAATAATTACAGAATGATCTTGATGAAATGTTTTACTATGAATGATTTTAAAAAGATTATCATAGGATTTATGCGGATGAAGTATTAAATGTTTACACCAAGGAATAACAGGATAAAGAAATGAATGGTTTATCAAGATCGGACAATTGGGTTCCTAAGTTAATTATTATAAATGCAGTAGTTTATTTCCTTCAAGGTTTTTTTGCGAATAACCTGGTGAGTATATCTATCCCTTATGGAATGCAGGTTGTTGAAAGGCAGATGCCTGCTCTTACCTATTATTTTGGGCTTACACCTGCCCTGGTTTTGGGTAAAGGGTATATTTGGCAGATCTGCTCCTATATGTTTCTTCATGGGGGCATGTTTCATATATTTCTTAACATGTACGCACTGCTTCTTTTTGGTTCACATATAGAACATGTCTGGGGATCTAAAAAATTTCTCATATATTATTTTTTTACAGGGATTGGTGCAGGTCTTTTTATATTTGGAATTAATATGGCTATAGGCGGGACAGTTGCGCATATTCCTACAATAGGGGCCTCAGGAGCTGTTTTTGGGCTTCTTCTTGCATTTGGAATGCTCTTTCCTGATGTGGAGATTCTTCTGTTTTTTATTTTACCAATTAAAGCTAAATTTCTTGTTATACTTTATGGAGGGATTGAATTTTATTCCCTTGTAACAATGGGTTCATCCAGCAGTGTTTCCCATGTGGGACATCTTGGCGGACTTATTTTCGGGCTTATTTTCTTTTTTATCATGAAAAGACGAGGCATTGAGTTTAAGGCAAAAAAAATCAGGGCAAGGATAAGTAAAGAAGTGAGAGAAAGGGAAAATCTGTTTCCCCCCTCTGAAAGCAAGAGTGATGGGATTCTAAAGCTTCTTTCCAAATTAAAGGATAAGGGCACTGATGCCCTTACTGATGATGAATACCATGCGCTTAAACGTGCATCAATTCTTGCTGAAGAAAATGAAGAAATATGTGAAGCAGGGGATTTTAACATAGAAGACAGATACTGCATTGATTGTGAAAATGTCAATGCCTGTATAGCAAGAGAGATTAAGAGGCTTTTATGATTCCTGTAAAAATAGCATTAAAAAAATTGGGCAAAGTCCCGGAATATATAAGTAAAGGTGCTGCAGGAGCTGATTTATCAGCAGCTATAGAAGAATCTGTTACTATTAAACCAGGTGAAACTCATCTTATACCTACAGGAATTTTTATTGCAGTTCCTCCAGGGTATGAAGCTCAAATAAGGCCACGAAGCGGACTTGCCTTAAAAAATGGCATAACCTTTCTTAATTCCCCAGGTACAATAGACTCTGATTATAGGGGTGAGGTGAAAATAATTATGACCAATTTAGGGAAAGAGCCTTTTACTGTGGAAAATGGTATGAGAATAGGACAGCTGGTTGTTTCAAGGGTATACAGAGGCGAATTTATAGTAGTTGATGAATTGGACGAAACAGACAGAAATGAAGGAGGATTTGGTCATACTGGAATATGAAAAAAAAAATTAAAAAAAATAAAAAAGAAGAAAAAGTTAATATAATACCACTTGGCGGGCTTGGTGCTATCGGAAAAAATATAACTCTTTTTGAGCAGGGAGATGATATCATAGTAGTTGACTGTGGTATAATGTTCCCCAGGGAGGAGATGCCTGGTATAGATTATATTATACCTGATATGTCCTATATTAAAAAAAATAAAGCTAAGATTAAAGCAGTAGTAATAACTCACGGGCATGAAGATCATATTGGAGCTATATCTTTTCTTTTACAGGAAGTTCATGTGCCTATATATGCTACAAAGCTTACAATAGGTCTTATCAGGAGCAGACTTGAAGAGAGATCTCCGGGGTATGTTCCGGATTTCCGTGAAGTTGAACCTCGCCAGGTTGAAGATATTGCATCATTTAAAATAGAATTTATCAGAGTTAATCATTCAATTGTTGGAGGAGTGGGCCTGGCAATAGAAACAAAGGCCGGGACTGTTATCCATACAGGGGATTTTAAAATTGATTTTTCACCTTTGGATGGAGAGGTAACTGATATATACAGGTTTGCTCATCATGGAGAAAAAGGGGTTGTTCTTCTGATGTCAGACAGCACTAATGCGGAAAAAGAGGGGTTTACAGGATCTGAATCAATGGTTTCAGACAGGCTTTCTGATATCTTTTCCGAGGCAAATGGCCGTATTATAATAGCTTCATTCGCATCTAATATTCAGAGGATACAGCAGATTTTTGATACTGCATTTAAGTATAACAGGAAGGTTGTTATTTCAGGTCTTACAATGATAAAGAATATTGAAATAGCAAGGGAGCTTGGTTTTCTCAATATCAGGGATGATTTGATGATAGGGATTGAGGATGCAGGAAAGCTTCCTCTTAAAAAACTTGTAATCATAGGCACAGGCACACAGGGCGAACCTATGTCAGCGCTTTCCAGAATGGCATTTGGGAGTCACAGGAATTTTGCAATAGGGGCTGGTGATACAGTTGTTATAACAGCTTCGGTTATTCCTGGAAATGAAAGAATGGTCAATAATATTGTTAATGCACTTATGGAAATAGGCGCTCATGTCTACTATGACAAGGAACAGGAAATACACGTTTCCGGTCATGGTTCATCAAAGGAACTAAAGCTGATGATAGCTATAACAAAACCCAGGTTTTTTATGCCTATACATGGAGAGTATAAGCATCTTAAAAAACATGCTGAAATTGCTGAATCCTTTAAAATAAAACCATCCAGAATTATGATAGCTAAAAACGGAGATGTTCTTGAACTTACATCAAAATCCTTTAAGCGGGTTGATCAGCTTCCTCTTTCAATGATTTATGTGGATGGAGGGGAAACTGGTGATGTGGCAAGCACTTTTATAAAAGACCGATCCATTATGTCTACAGATGGCGTTATTGTAATAAATGCAGTGGTGTCACAGGGGATGCTCCTTGTGAAACCTGAAATTGTTGATAAGGGATTTATGAGCAGTGATAATAATAAAACGAGAGATTTAATTGCAAAGGATGTGGAAAACAGGCTTAAAAAAATGCTGGCAGAGGGGCAGAAAATAGAAAAAATTGAGGAATCTCTGAATAAAGGACTTAAGGGGTTTATTTATAAGATCAGCAGAAGAAATCCGATTGTTACAGTAAAGATTATTGAGGTATAGATAGATGTTACATCTTTGCATTGCATTATTAATACTGGCTGTTTTTCAGGGAATAGCGGAGTTTTTGCCCATATCATCTTCAGGTCACCTGGTTATTCTTGGGGACATCCCTTATATAAGGCATACTCTTGAAGCAACTGGTGAAGACCTGAATATGCTTATAAACGTAAGCCTCCATGTTGCAACTTTAATTGCAGTAATAATATATTTACGCAAAGATATTTACAGGATATTTACAGGTTTTTTTTCACAGCTTTTTGCAAAAAATTATGCAGGGTCTGAGTTTAAAACCGGGCTTTATGTAATTATAGCATCTATTCCTGCAGGCGTCTTGGGCTTGATGTTTCACGAATATTTTGAAATTCTTTTTAGTTCTCCATTGCTGGTTTTTATATTTCTCATAATTAATGGGATAATACTTATTACTGCTAATAAAATACCATCAAAAGGCCGAAAAATAGAAGAGGTGGGATTTGCAAGATCTTTAATAATTGGTCTTTGTCAGGCTTTTGCCATGATTCCAGGTATATCCAGGTCTGGTATGACTATTGCAGGGGGAATTGCAAATGGTCTTGAACCTGTTGAGGCTACACGTTTTTCATTCCTCATGGCTATCCCTGTAATTGCAGGGGCAGGACTTCTTGAAGGAATTAAAACTGCTGGTAAAAGCTATCCGCCTGAAAGTATTGCTGCTATAGGAATTGGAATGGCTGTTGCTATTCTTGTTGCTCTTGTTGCAATAAAGGTACTCTTCTGGGTTGTTAAAAAAGTCAGGCTTGATGTTTTTGGATATTATACTATTGCTGTTGGTATATCAGGTTTGGCAGTAAAATATTTTTTTTAACAGTTCAGCTGGAAAGCCTTAATAAACCTGATTTTAAAACCATGGAGGGTTGGGGTGTTTAAGGAGAAGCAGGGCAAAGAAATTATAGGTGTTATTTTATTTTTATGCGGCCTTATTTTTTTGTTGAGTATAGCCACTTTTAATGTATTGGATCAAAGGGCTCTTACTCTTAATAAACCTGTATATAATCTGATTGGGCCTGCTGGTGCTTTGATAGCTCATATTTTCAGATCTGCATTTGGCATATCTTCGTTTTTTTTCCCTGTAATGTTTTTTCTTGCTGGATGGTCCCAGATCAAAACTGGAAGCGTTTATCCGGTTTCTGATAAAATTCTGGCACTTTTTTTTCTTATGATAACTGTTGCGGCTTTTTGTGCGATCGGGGCTTCAGATGTTTATTACAATAATGGCGGGTTTATAGGGTTTTATATATATGGTATTCTCAAGTCTCTTGCAGGTCTTGTTGGAGCATATATTATTATAGTGATTTTAAATATTATAGGTTTAATTCTTCTTGGAACATTTTCTATTGCTGCTTTACTTGAAATGGGTAATGGTAAAAAAAATACAGGGAACCGTTTTGAAAAATTTTTAAGATGGATATCTGTAAAAAAATATGAGGAGCAGGTTCCTCTTAATGAAATTGACAGCCTTTATAATAGCAATGGCAAGCTGCCATGGGTTGTAAAAAAGAAAGTTTTTGTTTCAAGCCCTGACAGCATAAGAGGCTCTAAGGATGATGTGAAGTATCTTGCTCTTAATGTGCCTGAAGCTGTAAAAGAGGATATTTTTAATCCTGCTTTATCTGAAAAAGAAAATTCATTGAAGGCCTTTAATGATGAAGCTGATCAGAATGGACTTTTTGAAGAAGATTATTCTTTTGAAGATTATGATGAACCTGAACATAAAGGCTCTTTAGAGAATGATGAAGATAATTCTTTTGAATTTGAAAATTTTGTTGCAGAATCTGAGCTTAAAAAGAATCGAATATTCAGTATTATTGATGAAGAAGATGATATTCCTGAACCTGAAGCAGGGAGTCCTGATGCTGTTTTGCTAAAGGAGAATGTGAAGGGGAAAAAGGAATTTTATGCTGAGGAAGAGGATGATCAAGTCTCTGTTTTGGATGAGGATGCAGTTTTTAAAGAACTTAAAATAAATCAGGACTATATAATTCCAACCTCCTTTCTTCATAATTCTGTTCCTTTTGATTCAGAAACATGGGAAAGTGAGATTAAGAGAAACTCTCAACTTCTTATACGCACTCTTGCGGATTTTGGTATAGAAGCAAGGGTTATAAATGTAAACAGAGGCCCTGTAATCACTCTTTATGAAATGCAGATAGCAGCAGGGATTAAAATAAACAGGGTTGTGGGGCTTTCAGATGATATTGCCATGGCTCTTGCTGCTTACAGAGTGAGAATTGTGGCACCAATCCCCGGGAAATCAGCCATTGGTATTGAAATCCCAAACAAGAAGAGGGAGATGGTAACTCTGGGTGATATTATCAAGTCTAAATCCTATAGTGAACAAAAGGGGAGTTTAAAAGTAGGGCTTGGAAAGGATATTCTGGGAATACCTGTAAATCTGGATCTGAAAAAACAGCCCCACCTTCTTATTGCCGGAGCAACAGGCTCTGGTAAATCTGTTTGTGTAAATTCAATAATAACCAGTATTATTTATAATTATGATCCCAACTATGTGCGCTTTATCCTTGTTGATCCAAAAATGGTAGAGCTGCAGCTTTACGATGGCATGCCTCATCTTTTAACCCCGGTTATTACAGAACCTCACCTGGCACCAGGTGTTTTGAAATGGTCGATTTTTGAGATGGATCGCAGGTACAGGCTCCTTGCTGCAATGAATACCAGGGACATTGTAACATATAATGAAAAGATGGATAGGGGAAGTATAAAGGGTGAGAAGCTGCCTTTTATTATTATTATTATAGATGAGCTTGCAGATTTAATGATGGTTGCTTCAAAGGAGATTGAGGGTTACATCACCAGAATTGCACAAAAGGCAAGGGCAGTGGGTATTCACCTTGTATTGGCTACACAGCGTCCATCTGTTGATATAATTACTGGAATTATTAAAGCGAACTTTCCTGCAAGAATTGCATTTCAGGTTGCTCAGAAAACAGACTCAAGAACTATAATTGATCAGAATGGCGCTGAAAAACTCCTTGGAAAGGGAGATATGCTTTATCAGTCTCCAATGAGCTCATATCCTGTGAGGATCCAAGGGGCTTTTATTTCTGAAGATGAAATTGTTGATGTTGTACGGCATCTGCGCACACTTGGAAAACCTGATTATATTGATATTGATGAATTTCTTTTTACTGATGATGAAGGAGAGCTTAGTGAAGAGGAGGATGAGCTTTTTGTTGAAGCCCTTAAAATTGTAGAGGACACAAGAAAGGCATCAGCATCTTATCTTCAAAGAAGACTAAGCATTGGTTATAACAGGGCAGCAAAGATGATGGAACGTATGGAAGATTTAGGATATATTGGGCCGCAGCAGGGGAGCAAACCCAGGGATGTATTTATTTAGTTTTTTTCCGCGCATATACTTCGATTGTATCAGAAAAAGAGGTAATATTGGTAAAGATTCTGTAAAAAGGCTCAAATAGATTGTAGAGAAAACTTTCTTTTTTTATAACTCTCTCAGGATGATATCCGCATTTATAAATAGAAAGAGGTTCAAAGCCAGCATAATTAAGTATTTTTTTTACTGATCCAGGGCTAAGATCTATTTTGTGGTCTTTAGGTCTGGTTTCTATCCAGCGTCTTTTTTGAAAATAAAATAAGGGGCCAAACCAGGAAGGAATCGCCAAAGCCAGAATTCCATTGTCTTCCATATGAAGATGTATTTTGTTAAGACAGGATAAAGGATCAGGTGTGTGTTCCAGGAAAAACCATGCAGTAATAATATTGTATTTTTTATCCAGGAGCGCTTTGTCAAAGGGTGTGGTCAATACCTCAATATTAAAATTATCCCTGCACCAGGATGATGCAAAATCAGAAATTTCAATACCAGTTAAATTTTTTATTCCCCTGTCTTGTGCAGCTTTAAGGAAAAAACCAGCTGCACTTCCAATATCCAGTATTGAAAGCTCTGGTTGAAAAGATATGTGCTTAAAAATTTTATCCAGCCTTGAAGAGGAAAGAGCATAAATATTTTCAAAATCCTCTATATAGGTTTTCCCATACTGAGAGGCGTATTCTTCAATAAAATAATCTTTTGAGTAGGAAAGGGGTTCCCATGAAGTATTAAGTATTGTTTTGCATTTTTTGCATAGCAGAAGATTTTTGGAAATGCTTTTAAATTCCTGCCCTTTACAAATTGGGCAGGATTCAAAATAATTATTCATGCAGTTTTTTCTTTTTAGCAGGCTCTACTACTACAGGGACACCGCGTATTTTGGCATTCTCAAAAGAGTGTAGCACGAGCTCAGCATAATGTTCCGGAACTTCAAAAAAAGCGTATGTAGAATGAACATCAATTTTTCCTATCTGCTTCCCATCAATGCCTGATCGTTTAACAATTTCTCTGATTAGATCTCCAGGTGCAATATTTTGGCTTTTCCCTATATTGATGAAAAGTCTTGCTTTGCCATCTTTAATATCTTCAAAGATTATTTTACCTGATTCGGGCTTGTTGTTTAAAGATACCTTGTCAAGGTTAAGTCGGGATATATTTCCCAGATGTTCTTTAAGAAGGGCTGCAGCAATTCTTTTTGTTCCACTAAAAAAAGGGAGCTGCTTTTTTAAAACTTTTAAAAGTTTTAAATAATCGTTAAGGTCTTCTGAAAGGGCACTTTCCAGAATTTTTTCAATTTTTTTTTCTTTGTTCATTAAGGCCTCGCAAAGGAAAGGGTAATATGCTGCATAAGTAGATTCAGCAGAATTATTTTGTATTTACAATGAAATAAAATATAAATTAAAATAGCAAGTAATTTTCTATTATCAGAGAGCACTATTTAATGGCAGTTTGAAAGGTTTACTTCATTGTCTGGAAAGGATCCTGTAAGCTTTCAGGATAGTATAAATATATAAGTTATGGTGGGAAGCATTGTAACAGGAAAAAAGATTTTTCTTCCTGTTACAAATAGTTGTTAAGGTTTTTGATTAAACCCATCCTCTGGCTTTAACAGCTTTTGCAACTCTGTCAATTGCTATAACATAGGCTGCATCACGCATATAAAGTTTTTTTGTTTTAGCAAGATTGCTTACAGCATGAAAGGCGGAAGTCATTTTATTATCAAGTTTTTCAAGAACCTCTTCCTTTTCCCAGAAAAAGTTCATATTACACTGAACCTGCTCAAAATAGCTGCATGTTACCCCACCGGCATTAGCGAGGAAATCGGGAATTACAAAAATATTGCGGGCCTTTATTGTTTTATCAGCTTCAGGGGCTGTTGGTCCATTTGCTCCCTCTGCAATAAATTTAACCCCTTGATGAATTTTTTCAACATTATCTTTGTTTATCTGATTTTCAAGTGCAGCAGGAATGAGTATGTCAACATCCTGTTCAAGCCAGGCTTCACCAGGGAGCTGTTCATATCCCAGGTCTTTGGCTTTGTTTTTGTCAATCCCGCCAAAATTATTAGTAATTGAAAGGAGCTCATCAATATCTACTCCGTTCTTCTTTCTGAATGTATAGGAGGCTTTGTCATCCTGATCCCAGGAGGATACGCATATAACCTTTCCTCCAAGCTGATCATAAAGCTTTGCAGCATGTCTGGCAACGTTCCCGAAGCCCTGAATACTTGCAGTAGTTTTCCCAGGATCAATATTATGTTCATGCAGGGCTTCTCTGAGTGTGTATATAAGTCCAAATCCTGTTGCCTCTGTCCGTCCAAGAGATCCGCCCATGCCAACAGGTTTACCTGTAATGGCGCCCGGGTATCTTCCTCCATGAATTGTTTCATATTCATCCAGCATCCAGAGCATATGCTGTGCATTGGTCATTACATCCGGTGCAGGCACATCCAGCACCGGACCAAGGTTTTTTGCTATCTGCCTAATCCAGCCTCTGCATATCTGCTCCTGCTCTCGTGCGCTTAGGTGATGAGGATCACAGACAACACCGCCTTTGCCTCCACCCAGGGGTATATCCACAACAGCACATTTCCATGTCATCCACATTGAAAGTGCACGCACTGTATCAGCTGTTTCGTGAGGATGAAAACGAATCCCGCCCTTTGCCGGGCCTCTTGCATCATTGTGCTGCACCCTGTATCCTTTAAATACCTTAACGCTTCCATCATCCATATGCACAGGAATTGTAAAATGGTATTCCCTCATTGGTTCTCTTAAAAATTCTTTTACACCAGTTTCCAGTTCAAGTTTTTCAGCAACAGTATCAAACTGATTCTGGGCAACATGAAAGGGATTGTAAGATTTCGATTCCATATAAGCAACTCCAGTATAAATATAATTTTGTTATCATTTTTTAGTTTTTAAACTTGTTCCTATTATTAAACACATAAGGTTAATATCTATAATACAAAAATGTAACTTTAATTTGCAATAATATTTTTTTCAGTAGCAGATTAAGGCATCAGCTTATTCTTTATTGCATGCTTTATTAAAAATCAGGCCTTATTTATTGTTTTTTTCGGTTCATTTTATCTAATTTATGCCTAAATTAATAGTATTTTTTAATTCAGAAAACGAGGTGATAAAAGAGCCTTTGATATTTTCTTTTAAAATTTTCTTTACATATTAAATTTAAATTTTAACAATGTAAAAAAAAATCCTGGAGGCGTTAATGAATATTTTAATTTTCGGCCCTAATGGAAGTGGTAAAGGAACGCAAGGATCAATGATCCAAAAGATGTATAATATTACCCATGTTGAATCAGGAGTGCTCTTCAGGGATAATATTAAGGGTGCCACAGAGCTTGGAAAGCAGGCAAAAGCATATATTGATAAAGGTGATCTGGTGCCGGATGAAATCACTATACCCATGATCCTTGACAGGATTAATAAAGATGATTGTGAAAATGGATGGCTTCTTGATGGTTTTCCAAGAAATCCTGAGCAGGCAAAAGCTTTAGAAAAGGCTTTGTCTGAAAATGGTGTGGTTATTGATTTTATTCTTGAAATTATTTTGGATCGTGATACTGCTAAAAACAGGATTATGGGGCGAAGGCTTTGTGTTAATGATAATAATCACCCTAATAATATTTTTATTGATGCTATTATGCCTGAAAAAAAAGGTGATGTTTATGTGTGCAGGGTATGTGGTGGGGAGTTGACTGTAAGGGGAGATGATCAGGATGAAGACGCAATTAATAAGCGTCATGCAATATACTTTGATGAAGTAAATGGCACTAAAGCAGCAGTTGAGTATTTTAAGGAATTAGCCAGAAAGGGAAGGGGAAAGGTTTATCAGGTTGATGGATCTTTGCCTGTTGAAGAGGTGAGAGATAATCTTAAGTCTTTGCTTCATAATCATAGATTTTATAATATTCAGTCAAAAAGGGGGAGATGATGAAAAAATATTTTATATGGATTCTGTTTTTTGCTTTTTTGCTTTCAGCTGTTTTAATTTATGCCACACCCAAGATTCTGATGGAGCATCGTGATATGACAAAGGATGGGCAAAAAATAACCTGTAATTATTGCCACGCTAATCCTGTTTTTACAATTGAAAAAAAGAAGGGACAGCTGGGAAAAGATTCCTTAAATGGGGTCCCCTTTTCAAAAATTAAAACCTGTGCAGGTTCGGGCTGTCACTAAAATTCCTGACTGGGAAAATGTTTATTGCCGGTCATTCCGGCTGGAGCGAAAGTGGAATGCCGGAATCTTATAACATATATTTTGTATTAAGAAATGAGTATTATTTGCATATAATCACAGTATGGGATTCCGGTATTTGGCCGGCTTTATTAGAACATCCTGTTCTATGCCGGCAGGCAAACTTCATGTTTGCTCCACAAATTTAAGTTGCAAAACCGGAATGACAAATTCCATACCTCTAAAATTAAACTGTTACCCTATTTTCAAGGATTATTATTATATCAATAAGGCTTGACGAATATTGAATTGTTTATACATATATCATTATATGAGGCCATTCATGCAATGAATGGTATTTTTTATTGTATTATGCTGAAATTTATTTAGCAAAGAAAGAAAATGGGTCTGTTAGAAAATATTAAGAAAAATAATATTCTTGTTAAAACTTCTGCAAAGGACAGGTGGGGGATCATTGAAGAAATGGTTGATCACGCTGTTAAATCAAAGGAAATTGAGCCTGAGGATGCTGAAGCTATAACAAATGCCCTGATAGAACGTGAAAAATCCATGAGCACAGGGATTGGTCATGGTGTTGCCATACCTCACTGTTCAACCACCAGGGTAAACAATATTATAACTGTTATGGCACTTACTCCAAAGGGGATTAATTTTGAATCAATAGATAGTGAGCCTGTTAAGATAATTATTCTGCTTATAGTTCCTAAAAACAAGCTTACGCATCATATTAAAACTCTTGCAAATATAGCCAAGATGATGAATGATCAGGAATTAAGAGAAAAAATTCTTTGTCTTAAAACACCTGAGTCTATATTGAAAACTTTAAAAGCTTATTCAACTCAATAAAATGGATGATACACTCAGATTAGTTGATTCAAAATACATTCCTGAAGATGATTCTGCGAATGAATTATCATTACGGCCTGAACTATTAACAGAATTTATCGGACAGAAAAATATTACAGACAACCTGAAAGTTTTTATTGAAGCTGCAAGAATGCGTAAAAAGGCTCTTGATCATGTATTGCTCTCAGGTCCTCCCGGGCTGGGAAAAACCACCCTGGCTTTTATCATTGCACATGAACTGGGTGTGAACATCAAGGCAACATCTGCTCCAATAATAGATAAGGCCGGAGACA
>CAZYPA010000003.1:0-50709 GCA_964649175.1 uncultured Leptospirales bacterium | reverse complement strand
ATTTACCAGCTGCCATTGTGCCAACAGGTATTCCAGAGGGCATTTGCAAAATAGAAAGAATAGAATCAATCCCACCTGCAAGTTTTGTTTCAACAGGAACCCCAATCACAGGAAGAGTAGTATAGGACGCTACAACACCTGGCAAGTGCGCTGCTCCACCTGCAACAGCAATAATAACCCCAATACCCCTTTTCCGTGCTCCTTTTACCCATTCCACAGTTTGCTCAGGAGTCCTGTGCGCAGATGAAACCAGCACCTCATAGTTTACTTCAAATTCCTCTAGTATAACAAAGCAGGCCTTAAAACCAGGCAGATCAGAATCACTTCCAAGAATTATACCAATAGACTTCATCAATTACCTCTTTCTTAATCTCTATAATTCATATTTTTGACAATAGCTATAAAAAGTATAGCTAAATAAATAGACCAATTGTCAATATATTATAGCTCTAATTTCTTAATAATTCTTAATAAGTAACTCATATTACTTGACTTAATTAAATATTATTATTTAATTAACTCTATATTAATATTTATGAAAAGGAGTTTTTTTTTATGAAAAAAATAGTTTGTTCAATTATCATGATGACCTTAGTTGCTTTTTCAACCACTCTTTTTGCACAGGATTCAAATATCACAGTTAAAGCAGGAATAGCCTATCCGGACGCTCCTGACAAAATAGGCTTTGACTCAGCTATTGGATTCAACTACGGAGTAGATAAGTATTTCACACTTGGTCTTGAAACCGGATTTGGCTGGGTAAAATGGAAACAAAAAGGCACCTCTCAAACAATAGGTGGTGTTACACTTAGTAATGTTGACAAAAATAATCTTTACTCCTTACCTCTCCTTGCAACAGCAACAGTACGCCTTGCTGATATGATGGGAAATTATGGAGTTATGCCATTTGCTACAGGTGGAGTAGGCTATTCATGGACATGGTTTAATACAAAAATAGAAGATCAAAGTAAAACCTTCCACGGCTTCACATGGCAGGCAATGGGTGGAGTTGCTATCAAACTTGGTTATGATTCAGACATTCAATTTATTATTGAAGCAGGATACAGAGGAGCTGAAGTTGAAAACTCTAAAAATACTGAGATTGACATGTCAGGCTTTGTAGCAAGAGCTGGCGTAAGCATCCCTCTGGTTTTCACATACTAATCTGGTAAATACTTATTACATTTAAGGGAATTGAACACCAAAAAAAGCCCGCCTTTCGGCGGGCTTTGTGTATTCCCTATACTGAATTTTATTTTTTTTAACCGCCAAGAAGCTGAAGCACAGTTCTTGTTTTCATATTAGCTTGAGCAAGCATCGCAGTACCACTCTGTACAAGTACTTGATTTTTTGTAAAATCAACCATTGTTTCAGCCATATCAGCGTCCCTGATCCGGCTTTCAGATGCCTGTATATTTTCATAAGCAGTCATTAAACCTTTTGCAGCATAATCCAGTCTGTTATAGTATGCGCCAAGGTCAGCTCGCTGCTTGGAAATTTTATGCAAGCCATCGTCTATCACACCTATTGTTCTATTTGCGCTGTCTGCAGTAGCCAGATCAGCAATAAAAGCGCCGCTTACTTCCCTTAATCCCAATCCCTGAGCTGTCATGGTCCCAATATACACCCTCTCCCTTTGATGCATATTTGCTCCCATATGAAACCACATACTCGCTTTCGGGTTGGCCCTGGAAAAGTCACCAAGCAGCAATTTAAACTTGTTGAACTCAGCCTGGGATGCAATTCTATCCACTTCATCCACAAGAGCAGATACTTCCACCTGAATAAGCTGCCTGTCCAGATCAGTATAAATACCGTTCGAAGACTGAACAGCAAGAACCCTTATTCTTTGAAGAATGTCTGAGGTCTGGTTAAGGTACCCTTCTGTTGTCTGCACAAGAGACATTCCGTCCTCTGTGTTTCTTTCAGCCTGTCTCAGACCCTGAATCTGGGCTCTCATTTTTTCAGATACTGCAAGTCCGGAAGCATCATCTCCAGCCCTATTGATCCTGAGGCCGGAAGCCAGTTTTTCCATGGAACTGTTTACTTCCCAATGCTTAAATTTCAACACCTTGTTTGCGTTAATCGCACTCATGTTATGATTGATAATCATGTTTAACACTCCTTTGTTAAATATGTGTTTCCGCGATTGAGACGGAAACTGCCCAATCTCCATATCAGGCATTTGATACCAGGTTTTTCTTTATTTTAGGGAACACAGGTGCTGAAAATTACAGCAACCATCAGCCCTTTGAGCATAAAGGCAGATGCTTGCTATAATTATTTATACAAATTTTCAAAGAGCAAAATCAATTTTTCACGGAAAACCCGGCCAGCTCTCCCAAGCTGACCGGGCAAGGAATATTGATAATAAGTCAATATTTATCTAAGAAGTTGTAATACTCCCTGAGGCTGTATATTTGCCTGAGCAAGCATCGCAGTACCACTCTGAACAAGGATCTGATTTTTTGTAAAATCAACCATTGTTTCAGCCATATCAGCATCTCTAATACGACTTTCAGAAGCCTGAACATTCTCAAAAGCTGTCATCAAGCCTTGTGCTGCATGTTCCATCCTGTTGTAATAGGCGCCAAGATCTGCTCTCTGTTTGGCAATAATATGAAGAGCATTGTCAAGTACACCAATGTTTCTGTTTGCATCTCCTGCAGTAGAAAGTGTTATTGGGTTTCCTATCATGTTTTTCAGGCCGAGGGCTTTTGCAGTCATTGTCTGAATATAAATTCTCTCTCTCTGATGCATGTTAGGACCCATATGAATCCACATAGAAGCAGATGCACTTATTCTGCCAAAATCACCTTGAAGCAGGTTCATTTTGTTAAATTCCGCCTGAGAAGCAATCCTGTCAACTTCATCAACAAGCTGGGAAACTTCCACCTGAATTAGCTGTCTGTCTTCTGGTGTGTAAATGCCATTTGAAGACTGGATAGCAAGCACCCTCATTCTTTGAATCATTTTTGATGTTTCTTCAAGATACCCTTCAGTAGTTTGAATAAGAGACATGCCATCTTCAGTGTTTCTTTCAGCCTGTCTCAGACCCTGGATCTGGGCTCTCATTTTCTCAGAAACAGCAAGTCCGGATGCATCATCTCCTGCTTTGTTGATCCTCATACCTGAGGAAAGCGCTTCCATGTCTTTGCTGACATTCCAGTGCTGGAACTTGAGAACGCGGTTGGTATTAATAGCAGACATATTGTGATTAATAATCATAGTCGATTCCTCCATGAATCTTGTTGTTAAACCTGGCATCCTTGCCTGGTTTTTTAGTCTTTTATCCTGACTCTTAATGTTTCGGGGTTCACCCCTTCTATATTTAACCTGATTACAGACGATTATAGGTGATTAAAGGCCATCTAAGCTGTTTATCTTAAATGATAACTTCATTATATCCTTTTTAAAAATTTTTGTTAAAAATCTCCCTATCTTTTTAATCGGGACATGGTCCTTTTTCAGTGAGTATTTTTCTTTTAAAAGGATGAAATAGCAGGTTTATTAATTTTTTCTTGATTTTTTTATGGCAATATCAATTATAATTCCAATCTATACTGCATTATCACAGTACAGACAACTCATCAAAATTTCCTGCACTATGATTAATATGCAGAAAAAAAATTACAGGAGCTTAAAATGTTTAAAAAAGGTATTCTTTTTATTCTTATTTTTTCAATATTCTCTTTTTTTATTTTTGCAGGATGTTCAAAAGATAACAGTACTGGCAAAAAACTTGCTATTGCAACTGATGCAACATGGCCACCAATGGAATTTGTAAATAAAGACAAGGAAATTGTTGGATTTAATATTGATATGATGAAAGCCATAGCTAAAGAAGGCGGCTTTGAAGTTGAATTCAGAAATACAGCATGGGATGGCATTTTTGCAGGCCTGGCTGCAAACAAGTATGATGCAGTAATTTCTTCAGTAACAATTACAGAAGAAAGACAAAAAAACATGGATTTTTCTAATCCCTATGTAAATGCAGGCCAGGTAATTGTTGTTAAAAAAGAACTTCAAGGCTTGGATAAGCTCGCCCAGTTTGAAGGCAAAAGCGCAGGTGCGCAGATTGGGACAACAGGAGCCATTGAAATAACAAAACACACAGGAATTAAACTAAAATCCTATGATGAAATTGGTCTTGCAATAGAAGACCTTGCAAATGGAAGAGTAGACGCTGTTGTTTGTGACTCGCCAATTGCTGCAGATTATGTGCTTCAAAACGAACAGTACCAAAACGTTCTTAAAATAGTGGGCGAACCCTTTACTAAAGAAGAATATGGAATAGCTGTTAGAAAAGGCAACAAGGAAGTTCTTGACCTGATTAATAATGGTCTTGCAAAGGTCTTAAAAAAAGGAATAAATAAAGAGCTTGAAAACAAGTGGCTAAAATAAATTTTAAACATAAAATAAAAATAGAGATGACTGACGGGGTATTAATCCCCGCCAGAGATGATAAATCTTTATTTTCAGCGTGGAGAATATCATTTTATGGAGCAATATCATTATTGATATTGCTCCCTATTATTTCTCCTAAACCATATTTGGCTATTATTCAGTTTGTCCCTGATGGAGTGGCCATGACTTTTCTGGTCACAATACTGTCCATTTTTTTCGCCCTGATTATAGGACTTCTTGTTGGCCTTGGAAGAATGTCAAGGTTCTCTATAATAAATCTTTCATGCACAATTTACGTTGAAATAATAAGGGGAATCCCTCTGCTTGTTCAGCTTTTTTATATTTACTTTGCCCTGGCAAAATTTGTAAAAATCCCAGACATATCAGCAGCGATTATTGCAATGTCAATATGCTATGGTGCATATATAAGTGAAATATTCCGGGCCGGTATTCAGTCTATTCCCAAGGGGCAGATGGAAGCAGCTCTTGCTCTTGGATTAACACGCAGACAGGCTGTATATAAAATTATTTTACCTCAAACAATCCGAATTGTTCTTCCGCCAATAGGAAACGAATTCATAGCCCTTTTAAAAGACTCTTCCCTTGTTTCAATTCTTGCAGTATCTGATCTGCTTCGCAGAGGAAGAGAATACGCTTCAACAACATTCTATTATTTTGAAACCTATACAATAATAGCTATTATTTACCTTATAATGACCCTTTTCTTTTCAAGAATAGTAGCAATTATGGAAGAAAGGATGAAACCAGATGCAAAGTAGAGTAAGAGTTATAAATGTTTATAAAAATTTTGGGCATGTGGAAGCTTTAAGAGATGTTAGTCTTGAAGTAAAAAAAGGCGATGTTTTTTTTATAATCGGATCATCCGGAAGTGGCAAAAGTACGCTTTTAAGATGCATAAATAGACTCGAAAATGTCACCAGCGGCGACATTTATGTTGAAAACGAACTGGTTACAGGTCCCAAAGCCAATATAAGGCAAATAAGAGAAGAGACAGGCATGGTTTTTCAATCATTTAATTTATTTCCCCATTTACGGGTTCTTGATAATATTACATTAGCTCCAAAAATTGTAAGGAACACCCCAATTGACGAAGCTGAAGCAAAAGGGCGGGCCCTCCTTAAAAGAGTTGGCCTCCTTGATAAAGAAAGAGCCTACCCGGATCAGCTTTCAGGGGGGCAGCAGCAGAGAGTAGCCATAGCAAGAGCCCTTGCAATGAATCCCAAGGTCATGCTATTTGATGAACCCACATCAGCCCTGGACCCTGAGATGACAAAAGAGGTGCTAGATGTAATGACAGACCTTGCACATGATGGCATGACTATGATGGTTGTATCACATGAAATGGGTTTTGCAAAAGCTGCTGCAAATAAAGTTATTTATATGGATGATGCTGAAATTATTGAAGAAGGAACTCCTGATCAGATATTTAATCATCCACAAAAAGAAAGAACCATTCGTTTTCTCCACACTATTCTTAGAGCATAAAAATGGGTGACTCTGCCACCCCCCACTCTGAAGAATACTCTTTTGGTCTTTTTGAAAAAACAGGCATTGAGCTGGAATATATGATTGTACACAGGGACACGCTCAATGTGTTCCCTATTTGCGATAAGATGCTTTTTGAAATTTCAGGCTCTTTCAGCAATGATGCAATGCCTGAAGGGCCAAAAGGGGCTATTGCCTGGTCCAATGAACTTGCCCTGCATGTTATTGAATTTAAAACTTTACATCCTGCTGATTCAATCACCAACCTAACTCCCCTTTTTCAGAAAGAGGTTGTCAGGGCGTTTGACATGCTTGGTCCTTTAAATGCCATGCTTATGCCAACTGCAATGCACCCATGGATGAATCCGGAACAGGAATTTAAAATATGGCCCCATGGTGACAAAGAAATTTATAATGCCTTTGATTCAATTTTCTCATGCAAAGGTCATGGCTGGTCCAACCTGCAAAGTATGCACATAAATCTTCCCTTTAAAAATAATGATGAATTTTACAAGCTTCATACAGCTATCAGATTTATCCTCCCTCTTGTAACAGCCCTTACAGCTTCTTCTCCAATAATTGAAGGAAAATTCAGCGGTCTGCTTGATACAAGAATGGATGTTTACAGGACAAACTGTGCCAGAATTCCAATTCTTACAGCACAGATTATACCTGAACCAGTAGAAAGTATTGATGATTACAATAATAAAATACTTAAAAAGATATACAAAGATCTGGCTAATTTCCCAGGCAGCCAAATACTCTCTGAAGAATGGGTAAATGCAAGGGGTGCTATTGCCAGATTTGACAGAGGCTCAATTGAAATAAGAACAGCAGATCTTCAGGAGTGCCCGGAAGCTGATCTTGCCTGCGCAGAACTGATAATTGAAACATTAAAGGCCCTTATTGATGAAAATAATTCTTCAATATCTGAATTAAACAAAATAAATACAACTGACCTTTACAATATACTAATGGAAGCTGTAAAATATGGAGAAAACTCAATTATAAAAAACAAAACTTACCTTAAAATACTTGATATGCCAAAATCCAAACACAGTGCTTCAGAAATTCTGTTTCATCTTTTTGAAAGACATATTCCAGATTCATCTCCATATAAAAAAACACTTAAAAATATTATTACCCATGGCTCCCTTTCTACACGTATCACAAAAAAAACAGGGGCAGATATAAATAAAATAAATCCTGTTTACCGAGAACTCTGTTCTTGTCTCAGGAATGGCACTCTCTTTGCCTAATATCAAATATTATAAATTCAACTTACTCTGTAATTGTTGTATTATTTAATATTTTTTACTTTAAATTTTACTATCAATATTTAACTATGTTTATACTTAATTGTCAGACTATTTAAAACCATTTTTTAAAGACAGCTCCTATGATCGAAATAAGGAGGAAATTTTTATGCAAATTGAATTTGTAGGTGGTGCAGGTACTGTAACAGGTTCTTCCTATATTGTTAAGGATCAGGATTTCACAATTATGGTGGATTGTGGCATGTTTCAGGGGAAGCGCGAGCTTGTTGAGAGAAATCAGCTTCATCTTATTTACGATCCCCCAAGAATTGACTGTATGGTATTAACCCATGCACATATAGACCATAGTGGACTTATTCCAAAACTCGTTAAAGAGGGATTTTTTGGAAATATTTACGCAACAAAAGCTACTGTTGATTTATGTTCAATTATGCTCCCTGACAGCGGACACATTCAGGAAATGGATATGAAATGGATCAATAAGCGGAATAAAAAAATGGGCCGTCCCATTGAAGAACCTCTATATTCAGCTGAAGATGCTCAAAACTCTCTTGGAAATTTTGTTCCTGTTAATTACAGTGAAATAATCCGTATACATCCCAGGGTTGAAATTCGTTTCCTTGATGCAGGGCACATACTGGGTTCAGCCTTTGTTGAAATGTGGGTTGAAGAAAAAGGGAAAAAAACCAAAATAGTATTTTCCGGCGATTTGGGGCCAAAAAATCAGGCTATTATTAAGGATCCGGAAAAACTGGCAGATGCAGATATAATTCTTATTGAATCCACATATGGCAACAGACTTCACAAAAACAAGGAAGACACATATAAGGAATTCAAGGAAATTCTAAATGAATCCATCAACCAGAATGGAAACATTGTGATCCCAGCCTTTGCTGTAGAACGTACCCAGGAAATAATATACAGTCTAAACAAACTTTTTAATAGCGAAGAAGTACCCAGAATACCGGTCTATATTGACTCACCTTTGGCTATATCAGCAACTCAAATATTCAGAGACAACCCACAATGCTATGATGAGGAAATGAGGAAACTGATTATGTCTGGGGACAACCCTCTGGATTTTGAGAACCTTAACCTTGTGAAATCTGTAGAGGAATCAAAAGCCCTGACTAAAGAAGCAAAGGGTTCAATTATTATATCTGCAAGCGGTATGTGTACAGCAGGCCGAATAAGGTTCCACCTCCAGAGCAACCTTTATAAACCCGGTTCTAATATTATTTTTGTAGGCTTTCAGGCACAGGGGACTCTGGGACGCAGATTAGTTGACGGAGCAAGCCAGGTCAGAATTTATGGCGAAGATATTGCAGTTAATGCTAAAATACACACATTAGGCGGATTCTCTGCCCATGCTGACAGAGACGGTCTTTTAGACTGGCTAAGAACAAATAAAAATCCAAGTGCAAAGGTATTTGTTGTTCATGGAGAAGAAGAATCATCTTCTCAGTTTGCCCAGTCAATAATGGATGAATTTGGAATTCCTGCTTATGTGCCTCAATGGGGTGAAATTATTGATCTGGATACAATGAAATCCACATTTGCAGAATATTCCGAATTGCCGGATAACCGCTTTGACTATCTGGACAGCCATATTGATGCACTTTCAGAAACTCTTAAAAAGCTTAAAGACAAATATCAGAAAACCAAAGAAGAAAACCGAATTTCCAGAATATCGCAAATTCAGGAAGAAATTAATGACGCAAGGGAAATGATTGAAACAATAATTGATGAATTATAAATAAATAATTACTTTGTCATACCGGCTGTAGCGAAGCGGAATGCCGGTATCTCATAGGACTGATTCTATCATTAGATTCCGGTATTTGTACAAATTGAAGTTGCAAAACCGGAATGACAAATCCTTATAAATCCGTTTTTTAGACATACTCAAGAAACCTGAGTACTCACTATTTAGTTTTATAATTATTATTCAAGGCATGGCACAGGGCAACAGCAAGTGCGTCTGCTGCATCATCAGGGCCTTTTATCTTTTTTTGCTTAAGTATAGAGCTAACCATAAACTGCATCTGTTCCTTATCAGCATTTCCTGAACCGGTTATTGCCTGCTTCACCTGCTTTGGGGTATAATCTGTAAATGGAATATTATTTAGCTTAAGGGTCAGCATTATAACCCCTATAGCACCTGCAACAAACATTGCAGTTTTAGAATTATTTGTAAAAAAAAGTTTTTCAAGAGCTGCCTTTTCAGGTAAATATTTTTTAATAATAGAATCCAATTCATGATATATAAAAAGATATCTTTCCTCAAGCTTATCCTTTGGAGAAGTTTTAATAATTCCGTAATCAACCAGGGCTAAATCTTTTTTTACCAAACCCCAGCCTACAATATCATAACCTGGATCTATTCCAAGTATTGTCACCCTTCCTCACCGAGCTTTGCCATAATTTCATCAGATATGTCATAGTTTGAATAAACTTCCTGAGCATCGTCGTGTTCTTCTAAAAGCTCAATAAGTTTAAGACACTGGCCAGCTTTTTTCTCATCAAGAGAAACTGTAGTAAGCGGAACATAGGTAAGCTCATTCATAGTAATTTTATAATTATTCTTCATCAGTGCTTCTGATACAGAGCCGTATGCCTCAGGAGATGTAGTTACAACAATATTTTCATCCTCTGTTTTAATATCCTCTACATCATATTCTAGAAGAAATTCTAAAACATCATCTTCGCTAACAGTTCCATCACTTTCAATAACAATCATTCCCTTCCTTTCAAAAAGGTAACTCACAGAACCGGTATCACCAAGATTTCCGCCACTTTTTGAAAAAATAGTTCTTATCTCAGGCATGGTTCTGTTCTTATTATCAGTGAGGCAGTCAAGAAGGATAGCAACACCACCAGGACCATAGCCTTCATATCTAACCTCTTCATAAACAACACCATCAAGGTTACCTGCTCCTTTTTTTATAGCTCTTTCAATATTATCATTAGGCATATTTGATGCCTTGGCCTTTGCTACTGCAGTTCTAAGGCTTGGGTTTGATTCTATATCCTCGCCACCAGCTCTTGCTGCAACAGTTATCTCTCTAATCAGTTTTGTAAAAAGGGCTCCTCTTTTCGCATCAACCACCCCTTTTTTTCGTTTTATTGTAGACCACTTACTGTGCCCTGCCATATAAACCTCTTACTCAATAAAATATTTGAAGAATACTTATTCAAGCTTCATCTATTTGCTAATATCCCCTTTTTATTTTCAACTGTAATTTTTCAATTTTTTTCCGAGCTTCCCCGCTTTTATGATCAAACTTTATGGATTCTCTGTAATAGCTGATTGCTTCTTCATTTTTATCTTTTTTTTCGTTTATCTCAGCCAGATTCCATCTTACCTTACCTGGATTAAGCCTGTTAAACGAATTTTTTAAATTTTCAAACGCCCTTTCCTTTTCTCCCAGCTCTTCCTGCAGAATCTCGTATTCTTCATATTTTTCAAAATCCTTATTTCGAATAAGCTCCTGTTTCAACGCATTAGCCTCTGCCTTAATCTTTTCAAGCTCTGTTTTTGCAGCATCTATATTATCCTGTATTTTATTCTGATAATTTATTGTGCTTATATACATAAGCGAAGCTTTTTCATATTTCAGATTGCTGAATGCCATATCTCCCATGTATTCAAAACATTTGGACCTTCTATAAATATCGTTCTCACCTATATGCTGCAAAGCAGCCTGAAAAGATGACTCAGCAAGGTTGTAATTCCCTGTTCTTGAATATGCCAGATAACCCAATGCAAAGTGTATTTCACCATTTGCAGGCTCCATCATAAGATAACGGTTATAATTTTTCTCAGCTTCAATATATCTGCCTGAAGAATCATAAAGAGATGCTATTTTCAATAACACTTCAGCAGAAGGTTCAGAAGTAGCCTGAACATATCTTTCAAGATGAAAAAGCGCCTTTTTTATTTCTCTTGTAGAGGAAAGTGCCATGCCAAGCTCATAGGAGTAATTATAATTATCTATGTCTAATGAATAGGCCTGTTCAAGAGCATCAGTATAGCCTCGAAAAAATTCCGGACTGTTATAGGATTTAAAAACCTCTCCTATTTCATAAAAAATTTTATCATCTCTTTTATACACAATTTCTCTGAATCTCAAAGCCTGAACATAATGATTCAAAGCGTCATTTCTCTTGTTAAGCCTGCTGCTAGACCTTGCAGCATAAAGGTGAAGACTTGAAAGCTCAGGATTATTTTCAATAAAAAAGCCTTTCTCCTTCCTGTTTTTAAAAAGTGCTATTAAATCAACATCCTCCCCTAGATTTCTAAGTGAAATATAGCCAGATGGAACCCTTGTATCATCAACTCTTTTACTGTAATGCTCATCAATGTTTTTTATTACTTCTACAAGAGCATCTCTATATTCTCCTTTTTCATAAAGGCTCTGATAATTATCTCTTTCCTGTGCCAATAGCATAGATGGAGAAAGAATAATAAAAAACATTAAAACTGCAGCATTAAATCTTTTCATTTTATCACCATATTTAATATTACTATCGGCAAACTTAATTCAGAGCAAAAATAATAGACTCTTTTAAAAAAAAGGTTGTCTTTTGTACAAATTATAACTTAACATATAATTTCTACTAAAGACATATATTTGTGTACCTGTTAAAAGAAATTCTCATAGGTACACGTCATGAAATATAATAGTATATAATTGCCATTATAAGGAGCTCTATAAGATGAGTCACATAAAAAAATTCAGTTACCCGGATATATCCAAAAGATGGCTTATATTACTGACTCTTTTTATCACATTTTTTATTACTACATTTATAATTACAGAAATAATAATAGATCTGAAACAGTATTTACCCTACTACCCTGTAATACAAGCTGTAATGATTTTTTCTATTGTAGCCCTTTTTGCAGGAAATATTGCTGGCAGATTACTCTTTTCTGCAATACAAAATTACAGAATTATTATTCTTGCATCAGCTATCCTCTTTACTGTTTTTTCTATATTTTTTTTTACAGGAAAAGGTTTAAAACCTGAACTATTCTCTACTATAAACATCTATATTGCTAATAAATATTATATTATTTTTTTATCTGCTGTTCCTTTTTTTCTAGCAGGTATCCTTAATTCATATTATCTAAAAATTTCCAGTGGAGATTTTATTGATGAGAAAAATCTTCTTTCATCTTATATAGCCTTTCTACCAGCAGCTCTTGGATCAGGCTTTTTTATAGCATATATGATTCACTTTTATGCTCATGCAGGTTTATTTTCATATTCACTTCTTGTAATTACAGCATTAACACTTCCAGGAATATTATTTTTTATAAAATTTCCTTATAATCCTGAACAATTGTATGCACAGAATTTTTATGAAGATGAAGCTGTTGCTGATTCACCCATTGTCCAAAGAGATGATCTGTTTTTCACTTATATAAATTTTTCCTATATAATAATTTATATTGTTCTGGGGTTTGTCCTTTTTGTTAAATTTTACGGACATACATATTATAATGTTTTATTATACATAATATCCACACTTTTTCTTCTTCCTGTAGGAATCCTTCTTGGCAAAAAAAAGAAAGCATCATTCTGGCATGTTTATAGTGAAATGCTATATCCTGTTTTTTTTCTAGTATATCTTTCCGCCCTTTATATGTTTAATGGCAAAGCATGCATATACACCGGGCTTATTTTTTCAGCAATTCCTGTTTTAATTTTTGGTTTTTCACTGGAACAGACTGTAAAAAATATTACACGCAAATATGACCATGATAAAAGATTCAGAGTACTCAATTTCTCAATGCTCATTTTGCCAGTACCTATTTTAATTTCCCTTTCAACTATAAATTTCACTTACCTGCTCTTTTTTACTATACTTTATACCGCAGCTTTATTTAATCTTCTTATTCCTGGTATTTTTCTTTTTAACACAAAGATAAATCCATTTAATAAAATTCTCTACTTTATTTTTGCCCTTATTTTTCTTCCCTCAATTATGCTAATTCATCTTTATTTTAAAATTCCTTTAAATAATAACTATTTTGCACCCATAGTAAAAAACTATGAATTAATCCGCAACACTGACTTTACTGAACCATATATAATTGATAAAGGTGAAGTTTTAATGTTCAACACACCTGTATTCTTTTTATCTGACAATTACATAAGGAATTTTAAACGTGCTACAGCAGCAACAGTATTTTTTACTTCGCAGAAAGGGAAAACCCTTATACTGGACAGCAACCTGAAGTTTTACAGAAATCCCCTTTACTCCTTTTTCACCAACTCAATTTATCTCGATACATTAACTGATAAAAATGTTGATTATAACCGCATCCCTTTTTCAGGCAAGCAACAATATGAACCAAAGAGTGAATACCTCTTTAAATATCTGACAACGTCTGGTAATAAATTTGATTTTATATTTGATGCACCCAATATACTTGATCAAAATTTTCATTTTAACCGGTTTTCCAACTTATATTACAAAACAATAAAAGAAATTATAAATGACAAGGGTGTTTATGCCTCTATTTTTGATCTGCAATATATGAGCAAAGAAATGCTCTCATATGCCTCTTCAAACCTTAAACAAAACTTTAAACACCATGTTGTTTTTCTTTTTTCTAATATTCTTCTCCTTGTCTCAAGTGATGAAGCAGATGCTTTAAAGATTAACCCTGATTCCATTACAAGAATAAAAAGCATAATAAATGATGAAAAAAAATACGGAAGCCTGTTTTATCAGGATATTCATCCTTTAAATAACATCATATTTACAGATATAGAAAACCTTATTCTCTTTTATCCAGAAATTCTTGACGAAAAACCAGTTAAATACAGGCCTGTTCAAATAGGATCTATTCCTGAAACATTTAGAGAATACTACATTCTTTATGAACCGGACTGGTTTAACCAACTCCTCTTTGATGACACAAAACTTAACAGATTTAATGCTGATCTTAAATCCGCATATACACGTAGCTCTCAAGTTTTAAAATTATTGAAACAAACAGAGTATGCTGAATCTATAAATGCTTATGAAAATGAAACAGCATATCTTTTTGAATTAAAAAAAATGTCTTCCTTCAGACCAGAACTGCGGGCATATATTGATTCCATACTCTCCTATAAAGAAAATTATTACTTTGATGAGGCTGTAAGGCTGGAAAAAGAAAAAAATTGGGAAGATGCTACTACACTTTATAAAGCCATAATTACTATTAATAAAAACAATTTTGAAGCAAATTACAGATTGGGACTTTTATTTCTTACGATACAGAATCTGGAAAATGCCTCCAAGTATCTGAATGCAGCTTTACAACTTGATAAAAATCACCCAAACGTTCTTTATCAAATGGGTGTACTTATGTTTTCAAGCAACAAATTTAAAGAAGCAATAACCTTTCTGGAAAAAACTGAATCCTTGAATGAAAAAAATGCTTCACTCTATATGTACCTGGGCTTGTCTTATGAAAAAATAAACAGACTCGATAAGGCAAAAGAATATTTTGAACGTGCCATTTTACAGGATCCAAATGACAAAAAACTTAAGGAACTTCTTGATGAAGTTATAATTAAACTAAAACCCACAGGAGATCCCTTTTTTCAAAGCGAGCGCACAAACATGATTGATGATGAAAAGGATGAGGAGTTTATTCTCCCTGTAAATGACAAGGCAATAAGGTCAAGGCTTATGGATGATGAAAAATAATATTATTTTTTTATAATAAAACCCGCATGTTTGCGGGTTTTATTATAAATTGATTTAGGCTTTTAAAATTATTCTGCAATAAAAGTCTTTAATGCTTTTTCAAATTCAGGAATAGCCTTTTTTATTACACTTTCTGCTACACAGTAGGCTATTCTAAAATACCCTGGTACGCCAAACCCGGAACCTGGAACTGCAAGAATATTATACTTCTGCAAATGTCGAATAAAAGCAACATCATCTATTGTGGGAGATTTGCAAAAAATATAAAAAGCACCTTCAGGTTCATTAAAATCATAACCGCTCTTTTTAAGCCCCTGTGCAAGCAAATCTCTTCTACTTTTATATAAATCCACATCAACTGTAACATCGCATAAATCCGCAACAACTCGCTGTATAAGGGCTGGAGCATTAACAAAGCCCAAAATCCTGTTACATAAATTCAACCCTGCCATTATAAGTGAATAATCCTCAATCTCCGGATTAACAGCAACATAACCAATTCTTTCACCTGGCAGGGAAAGTGACTTTGAATATGAATTTATAATAAACGTATTTTTGTATGCAGATAATATAGAAGGAACTTCTTTACCATCATACACTATTTCCCTATAAGGCTCATCTGAAAGAATAAAAATCGGCCTTCCTCCTGGATGTTTTTTTGCAAGAAGTGCAGAAAGAGCATTTATATCTTCTGAACTATATATTTTCCCTGATGGATTATTTGGGCTGTTTACAATTATTCCCCTTGTTTTTTCAGTAATTGCTTTTGCAATATTATCAATATTTATTGAAAAATCTTCATTAGAATCAACTGTAACCATTACACCCTGATGATTTGATATATAAAAGCCGTACTCTGCAAAATAAGGCTTTATTACTATAATCTCCTCACCTGGTTCAAGTATGGTTTTTAAAATAACATTCATACCTCCTGCAGCACCGCAGGTCATTACCAGAGAAGTACCATCAATCTCAATATTAAAATCCCTTGCCACAGTCCTGGCAATAGCATCCCTTACATCCAGGAATCCGGCATTAGGCATATATCCATGAGCCCCGGCTTTTTTATTTTTTGCAATTCCAGCAACTGCTTTAAAAAATTCTTCAGGCGGCTCAAGGTCAGGATTACCCAGGCTAAAATCATATACATTATCAGCTCCAAACTGTTCCTTAAGCTTGGCACCTTCTTCAAACATCTTCCTGATCCAGGAGGATTTCTCAATTGAATTCCTTATTGACATTGAAATTGACACTTGCTGTCCCCCTTATTTCCCGGCTTCTTTAATTCTTGCAATAGTATTCTTTATTTCCATGCTTTCCGGATTCAGTTTAGCAGCTTTTTCAGCATAGATTAAGGCTTCTTTAAATTTCTCTGTCAGAAGATAGCACAGAGCCATATTATTATTAACCTCAGCTGAATCAGGATTAATAGCAAGTGCTACTGAAAAAGCAGCATTCGCTTCACCATATCTTTTGAGTTTCATAAGAGTAATCCCAAGATCGTTATAGGATATAAAAAATTCAGAGTTCAAGGCATTCCCTTTTTCAAAATACTCTTTTGCCTTATCCAGATTTCCTCTTTCCATTGCAACACGTCCAATAATCCAGTAAAGCATATGAGTTTCCTTTACCTTCAGGCCCTCTTCAGCAATAGATATTGCATCTCCAAATCTCTTCTGCTCAATAAAATAAATACCAAGATCAATATAAGGGTCCGGTGTAGCTGGATTAATTGCCATACATCTTCTTAAATGAGTGACCACTGCATTGGTATTGCCAAGCTTCCAGTGATTATGCGCAGCAAGAAATCGTATTTTATAATTAGGAGAATCTTCTTTCAAATCATCATCCACAACCAGAATATCCCCAAGAATTTTCAAAGATTCTTCATATTTATTTTCCTGAAACAGCTTTAATGCTTCATTATAGGATGCACTTGCTGCAGATGTTATCATAAGAATTATTAATAATATTGACGATGATACTAAATGTTTCATTTTAACCTTCCTTATATACTACTATACTTATTATTATTGATCCCATTAATTTTCAATAATATTTCTTTCCTGATATTTAAAAATCTATACTTATATATTAAAGAATTTTTAATAAAAAAGCGGTCTCTGCTAAGACCGCTTTTAAAAAAACATAAGCCTGTTTTTTTTATTTCTTTTTACTGCTGTTCTTTATTGCAGCCTGTGCAGCTGCAAGCCTTGCTACAGGAACCCTGAAAGGAGAACAGCTTACATAGTTTAATCCTGTTTCATGACAAAATTCAACAGATTCAGGATCACCACCATGCTCACCGCAAATACCAATTTTAAGGCTTTTCTTAACAGCTCTTCCTTTTTCAACTGCCATCTGCACAAGCATACCAACACCGTCTCTGTCAATAACCCTAAAGGGATCTACAGGAAGAATTTTTTTATCAATATATTCAGGTAAAAATGAACCCGCATCATCACGGCTGAATCCAAATGTCATTTGAGTAAGATCATTTGTACCAAAAGAGAAAAATGCTGCTTCTGCTGCAATTTCATCAGCAAGAAGAGCAGCTCTGGGAACTTCAATCATTGTACCAACTTCATAGCTTAGCTTTTGTTTCTTCTCTGCCATTACTTTTTCAGCTGTATCAACAATAATCTGCTTTTGCAATGCCAGCTCTTTAACTGTTCCAATAAGGGGAACCATTATTTCAGGTTTTACATCAACTCCCTTTTTCTTAAGCTCACAAGCTGCTTCAAATATTGCCCGTGCCTGCATTTCAGTAATTTCCGGGAATGTAATACCGAGCCTGCATCCTCTGTGTCCAAGCATGGGATTGATTTCATGAAGAGCCTTTACCTTTTCAATAACCTCTTCAAGCGTTATACCCATCTCTTTTGCCATTTGTTTCTGACTTTCAATATCATGGGGAACAAACTCATGAAGCGGAGGATCAAGAAGTCTGATGGTTACACCAAAGCCCTGCATCTCTTTTAATATTCCCATAAAATCTTTTCTCTGCATGGGCAAAAGTTTTTTAAGGGCTTTTTTCCTTCCCTCCACAGAATCTGAAAGTATCATCTCCCTGACAGCTTTAATTCTGTCTCCTTCAAAAAACATGTGCTCTGTTCTACAAAGCCCTATACCTTCTGCACCAAAATCTCTTGCTGTTTTGGCGTCTTTAGGTGTATCAGCATTGGTTCTAACATTAAGTTTGCGAAATTCATCTGCCCACTTCATCACAGTTCCAAAATTTCCTGACAGCTTGGCTTCAACAGTATCAACCTGTCCCAACATTACCTCTCCTGTTGAACCATTAAGTGAAAGATAATCCCCTTCATTTATTACAAAATTATCTACTTTTATTTTTCTTTCAGAATAACTTATTACAATAGTACCACATCCGGACACACAGCATTTTCCCATGCCACGAGCAACAACAGCTGCATGGGAAGTCATTCCCCCTCTTTGAGTTAAAATGCCCTGAGCAGCATTCATTCCCTTAAGGTCCTCTGGTGAAGTTTCAATTCTTACTAATATAACCTTCTCGCCTTTTCGGCTCCACTCTTCAGCATCATCTGCATGAAAAACAACCCTGCCAGTAGCAGCTCCTGGTGATGCTGGCAGACCCTTTGCAATAACCTTTTTAGGAGCTTTTGGATCAAAGGTAGGATGTAAAAGCTGATCTATAGACGCAGGGTCAAGCCTCATAATAGCTGTTTTCTTATCAATCAGCTTTTCATTTACCATATCAACTGCTATATTCACAGCAGCTGCTGCGGTTCTTTTCCCTGACCTTGTTTGAAGCATCCAGAGCTCTTCATTTTGAATTGTAAACTCTATATCCTGCATATCCTTATAATGCTTTTCAAGCTGTAGATATACCTTTTCAAGCTGTGCATAAGCTTTAGGCATATATTCCTGAAGTGACATATATTTTTCTTTTCTTTCTTTTTCAGAAATATTATTTTCCTTAGCCCAGCGCTTTGAACCTGCAGTAGTAATCTGCTGTGGTGTTCTTATTCCAGCTACAACATCCTCTCCCTGAGCATTTACCAGGTACTCGCCATAAAATGCATTTTCTCCTGTTGAAGGATCCCTTGTAAACGCCACACCTGTTGCACATTTATCCCCCATATTTCCAAAAACCATGGACTGAACAGTTACAGCAGTACCCCAGGAATCATCAAAACCATTCATTTTCCTGTAAAGAATAGCCCGATCATTATCCCATGATCCAAAAACAGCTTTTATAGCCTCCCACAACTGCTCATGAGGATCTTCTGGAAAATTTCTTTTTAACCTTTTTTTAATAAGAGCCTTAAATCTTTTAACCAGCTCCTGCAGATCTTCAACTGTAAGATCAAGATCATTTAAATAACCCTTTTCTTTTTTAAGGACCTGCATCTCATGCTCAAAAGGATCCTCCTGATGCTTATCAACAGGCTTCAGGTCCATTACTACATCACCATACATTTGTATAAAACGCCTATACGAATCCCATCCAAACCTGCTATTACCCGTTTTAGCTATTATTCCCTGAACAGTTTTTTCATTTAAGCCAAGATTTAATACAGTGTCCATCATCCCAGGCATGGAAACCCGCGCACCAGAGCGAACAGAAAGGAGTAGAGGATTATCAGAATCACCAAACTTTGTTCCCATTATCTTCTCAACCTTTAATAAAGCTGCATTAACCTCTTTATCAAGGCCAACGGGTATTGTTTTATTATTATCATAATATTCAGTACACACTTCAGTAGTAATTGTAAAACCGGCAGGAACAGGGATTTTTATATTAGACATCTCTGCCAGATTTGCTCCTTTACCGCCAAGAAGGTTCCGCATATCAGCACTTCCCTCTGAAGAACCACCACCAAAACTATAAACTCTTTTACTCATAATTATTCTCCTTAGATAACGAATATTTAAAGAACAGAATCTGGTAGAACATACAGATCTAAATTTAAAAAATTACTAATAAAATCTATAAATAAAAGATGAAATTATCCCCACTTGTAAAGACTTTTTTAAAATTTTTGCATAAACCTTCATTTAATTTTATAAATAAAATCAATATCTTTTATAGTTCATACCATCTACAGCAAAACAAAGTAAAAAGTTTATTTCTCAAATTCCTGATAAGATTATTATTAACGAAATATTTTATTTATAGAAAAATCAAAAAGACTATACTTTTTATTTAAAACATTTAATATTGCTTCTAATTATTTCTGACAAATACAAATAATATTCTAAATTTTAAAGAATTTAAAAGCCGATAACTACTTTAGAGTAATTTCACAGGATATATAATGACTATAGGAAAAGGTACGCAATTAACTGAATTAAGCAGAGAGGATTTGGAAAAAAAAATTTTTGACCTTCAAAACCTCATTGAAATTGCCATGAGTCTCTCTTCGACCCTTGACTTTGACAACCTCATGGAATCTATTCTGTATATATGCATAGGGCAGATGATTGTTGATAAAGTTGCTATATTTTTGAACAGTAATCTGGAAAACGAAGATCTTAATATTTATATGCAAAAAGGTTATGATATTGATGAAGCATCAACAATAAATGAAAAATCCACACTTATAAAACATTTAAAATCAGACTGTTCAATTCTTGATAAGGAAAAAGCAAAAGATCTTATGGACTCTGATTTATCTACAAAAAAAATATTTGCATCATTGAATCCGGAAATTGTAATTCCTTTAAAATCAAAAAACTCAATCAATGGGCTTATCTTTATAGGAAAAAAACTTATAGAATCACCCTATACTTCTGCTGACATATCCTTTTTGCATCAATTGTCGCAATTTGCTTCTATTGCTGTTGAAAACTCGCGCCTATACAGAATGGCCACTCTTGACAGAATGACAGGTCTTTATGTGCATCACTATTTTCAGGAACGCCTTGCAGAAGAAATAAAAAGAAGCGCAAGAAGCAATTCACCCCTGACTCTTATCATGGCTGACCTTGATAATTTCAAGTGCATCAATGACAGTCATGGACACCAGACTGGTGATATAATGCTTAAAGAGATAGCAAAAATAATTCATAAAAATATACGCAGTTTTGACATAGCAGCACGTTACGGTGGTGACGAATTTGCAATAATATTAACAGATACAGATATAGATGCTGCTTATCAAATTGCTGAAAGACTACGCAAAAAAGTTGAAAATACAGTTTTTCCTGGCGCAGATATTCCATTAAAAATTACCATAAGCATAGGCATTTATCCGTTTAACCCAAAAAAAGATAAAAACAAAGATAGCCTTATTCATAAGGCTGATATGGCGCTTTATAAAGCAAAAAATTCAGGTAAGAACCTTGTGTTAATCCATGATTCTGGAAAAGAATAACATATGCATAAGGAAAAAAAATTGGAAAATTTTACACTTATTAAGAATGATAAACCAGGAGAAAAAAGCCTCATCTCCAGAGGAATTTCTTTTTCCAAAAAAGGTAAAACCGATAAGGCTCTTGAATGCTTTTTAAAAGCTTCTAAAACAGAAGAAAGTTATCTTATTCTATATAATATTGGATGCCTTTATTATAAAAAAGGTGAATACAAAAAATCTATATTTAATCTGGAAAAATCAAGAAAGCTCAACCCGGACTTTTCTCTATCATCATTAATTACAGGAATCTGCTACAGCCGCCTTGGGAACTTAAAAGCTGCTCAATCTAATTTTATTAATGTGCTTATGATTGATCCTGGCAATAAAACTGCTGCAACAGCACTTTCAATACTGCTTCAAAACCAGGGTAAAATAAAAGAATCTGTAAGAATTCTATCAAGATTTTCTGAATCAGATAATAATGATGCTGCTATAAGAAAGCTGAAAACAGATATACTCTTTAGCACCGGAAATATGGAAGAAACAGCATCAACAATAAAAGATCTGAAAAAGGAATCAAAATCCTATAAAGATTTTGATGAATATATAAATTCCATACCAGTTGAAGTATACAATGATAAATACGGGACTATTTCTGACAAAATAAGTAATCTGGAAATCAACAAAACTCAGAAAAATTTAATTTCTCTGAGTTTATGCCATCTTTTAAAAGGTGACACTGACTCAGCCATTGATTATCTGGTACAAGCAAAGTATGCTGTATAAATAATTATTTTCCCCCAAAGAGAGATTTTAATTTTTCAGAGATTTTTTCAACTAATCCTTTCTTTTCAGCCTTAATCTCCCTGCTTACTATAAAATCCTCTCCATACTTTTCACTATAATATTTCATTCTGTCTGAAAGAGAGGCTTTTGAAGAAATTTTATCCTTCTGAACTTTGTCTTTTACCTGAACCTGCCCCTTCTTTATTGATGATTTTTTTACTACAGACTTTGCTGCTGCTTTTTTAACCGAAGCAGAGGAAGCCTTCACACTTTTCGCAGATTTAACTGATGCAGATGCTGTTTTTTTCCTGCTTTTATTATCTTCTACTGCTGCACCAGCTTTAACAGCTTTTGTCTGAGTTGTTTTTCTTACAGGCTTTTCTGTTTTAACAGCTTTAGCTGTTCTTTCTGCTTTTTTCCTATCTCCTGTTTCCACTTTAAGTCCCCTTGCATTTTTAAGGAAACGATTTATATGCTCAGCTGTACTTTTATCTTTAACAAGAAGTTCATCAGTAATCCACTCAACAGGGATTTTCATTTTTATATACTGCTCAATAGCATCAAGGCCATAAACAAATTTTTCACAGGCAAGCGTAATGGCAACACCTGATTTTCCTGCTCTTGCTGTTCGTCCTATTCTATGAACATAGTTTTCATAATCTTCCGGAATATCAAAATTGATAACCATATCAAGATCATTTATATGCAAACCCCTGGCAGCAACATCTGTGGCAACAAGATATTTAAGCTTACCTGACTTAATATTTTCAATAATTTTTGTTCTTCGACTCTGAGGTAAATCTCCTATAATATAATCACAGTCATATCCATTACCAGTAAGCCTTGCTGCAACATTAACAGCAATCTGCTTTGTATTTGTAAAAATAAGCACATTTTCCGGATTATGATTTTTCAGAATTCCAAGGAGAAGACCAATTTTTTCCTTTCCTCCAACATGATAAAGGGTCTGTTTTATATTCTCAACAGTTACCTGTTCAGGAGACATATTTATTTCTACAGGCTCATTTGTATATTCCCATGCAAGATTTTTCACCCTATGGCTCAATGTTGCACTATAAAGCATGGATACACGCCTGGAAGCAGGAATCATTTTTTTCATAATTCTTCGCAAATCAGGAAGAAACCCCATATCAAACATTCTATCTGCTTCATCAATTATCAGATACCCAAAATCCTTAAACAAAATTTTTCCGGAATTTCCATAATCCATTAATCTGCCAGGCGTTGCTATTATTATGTCCACACCCTCTTTCAGGAGTTTATCCTGCTGGTTATACCCCACCCCTCCATAAAAACAGCCTATTTTTATATCAAGAAACTGGCCTAAAAGTCTGGCTTCCTTCGCTGTCTGTAAAGCCAGCTCTCTTGTAGGAGCAAGAATAAGGGCTTTTTTATCTTTAAGATCTTCCCTGGTTAGCATAAGCTGAAACAGTGAAATCAGAAAAGCCGCTGTTTTTCCTGTACCTGTCTGAGACTGCACAAGCACGTCTCTTCCTTTGAGACTATACTTAAAAGTTTCAGACTGCACAAGAGTAGAGGTAGTAAAACCGGCTTTTTCAATACCTTTCAATATTCTTTCATCAAGACCAAATTTGCTGAATTCCATTCAAAAACTCCTATTATTTATGCCATTAAAGTGTTTAATATTATATTTGTAAAGCATATCCAATTTATTACATATTATTATTCCAAAAAAAATTTTATATCCAGGTGTTAAATAATATGACATAAAAACATATTTATTTTTCTTTAAAAATTTATTCTTTTTTTTTAAAAAAATTTGACAAATCAACTTGTCAAGCATAATAATGGTTCAACCAATATACCATTTAAGGATTTAAAAAAGTAATGTTTTCAGAAATAACAAAAAAAACCCTTAATGAAGAAATAGCAGCACAGTTAATAAACAGGATACTGAATGAAAAACTCAAGCCCGGGGATAAACTCCCTCCTGAAAGGGAACTGGCCCTTGTTATGAAAGTCAATCGCAATACCCTGCGAGAAGCTCTGCGCAAATTGGAAATTCTTGGTCTTATCAGCATAAAAAAAAGTGATGGAATCTATATAAAAAACTACAAAGAAAGCGGCAACCTGGAACTTCTTAAAATTATTCTTCAAACCGGAGGCTCCCTTTCCCCTGTTATTCTGGAAGGGATTCTTCATATTCGCAGAATTGTTATACCGGAAATGGCTTCTCTTACTGCAAAGAACATAAGCAATGAGGAAATTATCAAAATCCCTGAAATTATTGAAAACACCAGTCTTACAATTGCTGAAAAGGATCTTGAAATACACAAAATAATAGCTTCTGCAAGTGGAAATCTTTTCTATTCATTTCTTCTGAATTTTTTCAATGACACATTTATGGAATATTCACACCTTTATTTTTCAGAAGATAATAATATAAAAAAGTCCTCCCTTTTTCACAGGCAGATTTTTACTGCTCTTAAAAACAGAGATTCAGATAAATGCAAAAAACTGATGCTTGATATACTCCTCTATGCAGAGCATCAAACACTAAAAAAAATGGAGTTAAAACATGATTAGGCATAACTTTAACAACAATAGACAATACGATTTGATTGTAATTGGCGGTGGTATTACAGGCGCTTCTGTGGCTTATGAAGCAGCATCCAGAGGACTTTCAGTTGCTTTACTTGAACGAAATGATTATGGATCAAAAACATCAGCAGCTACATCAAAGCTCATTCATGGTGGCCTAAGGTATCTTGCCAATATGGAATTTGGCCTGGTCAGAGAGTCTCTTAAAGAAAGAAGAGTTCTGGAAAATATTGCTCCAAATTTTGTTTATCCAATAGCTAACATGATTGTTTCTGACAGACAATTTTTAACAAGCAGAAAGAACATACTCAAAATAGCCATGATCCTCTACGATATTTTATCCTTTGATAAAAAACGAACCTGGGATAAAAACAAAGAGCTTCCATGCCACAGTATGCTTTCAAAAAAAGACGCAATAAAACTTGAACCAGCACTTGATCATGATGATCTCACAGGCTCTTTAATGTATTATGACTGTATCAGCATTTTCCCTGAAAGGCTTACTCTGGCCTTTATTAAATCAGCTCAGGCCTGTGGTGCTGACACAGCTAATTACATGGAAGTAACCGGTTTCATAAAAGAAGAGGATGCTATTAGCGGAGTCTTTGTTCACGATTCTTTAAAAAATAAAACCTTGCAAATTAAAGGCAAAATAACAGTAAACTGTGGCGGGCCCTGGGCAGATAAAATCCTGTCCCTTTCAGGAAATACAGCTCATGAAGAAGTACTTAGACGATCTGAAGGAATACATATTATTACCAAAAAAATTGTTAACAAAAACATCATTGGAACAATGACACCTTCAGGTAGGCACATATTTATAATACCCTGGAGAGGCCATTCTATAATAGGCACAACTGATAAGGAATACATAGGAAACCCTGATGACTGGAAAATCACAAAAAAAAGCATTGAAGAGCTTATCCATGATCTCACCTCTTCTTTTGGAGGACAAATAAAGGTTGAATATAAAGATGTTCTCTTCTGCTACGGAGGCCTTCGCCCGCTTGTTGAAGACCAGACAGAAAGTGTTTATCAGACATCCAGAAAATATGAAATTTATGATAACAAAAAAGACGGCTTTGACAGGCTCATCACAGTTGAAGGTGGAAAGTATACTACAAGCAGAAACCTTGCTGAACAGGTTCTTAAACTTGTATTAAAGAAAATGAACAGTAAATTTGAAAAATCAGTAACAGCAAAGGAATACCTTAAAGGTAGCGAAATTGAAGACATAAAAGCTTTTTTCAAGCACTGTAGAGAAAAATATAAAGATATAAACATAGATACTATTGATTATCTATCTGCCATTTATGGAACAGAACTTGATGCACTTATGGAAATAGCTTCTAAGGATAAAAAATATCTTCAGCCACTTAACAGCAATGGAGATATACTTGCTCAGGTTGTTTATGCAATAAAACATGAGTCAGCCTTTTCATTAAATGATATACTATTTCGAAGAACAGGTATAGGCACCCTGGGTCACCCAGGAAAAAAATCACTTACCCTTGTAGCTGAAACAGCAGGGGCACTTCTTGGATGGGATAAGGACAGATTAAAACAGGAAATCATAGAAGCTGAAAAAATATTTACAATTCCAGTAAAATAAGGAGAAAATAATGGGACACAAGAAAAGCAAATACAGCCATATATGGAGATCAACACCTCCTGTAGAAGGATCTTACAGATCAATATTCAAATGGGGAGCACCTGATGCATATAAGCATCCCAATGACAAGCTTTTTAAAGAGCTGATGGAAACCTTTAATCTTGATGAATCAGATTTTAAAGAACCCTTAACCACAGGTGATGAAATCGTTTCATTTAAAAATCCTGTTAATCTTAAAAAAGAGGATATATCCGCCATAGAAAAAATTGTTGGGAAAAACAATATTTCCGTAGAACCCTATAACAGACTAAAATACTCCACAGGAAAAACAATAGAAGAAGCAATAATATTGAGAAAGGGTAAAGTTGACCGTGTTACTGACCTGGTTGTACACCCAAAGGACAAAAAAGCAGTTAAAGAAATAATAACCCTATGCAATTCAAAAAAAATCCCTGTATATGTTTATGGGGGAGGATCATCTGTTAATTTTGGCCTGCGCCCGTCAAAGGGAGGAATAACTCTTGTATTAAATACTCACATGAATAAAATAATTGAAGTTAATGAACTTAATCAAACTGTAACTGTTGAAGCAGGAATAATGGGGCCTGCTCTTGAAGATGCATTAAACAGGGCTCCTGAAATTTTCAAAACAAAACACCCCTACACATGCGGTCATTTCCCTCAATCTTTTGAATTCTCCTCTGCAGGAGGATGGGTTTCCACTCTTGGCTCAGGCCAGGCATCATCTTACTATGGTGACGCCTATGACCTTGTAATAAGCCAGGAGTATATTACCCCTAGTGGATTATTTAAAACAATTGCCTACCCTGCAACTGCAACAGGACCCAAGGTCAATGACATAATGAAAGGGAGCGAAGGTACATTTGGTGTTTTGGTAAAGCTTACACTAAAAATTTTTAGATATATGCCTGAGAATAAACAAAGATTCGGTTTTATTTTTCCCACATTTGAAGATGCAATAAATGCTGGCAGAGAAATTACTCAGGCAGAATTTGGAATGCCTGCTGTTTTTCGCATATCAGATGAAGAAGAGACGCATATTGGCCTTAAACTTTACGGAATTGATGGGACCATTCTTGACAAAGGAATGCAGCTTCGTGGATATAAACCCATGCAAAGATCACTTTTTTTAGGCTCATGTGAAGGTGAAAAAAATTTTGCACGCAATATAAAGAAACAGGTGAAAAAGATCTGTCGTAAACATGGTGGCATGTATATTACAGGACTCCCTACAAAAATGTGGGAACCTGGACGCTACCAGGATCCCTATCTGAGAGAAGACCTTCAGGACTATGGAGTATTAATTGACACACTTGAAACATCTGTAACATGGGACAATCTCCATAAAATTCACAAGGAGGTAAGGGAATTCATAAAAGCAAGACCTCAGACAATCTGCATGACACATGGATCACACTTTTATCCCCAGGGCACAAACCTCTACTTCATTTATATAATGAAAGAAAAGGATTTAAAAGATTATACCGATTTTCAAACAGGTATAATTGATGCTATTAATAAAAGCGGTGGTTCTTTAAGCCATCACCACGGTGTGGGAAAAATGATAGGGCCATGGATGGAGAATCACCTTGGCAAAGAACAGATGGATGTGCTTAGAGCATTAAAAAAGCATTTTGATCCAAATAATATTATGAATCCTGGAGGACAGCTTGGCCTTGATAGCAAAGGAAAGGACTGGCGGAAAATAAAATAAATTTTTAATCATGAGGAATCAATGGCTTCTAAAAAATTTTATGCTGTAAAACGCGGTCGCAAACCGGGGATATACTTTAACTGGCCAGATGCAAAAGCTGAAGTAGATGGCTTTCAAGGGGCTGTTTATAAGGGTTTCGTCAATCTTGAAGATGCTGAGGAATGGCTCAATTCTGCAACCTTTAACACTGCAAAGACTAAAAACAGCCAATCATCTCCCATTGATTCAAATACAGATGAAGTAATCATCTATACAGATGGCGGCTCCCTTGGAAACCCTGGTCCTGGAGGATATGGAGCAGTGATTCTTTATAATAATAAAAAAAAAGAAATTTCCGGCGGATTCCGGATTACAACAAACAATAGAATGGAGCTTATGGGCGTAATTGCAGCATTGAGGGAACTGGATCAAAAAGACAAGCCAGTAAAAATATACAGCGATTCAAGCTATGTGGTAAATGGCATAAATAAAGGCTGGGCTAAAAGCTGGGAAAAAAATAACTGGATAAAAAGCAACAAAGAGCCTGCGATTAATCCTGATCTATGGAGCGAACTCCTCAATCTAATTAAACCATTAAATGTATCCTTTGTCTGGGTAAAGGGACACTCGGGTAATCCCTTAAATGAAAGATGCGATGAGCTGGCAAAAGCATCAGCTTCGAAAAACAACCTCCCTGTTGACAAAGGCTATAATTATAAAAAATAAACTATACTAATTAATATTAAGCTGATCCTGAATATAGATCAGCTTAATATTTTTATTCCAATACTAATGCTTTTTTACATCGTAGAGGCTGCACTTGCCTGTCATTAAAAACTTAACACCTTCATCAAGCCCATCAAGTGTAAGTTCAAACATGGGGAAAATACTCCTTATCATCCTTATTGAATGGACATATTCCCATGACCTCTTAGGAAGAGGATTAAGCCATATAACATCCTTAAACTTTTCCTTCAGCCTCTGCATCCATACAATACCTGGTGTTTCATTATAATACCAGTAATCAATAGCCCCATTAGCCCAGGTCAGCTCAGATGGAGCCATTTCCGCATCACCGATAATTATTACCTTATAATCTGAATCTTCGCTCTTAAGCATATCCAGTGTTGAAATAGACTTGTTCCTTTCCATATCAGTCCATAAATCCTGATAAAAACAGTTATGAAAATAATAATGCTTAAACCTGCTTATTTGTGAAGAAGCAGCAGAAAAAAGTCTTTCAGCCAGTTCAGAAAAAGGTGTCATGGAGCCACCCACGTCCATAAGAAGCATAACCTTGGAACTCTTCTTTTCCTTTGTTTCCCAGACAAGCTCAATTTCACCTGCGTTTTTACAGGTCTCATCTATAGTCTTTTTAAGATCAAGTTTTTCACCCTGTCCCATGGGCAAAAGCGATCTAAGGTGAGAAAGTGCCACTCTCATCTGCCTGGTATCAAGGGTAATATCACTTGAATAATTCCGAAAGGTCCGCTTTTCCGCAATCTGCACAGCTCTTTTGTGCCTTGACTCACCCTGCCCTATTCTAATACCTGCAGGATTATATCCCCATGCTCCCTGAGTTGAACGGCCTCCAGTTCCTATGGCTTTATTGCCACCAACATGATCTTTATAATGCCCCTGTTTCATCTGCTCTTCAAAATTTTTAAGAATCTGATCCAGGTTAAGCTGCTCAATCTGCTTTTTTTCCTCTTCAGACAGATGAAGCTCCTTTACCTTTTTAAGACCTGCAAGTATTTCATCCAGCATCTCATCTGTGGTATTGATACCCTCAAATGTATCAAGGAAAGCCATGTCATATCTGTCATACATAATCTCGTTTTTAACAAGAATTGATCTGGCCATATGATAAAAAGATGTAAGGCTGGAATCATTGAGATTAAGCATCAAAGCTTCATGAAGTGTAAGCCATTCATGAATCGATACGGGCACTCCTCTTGATTTAAGATTAAAGAAAAAATTAATAAACATCCCTGGTCCTCATGCTGGAACTATAGGCATAATGGGACTTTCCTGACTTCTGAATAAGATCAATATCCTCGGATTTTTTAAGAAGCGTTCCCAAAAATGGAATCTCGGTTTCAATTTTTTTAGCAGGAATACCGCCAATCTGCAACGCCTGAAGCCAGTCAATAAGCTCACTTGTTGAAGGTTTTTTTCTAAGCATATCAAATTCTCTTATCCAGTAGAATTTTTTTAATGCTTCCCTGAGTAATTTTTTTTCTATTTCCGGAAAGTGTACGCGAACAATTTCCTCCATAAGTTCCTGATCAGGGAATTCAATATAATGGAAAATACATCTTCTCAAAAAAGGATCAGGAAGCTCCTTTTCACTGTTGGATGTTATTATAATAATAGGACGGGTTTTTGCTTTTATTGTTTCTTTGGTTTCAGGAATATAAAAACTCATTTCATCCAGTTCATTTAACAGGTCATTCGGAAATTCTATATCTGCCTTGTCTATTTCATCTATTAATAAAACCACCTGCTCTTCGGCACTGAATGCCTCACCAAGCTTGCCAAGCTTGATATATCTTTTTATATCAGAAATATCATGATCACCAAAACGGGCGTCATTAAGCCTTTGTACTGTGTCATATACAAAAAGACCTTCCTGGGCCTTTGTTGTAGATTTAATATTCCAGATAAAAAAATCTTTACCAAGGCCTTTTGCAATAGCATGAGCAAGAAGGGTTTTTCCAGTACCAGGTTCACCCTTTACAATAAGAGGCCTTTGAAGTGCTATGGAAACATTCACATTATCCCTTAAATCCTTTGATATGATATAATCATCTGTGCCTTTAAAATAATTCATATATGCCACCTTTAATTTTCATAAATTTATTTTAACTCGATAAAACAATTGTTTTAAAAAGGGGTAATATTGGCAAGTAATTAATTTAGAAGATTTAAGACAGATTAAATGACGCTCTTTTAAAAAAAAGCGGAATCACCTCAATGTAATATATGACGTTTCACGGGCCAGGCAGCTATGTAAAGATCTGCTCCCCTGAAAAAGAATTATGTTAAACACAGCAATCTCAATGCATTGTATCATTTTCTGAAGGGTAAAAGTGTCTCCTTGCCCATTCAAGCTGCTTCTTCTCATCAGGGGTAAGGGAGCTCATCCCTCCCTTGGCAATTTTCTCCAGAGAGCTATCAATAATTTTTTTTGCTTTAATGCGGGTATTAATCTCATTCTGTTTTTTCTTTAACTGTCTCTTTCTTTCAAAATCACCAAAAAAAGAACTTTTCCCCTTTGCTGATGAAAATCCCCTTGAGCGCATTATTTTAAAAAGAAAAAAACCACATATCAATCCACCCAAATGCCCTATATGACTAATTCCGGCCCCTGCTCCTGAAGCGCTTGACAATGTACCAAAAAATTCCATAACCCCAAAAGCAATAAGAAGATATTTCATCTTAACAGGAAGAACAAAGTAAAGAAGAACCTCCCTGTTAGGCCAGGATATTCCATATGCAAGCAATATTGCATAAATTGCTCCTGAAGCACCTATTGTTACAGGTGAAGAACCATACCGGACAAAAATATAATAATTCATCATTGCAATAAAAAAACCAGCTCCAAGGCCGGAAAGCAGATAAAATTTTAAAAACTTCTTCTCTCCCAGAATGTTTTCAATTTCACCAGCAAACATCCACAAAGCTACCAGATTAAAGATTATATGAAGCCATCCTCCATGAAGAAACATATATGTAAAAGGCTGCCACAACATGAAGCTTTTAGCAATCCCTGCATGGCTTAAACCAAAAACTGACTCCAAAAATCCAGGTGCAAAAATTCCGCCAATCTGCTGAAAAATAAAAACAGCCCCATTGAAGATCATCAGTTTTTTTACTATAGGCGTAATAGGGCCGCCAAATCTAAAACCTGTATTTCTTTGATACATTATTATTTACCATTCCCAATTTCATCAGAATATTTAATACGTATTTTATCAAACTTTCCTGCATGTTTTATAAAAGATAAAAACAATTATCACGAACCAAAGATGCTATTAATTTACATACTACGTCAACAATTTTTACTCCTATTGTACTTATGCAGATTAAAGTTTTATTTTTTCACAGAATTAATCATTTGTCATAATTTTTTATTGCCCTCATAATGCATTGATTTAATTAATGTTTTAAGTTCAGATAGTGCTGAACACAACGATCTTTATCAATGGAAAGAATAATGCATAGTCAATACGACATAATAATTATAGGCGCAGGCCACGCTGGTGTTGAGGCTGCCCTTGCTTCAGCAAGGATGGGGCTTGACACATTAATAATTACAGGCAATCTGGATACAATTGCCCAGATGAGCTGCAATCCTGCAATTGGAGGAATTGCCAAAGGGCACCTTGTCAGGGAAATTGACGCCCTTGGCGGAGAAATGGCCAGAGCAATTGACCTTACAGGAATTCACTTTAAAATGCTCAACAAAAGCCGAGGCCCTGCTGTATGGGCCCCAAGAGCCCAGGCAGACAAAAAGGAATACCAGTTCAGGTTAAAAAAGGTAATGGAAAACCAGCCCAATCTTCACATTATCCAGGATATTGTAGAAAAAATAATTGCTGATAACAATAGAATATCAGGTGTAAAAACCATAAGAGGAATGGAACATTCAGCATCAGCTGTTATTCTCTGTACTGGAACTTTTCTCAAGGGCCTTATCCACATTGGAGAATACCAGGAAAAGGCAGGACGCATTGCAGACTTTTCATCTGAGGGATTATCCGATTCTCTTAGAAGCATGGGGCTAACTGTACAGCGCCTAAAAACAGGCACCCCTGCCAGGGTTAATTCCAACTCCATTGATTTTAGCAAATGCGAAATACAGCATCCGGATGAAATCCCCACACCCTTTTCCTATTGCACAGATAAAATTAACAGGCCCTTTGTCCCCTGCTGGACAACCTACACAAACGAAAAAACTCATGAAATAATAAAAAAAAACATTCACAGATCACCCCTTTATTCCGGCAAAATCACAGGAATAGGAACAAGATACTGCCCATCCATTGAAGACAAGATTGTTAAATTTGCAGATAAAATAAAACATCAGCTTTTCCTTGAACCTGAAGGACTGCTTACCAATGAAATCTACATAAACGGATTCTCCTCATCCTTACCTGAGGAGATACAGCTTGAGATGATTAAGACAATCCCAGGACTGGAGAACGCACAGGTAATGAGACCAGCCTATGCTGTTGAGTATGATTTTGTACCCCCTGAGGAGCTATATGCAACTCTGGAAACAAAAAAGGTATCCGGTCTTTATCATGCAGGGCAGATTAATGGAACATCCGGGTATGAGGAAGCTGCAGCGCAGGGCCTTATTGCTGCAATCAATGCTGCAAAGAAGATAAAAGGTGAACGCCCCTTCACATTGGGAAGATCAGAGGCCTATGCAGGGGTACTTATTGATGATCTTATTACAAAAACAATAAATGAACCTTACAGACTTTTTACATCAAAAGCTGAACACAGGCTGCTCCTTAGACAGGACAATGCTGACAGACGCCTGATGAAATATGGTTATGAATGCGGACTAATACCCAAAGACAGATATAAAAACATGATAGAAAAATACAAAGAAATTGATTCAAAAATCAATGATTATAAAAGCAAAACCATTCAGGTTAACAATGAAATATTTGAAATGCTAAAAAAAGCAGACCCCAGCTTTGATGCAAAAGGGAAAACAAGTGCTGACAAGCTTCTAAAAAGGCCAGGCATAACAATAAAGGAAATACACGAAATTCTGGGAGAGGACTTCAATGAAGTTTTATCACCCATTATTGAAATGGAAATCAAATACGAAGGTTACATCAAAAGAGACATGGAAAAAATAGAAAAAAAAGAAAGAATGGAAAACCGCCCAATCCCTGAAACAATTGATTATAATGCAATTCAGGGATTAAAAAATGAGGCCAGAGAAAAGCTGAAAAAAATAAGACCCTCTACACTGGGGCAGGCTTCCAGAATTGCAGGAGTTGACCCATCTGACATCTCTATTCTTCTCGTTTATCTTGAAATAATTAAAAATAGAAAAAAAGAGGTTCCACGTGGAACAAGTTGAAACACTCACCTCATCTATTATAAAAGCCCTGCCCTTAACAGCAGAACAGGCCAAAAAGCTCACCTGCTACAGCTCACTGATTCACAAAGAGAACCAGAAGTTTAACCTCACAGGACACAAATCCCCTGAAGAAATAATAAAAAATCTTATTATTGAAAGCATTGCTCCTGTAATAGAACTCAATGTTCCACGTGGAACATACTTTGCTGACCTTGGAACTGGCGCAGGGATCCCTGGCATACCTCTTGCTGTATTTATAGAAAAATCAAAAGGAGTTCTTTTTGATTCAAACCATAAAAAAATAAAATTTATAAATGCTGCATCCAAAGAATGTGAAATAACCAATATAAAGGCTGTGAGCTGCCGCATTGAAGAGGAAGGGAAAAAGGACCTCTACAGAGAAGCTTTTGACTGGGTCTTCTCCAGAGCAATGGCAGATGTCTACATAGCATGTGAACTGAGCGCACCCCTTTTAAAAAAAGATGGCTACCTGTTTCTTTACTCAAAAGACCTGGAACTTACGAAAAACATCAATGTACAAAAGCACATCTCCTCCCTGGGGCTGGAAATGGTTACAAATGCTAACAAAGAAGATAAAGACCACAAAGATGAGGGTCTCCTTTTCAAAAAGAGAGAAGAATGCCCTGATCTTTTCCCCAGAAGAATGGCTGCAATAAAAAGAGACAGAAAAAAAATAGTATAACAGGACATTAACACAGATAAAACATAATGAATAAGGAATTATGTCTCATCTGCAAAAATAATAGCCGTCCAATAAAACAGACTCCCAGCATAAAAATAATCTTCTTTAACAAACAATTATAGGCTAAAACGAAAAAATCATTTACTAACAATTCATTTAATAATCATATGAGTAAATAGTGTCGACAATAACAAAGAAAAGAAAAAAATAATCATTTATAAATCCCGAGAACAGCAATAATGAATAAAGTTAAAATTGATTTTGATAAACTTGGGGGGATAATTCCTGTTGTAATCCAGGATGTGTATGATAATCAGATTCTTATGCTTGGGTTCATGAACAAAGAAGCATTTGAAAAAACAGTTAAAACCGGATACGCCCACTTTTGGAGCAGATCCAGAAAACAGCTATGGATGAAGGGTGAAACATCCGGACACACTCAGGCTGTGCAGGAAATACGAATTGACTGTGATAATGATACCCTTCTTGTAAAGGTTATTCAGAAAGGAGGCGCAGCTTGCCACGAGGGATATAAAAGCTGTTTTTACAGGATTCTGAATGAAGATACAGTAACTATTGATGGAGAAAAGATATTCAACCCTGAAGATGTTTACTGATTAGAATTAAAGCAAAGAGAGGAAACAATGAAACCAGGAAAGCTGGAAAAAATTGAACCTGGACTTCAAAAGCTACCAAGGGGTGGATATCTGGCTGAAACACCTGCAGGGTATATACAGTTTGGTGCTCCACCTGAAACAATAAAGGATACAATGCATCTTGAATCCGGAGTGCCGCAAATATTTGTCCTGGCAGATGAAATGTTCAGCTGGATAAAAGGAATAAGTGTGGGTGAAATAGAATTTCCCCTTTACTACAACTACTTTCTTAGAAAAAGGAAAACCCTGATTATATGCCGCAAAAACCAGTTAAGCAGAATAAAGAAAGTACTGCAGGAATCAATTTTTGGACCTAGAAGCTTTGATATAAAAGATGACTATGATTCCTTTGCAAAAAAAGAAACAATACCTGATATAAAATCTGAAATGAATTTCTTCAGAATGAATAACCGCCTTGCCAATATGGTTAGTTTTGGAATTTTTGAAGAAAACCGCTATACATACAAAGGAGTCGAAATAAAGATCGATAAAGCAGGAGACTTTATACTCTCGTGGAAAAAATCAAATCCTCTTGTAATTCCCGGGAAGGTCAATTATAAACCCACATATCTTATTGGTGAACGCCTTGCAGAGCCATACCTTCCACCTCTGTTTGGAGTAACATGCCTTGGCCCAAGTCATGGATTTGACCCGGGGGAAAATACATCAGGATTTATAATGTGGCTTAATCATCAGGGGATCATGGTTGATCCTCCTGTAAACTCAACAGAATGGCTTGAGGATTCAAATGTAAGCCCCAAATTTATAGACAGCATAATCCTTACACATTGTCATGCAGATCATGATGCAGGAACTTTCCAGAAAATACTTGAAGGCGGCAGGGTTTCAGTATATACAACTAAAACAGTTATGATGAGTTTTTTAAGGAAATACTCTGCACTTAGCAATGTAAAAACAGACTATCTGGTAAAGCTTTTCAACTTTCATCCTGTTAAAATAGGAAATCCTGTTTATATAAATGGTGGAAAATTTGAAATGTTCTATACCCTCCATTCAATTCCAACAATAGGATTTAAAATGGAATTCCAGGATCAGTCCTTTGTCTACTCCTCTGACCATAACAATGACCCAAAAATACATAAAGAACTTCATGAAAAAGGCATAATAAGTAATGAAAGATATAAAGAGCTAAGAAAATTTCCATGGGATTCAAAGGTTATTTATCATGAATCTGGAATCCCCCCTCTTCACACTCCAATTAAATATCTGGAATCATTGCCTGAAGAGATAAAAAAAAGAACAGTTGTATATCACATAGCACAAAAAGACTTTCCTGAGAAAACCTGTCTAAGGCTTGCACAATTTGGAATGGAGCATACCCTTTATTTTAAAACCAAACCCCCTCTTTTTGAAGAAGCTGCAAAAATACTCAGTGTATTCGAAAGGCTGGATTTTATGAATGATATACCAGCTTATAAAGCACAGGAGCTTCTTGGCATAGTGGAAATAAAGAAATTCAAAAAGGGAGAGAAGCTTATAAATAAAGGCTCCACTGGTGATGAGTTTTATATAATATATGCCGGAAACATTTCAGTGGACAGTGGTGGACTATCGAGAAACAAAATATACGGTCCCTATGACTACTTTGGAGAAGTTGCTTTAATAACTGAACAAAAAAGGGCTGCAGATGTTTACGCAGAAACTGATGTAATCCTCTTTACTATAGAAAAAGATAAATTTCTCAATTTCATTACAGGAACAGAATTTGAAAAGATATTAATGAAAGTAGCTAATATTCGCAGCAGTGAAACATGGAATCTTTTATTAATGAATAATTTCTTTCGCTACTGCAATTCAACTCAGATAACATGGCTTGAATCAATGTTTATACCCTGTGAAATAAAAACTCCTGGCAAACTTATAAAGGAAAATGAAAAATTTGACAAAGTTTATATTATACGGGAAGGTACAGTTCAGGTTTCTGAGAAGAAAAAAGATATTGCAACACTCGGAAAAGGGGACTTTGTTGGATCCCTTGACCGGCTATATAAAAACCTGCCGGAAAGATACACCTTTTCTGTATCACAACCTGTATCTCTTTACGCTATGGACAAAAAAGAAATACGTGTATTTCTTGACAAAAATCCGGGACTTATAATGAAGTTTTCCAACAACATACCGGAAAAGGGTAATGATTAAAAAAATAGCAATAAATTTCAGACCAGATGATGAAGGCTCAATCCCTATAATTAAAAACATCTGCCGCATAGCTGATCAACATCAAATAAAGGTAATGCTTCCAGAGTATATTGTTTTGCAAAAAAATAATATGGAAGCCTACATTGTAAAACAGGATGAATACAAAGACAATCCTGATCTGATAATCTCCATAGGTGGTGATGGAACCTTTTTAAGAAGTGCCAGGATGTTTATTCACAGCAACAGTCCCATATTTGGAATTAACAGGGGCAGGCTTGGATTCATGACTGAGTTTAATCCTGAAGAATATGAAATTCATCTTAATAATATTTTTAAAGGAAAGTATAAAGTTTCTGAAAAAAATGTAATGGAAGCCAGGTTAAATTCCGGTGAAGAGAATACTCCATCATACTTTATTAATGATGCTGTAATTTCAAAGGGGGCATTTTCAAGAGCTATTGTAACAGAGCTATTTGTTGATGATATTTTTTTTAACAAATTTTCAGGAGACGGACTTATTATTTCAACAGCTACAGGCTCAACAGCGTACTCCCTGTCCGCAGGGGGTCCCATCATTTCGCCAGATACAAAAGATATATGCATTATCAACCCTGTCTGTCCCCACTCTTTAGCAACAAGGCCTGTTGTCATACCTGCCTCTTCAGTGATCAAGGCCCGTATCCTTTCAGATGTTAAAAATTTATTATTGACAATCGATGGTCAGGAAGCTATCAAATTCTCATGTGGTGATGAAATCATTTTTAAAAAATCGGATAAAAAGATCAATCTTATTGTACACCCGGAAAAAGACTTCTACCTTATACTAAGAGAAAAATTAAACTGGGGAAGAGACTACTAGGCTCCAGAAAAGGAGAGGCAATGCTTCTTGATCTCAGAATAAAAAACTTTGTAATAATAGACAGCCTTGCAATTAATTTCAGCAAAGGCCTTAATATACTGTCTGGTGAAACAGGCGCTGGTAAATCTATTCTCATTGATGCGCTTTCAGGCATAATGGGCGATAAAATAAGCACAGACATGATACGGACAGGATATGAAAGCGCTACCCTTGAAGCTGTGTTTGACATAACAGAAAATGAAGAAATAAAAAAAATACTTAATGAAGCTGGTATAGATTCTGAAGATGATCTCCTTATTATAAGACGTGAATTTTTTACAAATGGCAAAGGCAGATGCTTTGTCAATTCCTCAAATATCCCTGTAACAAAACTTAAAGAAATCGCTGAAAACCTCATAGATATTCATGGACAAAATGAACACCAGAATATTATCAAAGTATCAAAACATAGAGAGCTGCTTGACAACTTTGGAAGATTACAAAACGAAGTTGCAAAGGTAAAGGAGCTGCACGAAACACTTAACTCAATACGAAATAAAATAAATTCATTTGAAATTGACGAAAGAGAAAAAGCACGGCGTATTGAATTTAATACATTTTCAATAAAAGAAATTGAATCAGCAGCTCTTAAACCCGGAGAGGAAGAGGAGCTTAAAACTGAATCAAATCTCCTGGCCAATTCAGAAAAACTTTTTCTGGAAATAAATGAAGCATCATCAATGATGAATGGTGACTCAGGTGTAATTAGAAATCTTAAAAAAGCAGAAACAAGCCTATCCAAAATATCTGACCTGGATACAAATATAACCTCAATTCTTGACTCTATACGAGAGTCTCTTTATTCGTTAGAAGATGTTTCAGCAAGTCTGAGAGATTACAAAGAAAACGTGAATTTTTCACCAGAAAGAATAAACCAGATTGAAGGGCGGCTTAGCCTTATACAAACGCTTAAAAAAAAGTATGGAAACTCTGTTGAAGAAATTCTCGCATACGAAGAAAAGGCCAGGCTTGAACTTGAAGCAATAGGCTCAAGCGAAGAAGAGCTGGAAAACCTTAAAATCGAAGAGATTAAAATAGTAAAAGAGGTAAAGGAAGTTGCTTTGCTGCTTTCAGAAAAAAGAAAAATCACTGGAGAAAAACTGGAAAAACTGGTGATTAAGGAACTCTCTGACCTGGGCATGGCTGGCACGATTTTTAAAATATCAATAACAAGGGAAGTCAGTTTACAGGGAGATGTTGAATCAGACAACAAAAAATATATGCTTTATCCTCATGGACTGGACAAGGTGGAATTTCTCCTTTCAGCTAATGAGGGAGAAGATCTGAAACAGCTTCGCAAAGTAGCATCAGGTGGGGAGATGTCCAGAATAATGCTGGCATTAAAAAATGTAATACAATCAGCAGATATTGTAGACACTCTTATATTCGATGAAGTAGATGCTGGTATAAGTGGAAAAACAGCTGAGATTGTCGGGAAAAAACTACGCAACCTTTCCATAGACAGACAGGTACTGCTCATTACACACCTCCCCCAAATAGCTGCAATGTCAGAAAGCCACTTCCTTGTTCAAAAAGGAAAAGCCGATGGCAGGGTTACAACCATTGTAAAAAATCTTTCTGAAAAAGAAAAAATAAAAGAAGTTGCACGCATGCTTGCAGGTGAAGAAATCACAGAGCTTTCAATAAAGCATGCTGAAGAACTTATTAACAGGGCCAAAATACAACAGTGAAAAAAGAACCATTTAATATAACCGATGCTTTTACCCTTATAATCAAAGAGATGATTGCCGGTACTGAAGAGTTTAAATTATTTGATATCAACAAAATTCTTATTTGCTGCGGAACAAACAGAAGCACTTCAACGGGCGGAATTTATGGAAAGCTTGTTCCCCTTAAATTTGAAAATGGAAATAATATAATAAAACACAGAGGATACTATTATACAATCCCTAAAGTAAGAATAAACGATATTGAAATAAAATATATAATTTATCTTTATATTCCAAAATTTCTGGACCTGCCTGCAAAGGAAAAAATCGATGTGATGTTTCATGAACTCTACCATATAAATCCTGCATTTAACGGAGATATTAGAAGAATGGGTAAATTTAAAAAAGCCCATGGTCATTCAAAAAAAAGCTTTGATGAAAAATACCAGGACTATGCTGAAGCCTTTTATGAGCAGATAAAGAAAACCTCTTTTTTAAATTTTCTTGAACTGAATACTGATGCGCTAACAAAAGAATTTAACAAAATAAGCTACAGAAGAATGAAAGTACCGAAACCTGTGCGCATTGACAAAAACTAAAAGCTGTAATCTCCTCTAATTGGACCTGAATAATCTTCAACAGTATAGCTTTCTATACGACCATGAAAATAAAATTTATAAGGATTAGTTGTAAGGTAATCAATGTAGAGCCTTATCTCATCCATGTCCTCTGCTTCAATTATAATCCTGACAGAACCATCACGCATATTAGACACTGCTCCTGAAAGTCCAAGCTTTCTGGCACAGGAAGCAGCATACCCCCTGCACCCAACACCCTGAACCCTGCCAAACAAAGTAATTTTTTTTATCATAAACCCTTTATCCATAAATATTTAAAATAACCCTGACAAAAAAATTCAAAGCCATACCAGCTTAAAAAAGCAGAATGATAAATATTTCATAATACCAGAGCTGTAAATAAAGAGCTTTATAAAGTGCTTTATTAATTAAAATTAATATTGAATAAATTGACATTTTTCAATAAAAAAATTTGTTAATAATTTCACTGTTTTGAATTTAAAAAGGACATTGTGCAACATGGATAAAATAAACAATACTTGCAATTACCTCATTGAAACAGATGATGGAAGCACTACCCTATTCCTTGAAGAATATGAACAGGCAATGCATTCAACATCCGGAGCTTATGAGGAATCGCTTTTAAAACATCTTTTACCTTCTGAAATATTGAATGAAAGGAACAACCCTGTAAATATCCTGGATATTGGATTTGGACTTGGATACAATATTCTTGCCCTGATTCATGAATATTCTGAAAAGAAAAAAAGTAATATCATAAACATCATCTCAATTGAAAAAGAAAAAATCTTTATTCCCTTTATGAATAAAATCAAATTTAATGATAAAAGAGATATTTCCTATGAGCTTGTAAAAAAAGCATATTCAACAGGTAAAGCAAAAGAAGGCAAAATCAATATCCTTATAAAATTTGGAGATGTGAGAAAAATAATCCAAAAGCTGGAACATGAAACATTTGATGCTGTTTTCCAGGACCCATTTTCCCCTTCAAAAAACCCGGAGCTATGGAGCCTGGAATATTTTAAAACAATTTACAGGCTCATGAAAAAAACCGGAATCATGACTACCTATTCAAGCGCTAACCATATAAGAAGGGCAATGCTTGAAGCAGGTTTTTATATTAGAAAAGGCCCTTCTGTTGGTAAAAAAAAAGAAGGTACCCTGGCTTCATCAGCTCCTAAAGGCAATGAACTATCTCCTAAAGACATTGAAGCAATATACAATGATCCCAGATCAGTCCCTTACAGAGACAGGAATCTATCATTAGAAAGAAAATTAATACTTGAAGAAAGACTAATAGAAATTAAAAGGCTGAAAAATCTGGCTAAACAATATCATCCAGCTCATCAAGGATAGACCCCCCCGCCTCCTTCGAGGATTGTTTAGAATCAGCTTCTCCTGTTATAGATGATGATTTGCTAATATCAAAATTATCAATCTTGCCTGAAAGGTCTCCTTCAGGGCCAAGCCTCCAAACAAGGGCAGATACAAAAGCATAAATAATCCTTACTGCCTCATAAATTTTTTTATTATGAAGTTTTTTATCACCTTCTATCTCAACAGTAAAATCGAGTATATCCTGGGGATTCTCAATAAACAGCTCCTTTGAGTCCATATCATTGATGAGCATTTCCAGCTCTGAGCCAAACCTGTCCATGTAAGACTTTAGAATCATCCTGGCCAGATTCCCTACCTGATCTTTCCGTTTAATAGAATCATCAAGCCGTTTTGAATATGCATAATACTGCTCACTTCCAATAGGCCTTTGAACCTTAATTTTACTATAAGCTGCATAGCTGTCAGCATAGGCTAGAAAAGCCTCATGGCACTTACGCATCTCATTAAATAAATCCTGCAGCTTTGTCTTAAAATCAACCTTAACATTATCAATAAAATCTACATTAAACCTGATTTTATTTGTAGTCATCACAAAGGAATACTCATATTCAAATTCAAGAAAAATAAGATAACAGATCAATATTTTATCAGCATCATCAACATACTCATAAGCGCGCTTTTTATCCAACCTGCGCAATGCAGAAAAGTCAAGACTGGATAACAACTCAAGGCCATCACGAAGATAAGGATCAGTCTGGACAACATCGATCTCCACTGATTCATCCTTACTCATTGTTTCATCAGAAGAATCAGAATTAACCGATGCATCCTTTCTTTTAAAAGCTCGCTTCATTCTGCTCCCTGGTTTTTCTGATTCAGCTATTGCAAGTATATTATCAATAAGACTATCAGTATCATAATATATATCATTTTGATAAAAACAAAAAAGAGCATGAAGTCTGGGGTAAAGCTTATAAAAAATGACATACAGTGCATTTTTTACATCCTTCCTTTTATACTTTTGGGAACCTCCTTCATTAATATCGTTATCAATTTCCAAAGTTTTATCAAAAGCATTATATATAATATTTTCATAGGATTTAAGTATATAAAGAGAACGATAAACAGACATAAGAGGATCACGAAGATCGGAAAGAGGTTTAGGCACATCAGGAAAATTCTGATAATGCATGGTTATTTGATCAATAACCATCTGGTCATAGAGTTCGCCTATTTTTTCAATTACATCAAAATAAATAGTACTTATTTTATCAAGGCGATCTCTTATCCGCCTTCCTTGTTGAGGATTTTTTTTAAAAAAATGATAATACATCATCTGCATGGAAATTAAAGCAGGCTTATAATCCTCTGAAAAATTTTTAAGAAATTTTTTATTAAAATAAACAGTACTTAAAGGTGTAATACGAAGAAAACGGAGTTTCATTCTGATTCTAAAACCAGCAAAAAGAGATCCTGAGGCAATGTTTGGAGAAACTCGAACAGGTTCTGAGCTCACTTTTATCTCAGAGGAACTATTATTCCTGGATTTCAAAGATTTATAATGATCATCCAGTCTGTTTCTATATTCGTATTGTTTTTCCCTGTCAATAGCAAGTGCTCGTTTTTTTCCCCTGTTAGAAACAACCTTTCCTCCAGCATCTACAAATTTATTAAAAAGATCTTTTCTTTGAATATCATCAAGTTCAGTAATACGAATATTTTCTTTTGTTTTATCAATTTCTTTCATAAAATTTCCATTAAACTAATAAAATAAAAATCACAATAATTAAAATCCAGTACCAGTGAAAATTATTCAGAACAAAATACCATGTATAATTATCTTCTAATAAAGGGCTACGTCAATTGTTTTATTCTTGATAAAATTTAATATATTGTATCTTATTACAAAAAACCACATAAGAGGTAAGCTGATGAATAAACTTGGTATAGTTGGAGCAGGAACAATGGGAACTGATCTTGCCCAGATGACAGCTGAAGCAGGATTTAATGTAAAAATATATGATATTGATGAAAGAAAATCACTTAATGCACTTAATACAATATTCTCAAGACTTGCAGATTACCAGGAAAGAAAACGCATAAAGGAAGGGGATAGTGAAAGGGTAATGGCTTCAATAAGCATTATCACAGACATGGAAGAACTTTCAGATGTTGACATGGTTGTGGAATCTGTTTTCGAAGATTTAAACCTTAAAAAAGAGGTTTTCCATGAGCTGGATGAAGTATGCAATCCCAGCACAGTGCTTGCCTCAAACACATCATCAATATCAATTACAGAAATAGCATCTGTTGCAACCAGACCTGAATCGATTATAGGTCTTCATTTTCTTAATCCTGCAAGAGTACTTCCTTTAGTGGAAATTGTACCCGGATTTCTTACAACCAGAGAAACCGTAGAAATGGCAAAAACCTTTCTTAAAAAACTGGGTAAAGACTATATTGAGGCAAAGGACTATCCTGGCTTTTATCTTAACCGGATTCTTTATCCAATGATCAATGAAGCTGTTTTTCTTCTATATGAAGGGGGAACAAAACCTGAAATAATAGATAAAACCATGAAAAAAGGGCTTAACCTGCACATGGGGCCTCTTGAAATAGCAGACATGGTAGGACTTGACGTAATACTTGCAATTGGCGAAGAGATGATCAGGGGCTACTCAGATACAAAATACAGGCCATGTCCCCTGTTAAAAAGATATGTTGCCTCAGGCTACCTGGGTAAAAAAACCGGACGCGGTTTTTATGTATATGATAAAATATGAAAAAAATATTAATATTTATTATTTTGATCTTATCAGCCCTCTCCCCTGTTTTAGGGTCTAAATTTGAAGAACTGGACAAGCCTCCTGAAGGGGCTCACAAGGGGCAGATGTTCCTGGGAGGAATAGTTGGAATAGGCATCCCCTTTGGCAATATGATTTCCAATGAAAAAAAATTTTTAAAAGATGAAATTTATTCTTTTTCAGACATAGGCACAACAAAGGAATTAACTGTAACTCATCTGTCATACGATTATGGGATAAATTTTGAATATATGCCCTTGGATTATATTGGTGCTAAAACCAAAATAAAACATATTACAATTGTACAAAGAACCTTATTTGGATCAAACTATAAAAACTGGAATGAAAGCGTTTTTAAAAGCTTTGTCCTGACAGCTGGCCCCTCATTTCACCTAACAAACAGAAAGATGTGGGATATTACACTTTCACCTTTTTTAGGCTACTATATTGGCAAATATTCAGCTACTCCAATTGCTAAAATCCTTCTTAAAGAAAAGAACTATAGCGGAAGCATGAACCGAAGTGTAAATGGTCTGGCCTATGGGGCTGATCTCAGCTTTGTTGCATATTTTAGTGGCGGGCTTTATATATCCTGCGGCATTGAATGGACAGCCTATAGTTTAAGCTTCAGCCCTGGCTATAACCTGACCCGTGAAAACCAAGTAACCCAAAAAATCAAAACATACATGAGTGGCAGCACAGGTTCTATCCATACAGGAAATCTGGTATTTTCAGCTGGCTATGCCTTTGATAACTGATTCTCCTTTTCAGAGACATTCTTTAACAGGCGCATTACACTAAGGGTTGCCCACTTATCAGCACCTAATCCTCTTATCATGCCAGGCAATTTATTATCGCTTTTCCATATACCTGAAGAATCCTGTTTTTTCATTAAAGAATTAAAAAGTAAAACTGTCCCCTTATCATTCCAGTAATCACTGGAAAACAAAATGAAAAGAATTAAAATAGAATCAACCTGAGTCATAACAGGATAACCATTCAAACTTAAACTTATACTTTGTCCACATTGTAATACTATCTGTTTTTTATCAGCAAACCTGGCTGTGTATAACAAAAAAAACTCAGCAGCTCTGTTAATAACTTCTGTAAATTCCTTGCGATTAGATTCAATTAAAGCCAAAGCACAAACAGCTGTAGCAACAGGGCAGCTCTTTCTATTTTTATCCTTTTCAAACTTAAGGCCTGTACCTGGTTTTTTTAAAAAAAGAAGTTTCAGTGAATCAGAAACTCCTGAGTAAGGACAATGAAGCCAGCCACCATCTTCCCTCTGATTGTGCAGTATCCATGTAATCCCTTTTTCAGCTATCTCAGGGGAAGAACCGCTCTTAAGCATTCCCCTAACCATATTCCCGGTTCTGCACCCGGTTGAAACTACAGGACTTGAATTAAAGGAAAAGCCAAAGTCTGGTGCTAAAATTCGTTTCTGTAAAAAAGAATATAATTCTTTAATGAAATTGTTTTCAACAGTAAAGCCGCATTCAACAGCAAAAAGGAATTGCCATAAAGCACCTCTATAAAAGAGATCTATATTTTTTTTATTTATATTAGCTTTACTATTATATATATCATTAAATAGTAATTCAGGTTTAAAATCAGGCCTTGAAAAATTATTATTTTCACAAAATTCTTTTTTTACAATATATGTAAGAGCTGGATCTGAACCATCAATCAGCCATTCAATAGGATCTTTTTTAAGATAGCGAAGAAACATTTCTCATTCCCTGAGCAATAAATTGAGCCACGGAAAAGTCAAAATCAGTAGTTATTTTAAAATTGAATTCATCTCCAGGAACCATTGCAACTTTATAACCAAGGCTCATAACCATAGAGACATCATCAGTAACAGTGGATAATGCGCCTTTTTTATGTGCTTTATTAATAATATCAAATCTGAATCCCTGTGGTGTTTGAGCATAAAAAAGCTTTTGTCTATCAGGTATATCCTGAACTATTCCGCCTGAAATAACAGCAACAGTATCAACAGCAGGGATATATGTTCCTGCAGCACCTGTACGTTTTACTTCAAAAACAACATCATCAATAATTTTTTCTGTTACAAAAGGGCGTGCAGCATCATGAAAAAGAATAATATCATCATCATTAAAATTAAAAGCATTTAAAGCATTCAAAGAGGAATCATACCTTTCCTTTCCACCTTGAACATAGGCTATAATACCCGGATATAAATCCTGAGGGAACTGTGATTTAACTATATCCATAATCCCCTTTTCACAAACAATTAACACACCATCTATGACAGGAGAATTAATAAAAGCATCAACAGACCAGTGAAGTACAGATCGTCCATCCAGGATTAAAAGCTGTTTAGGAATAGATGAATTAAGCCTTAGACCCTTTCCACCTGCAAGAATTACTGCATAGACCATAAAACTCCTGAATGCCTCCTGAATCACCAGAAAAGAAACTGTTAAAGTTATAAAATTATTGTAAAATATTAATAAATTTGAATTGAAGAATAATCAAGCAGGTTTTAATCTAATTATTCTATTTTAAATTTTTTTATTAAAGAGGTTTAAATTGACCAGCACAGGTTTTATAACAGTAAGTGACAGAAGTTCAAGAGGAGAAAGAGATGATCTTTCCGGCCCTGTAATAAAAACATGGGCTAACAAAATGGGATTTAAGGTTGTTGATGAAATGATTGTATCTGATGACATTGAAGATATTAAAGAGGCTTTAATAAAAATGTCAGATAAAGGAATAAACCTGATTCTTACAACAGGAGGCACTGGTTTTGCTGCAAGGGACAACACCCCTGAGGCCACAAAAGCTGTGCTGGACAAAGAAGCCCCGGGCTTTGCAGAAGCCATGAGGCAAAAATCATTAGAAATAACTTCCCATGCAATGCTTTCAAGGGCAGTTTCCGGAATTCGAAAAAATAGCCTTATAATCAACCTTCCAGGAAGCCCAAAGGCTGTAAAGGAAAACCTGGAATTTATTGAAAAAGCCATACCACATGCAATGGAACTACTTGCAAATAAAGTCACAGACTGTGGAAAGGTATCCTGAAAATGAAGAATATTGCTGATTATATTCATATAAAAAAAGGTGATATTACAAAAGAACAGTCTGATGCAATTGTAAATGCTGCAGCACCCAGACTTCTTGGTGGAGGCGGAGTTGATGGAGCAATACATAGGGCAGCAGGACCAAAACTCCTTGAAGAATGCAAAAAGCTGGGAGGCTGCAACCCTGGTGAGGCAAGAATCACAGGTGCATATAATCTGCCTGCAAAATATATAATTCATACTCCAGGGCCTGTATACAGAGGCGGCAAAAACAATGAAGCTGAAATATTAAAAAACTCATACATAAACTCCCTTATGCTTGCTAAAGAAGCAAATCTTTTGTCAATCGCCTTCCCTGCAATATCAACAGGTGTCTATGGCTATCCTAAGGAGGAGGCTGCTAAAATAGCAATTGATACTGTGATTAATTTTATGAAAAATGAAGATTACATGATAAAAACTATCTTTATACTATTTGATGATGATTCCTATGAAATATACAAGAAAATACTTAAAGGTAAAATAAATGAACTATCCTGAACTGATGAAAAAAAGCGCTGAAAAATATTCAAGCATAGTGTGCATGGGACTTGACCCTGTGTTGGAAAATATACCCGAAGATCAAGGCAGTCCTGGTGAAATTATATTTAAATTTTATGAAAATATTCTCAACTCTGTTGTTAAAGAGAATACTTATCCTGGAGCAGTAAAGCCAAACTATGCGTTTTATGCCCAATATGGTATTGATGGAATAAAATCACTTGAGAAAGTAATAAAAATTTATAAAGAAGCAAATATCCCGGTAATTCTTGATGTTAAACGGGGCGACATTGGCACAACAGCAAAGGCTTATGCTAAAGAGGCATTTGATTTCTTCAAAGCTGATGCAGTAACACTTTCTCCATACCTGGGTTATGATTCAATTGAGCCTTTCATTTCAGGATATCCAGATAAAGGATATTATATTTTAACAAAAACATCAAATAAAAGCTCAATAGAAATTCAGGATATAAAAACCAATGATAAAGAACTTTATGTCTATATAGCTGAAAAACTATTACAATGGTATCATCCAGGTATAGGCTCTGTAGTAGGCGCCACATACCCTGAACAGCTTGAAAAAATTTCATCACTTTTTATAAATTCCGGAAAAGAAATACCCTATCTTATTCCTGGTGTGGGAACTCAGGGCGGAAGCATAAAAGAAGTAATGACAATACTAAAACAATTCCCTGACTACAGAATACACAGAATTAATGCATCAAGTTCAATCAACTTTGCATGGAAAAAATATAGGGATATGAGCTATGATAAAGCAGCAGTTCATGCTATTAAACTCATGAATGAAGAGATAGAAACAGTAAACTAAAGGAACATTAAAAAGTATTCTCGTTGAATTAATAACCTGTTTAAAATGAATTGAAAAAAGAACCACAGAATGTATGACTAGTATAAATGCAAGAAAAATGAAGAGGAAAAAGTTGAATTGATAAAAAAAACATCCTCAAAAAAATGGCACGTTCTATGTATTGATGACAGCAAATTGAGCAGGACTTTTATTGAAAAAACCCTTATACCTGTAGATATTCTGGTTGATACAGCAGAAAACGGATTTGAAGGTTTAGAAAAAATTTCAACTAATGAATATGACCTTATCCTTGTTGATATAATAATGCCTGAAATGGACGGTTTTGAATTTTTAAAAAGATTCAGAAACATCAAAACTAAAGAATTTATTCCTGTAATTTTTATGACAGGCCTGGATGATTTAAACAATAAAATAAAAGGATTAAACATAGGGGCTGATGATTACCTGATTAAGCCTATGAACAAAAATGAACTTATTGCACGTGTAATTTCCCTGCTAAGACTTAAAGATGCCAATTCTGAGCTATACCGAAAAAATGAAATTATTAAAAGAGAACTTGAAGCAGCTAAAAAAATACAGGAGTATATTATTCCATCTGACTTCAGCTATATAGAATACCCTAAAATAAGTGGAGTATACCATCCAATTGATGACATTGGAGGTGACTTTTTTGACTGCATAAAAATCGATGACAACAGAACAGCCTTTTTAATCGCAGATGTAACTGGTCATGGAATCCCAGCTGCACTTGTTATGACAATGTCAAAAATGCTCTTCAGCATTTACGCAGATAAATTTATAAGTACAGCTGAACTCATCAGTGAAGTGAACAAACATCTAAGGGGCACTCTTCTTGACACACAGTATGTAACAGCTTTTTACCTTGTATATGACAAAAAAAACAATTGTCTTACATACACGAACGCAGGACATACAAGGGCTTTATTTTATCAGAAATCAAAAGAAAGAGTAATTGCTCTTGATACATTTGGACTCTTTCTTGGAATAGCAGATAATGTTAAATATGAAGAAAAAAAAATTACTGTAAACAAAGGAGACAGGCTTTTTATATATACTGATGGATTAACAGAGCTTAAAAATCCACAAGGTGAAGAATTCGGTGAAAAAAGGGCAGGCCAATTTATCATGGAAAAACAGGAGCTGAAAGAAAAAGAATTCTGCGATCTTCTGCTTCAAAAAATTTCAAGTTTTGATACAAACAACCAGCAGAATGATGACCTGGCTTTTCTTAATATTGAATTTTAAACAATAAAAAAACCTCTGTGAAAAAAATATTCTTTTTATACTTTAACTGCTTTATTAAATTAAAACATCATTATTTCTCTGAATAGAGATCCACTGAACCATCATCAAAATCCTCTTCAGGCACATCCTGATCAGGAAGTCCCTCAGTATA
>CAZYPA010000002.1:0-55026 GCA_964649175.1 uncultured Leptospirales bacterium | reverse complement strand
TCTCTCTCTCTCTCTCTCTCTCTCTCTCTCTCTCTCTCTCTCTCTCTCTCTCTCTTATTAATATTTTCTTTTTTTAGCATAGTTTTTACAGCCTGTGATGGTGGAGATAGCAGCGGTTCAACATCAGGCTCTGTTGATGACAACAAGGTAACCTATACCGCGGATGGGGTATCTTTTAAAATGGCCTATGTTCCAGGGGGACTCACTTTTCCTAAACAATCCCCTCATATTGCTGATGAGGAAAGTATTACCGCAACTGTGGATAATGCTTACTGGATAGGGGAAACCGAGGTAACTTATGAGCTTTGGAAAAAGGTGTATGATTGGGCAACTGATGATGCTCGTGGTGAAAATAAGTATGAATTTGGTAGTCCCGGTCGAAAGGGAAGCAGCGAAGATCAAGATGGCATGACACCGCAGCATCCGGTAACTATGGTGCGTTGGTATGATGGTCTGGTCTGGTGCAATGCCCTGACCGAGTGGTATAATGCACACACCGGAGCCAATTATGACTGTGTTTATACTTACCAGGGCAAAGTTGTTAGGGATTCTAGAATAGGAAACGAAGCGACCCGAAAGAGCTGCGAGCAAGCTGTTGTAAGTTCTACAGGAAAGGGGTTTAGGCTTCTTGGAACAAACGAATGGGAGCTTGCGGCCCGTTATAGGGGAACTGACACAACCAATGTGGTGACTGGAGTAATAAAAGGTGTTGATTTCGATGAAATGGAAACAAAATGGACCAAAGGGGATTCAGTCAGTGGTGATATAGAGGCAGTTAAAGTCTCTTCAACAGTTGGGAATTATGCAGTGTGTTACCCTGATGCAGGATTTAAAACAGCAGCAGTAAAAACAAAGTTGCCTAATGCTCTGGGACTTTATGATATGAGCGGGAATATCGCGGAATTTTGTTATGATTGACATCCTGATGGTGCTGCAAAAATTGTAAGAGGTGAAAATTTTGAACAGGTATCCTGGGGAATAAGGCTTGTATCTAAGATGGTTATGTTAGATACAGGTTCTTTGGTAAATAGACATTTTGCGACTGGTTTGCGCATTGCCCAGAATGATGAATAATGAACAGTGAATAATTGTTGTGGAAAATCCGCCCTACTTCAAAAGTCCCCCGATTTGGGCGAGGCTTCACGGATGAGCTAGTGCAAAGGGCAGGCAGGATGCCTGATAAGCCCTTTGCTGATTTAGGGGGAAGGTTCAAGTAAAGCCGGGGTGAGGTCTTTTATTCAGGCAACCTTCTTACAGCACCCTTATCAGCAGACTCAGCAAGAAAAGAATATATTTGAAGAGCAGTGGAAATTTTACGATCTCTCCCTACAGGCTTAAAGGCATCTTTCCCTTTTGCTTCTTCCTCTTTTCTGCGTTTATCAAGCTCTTCATCTGAAACATCTAGTTTCAGTTTTCTTTGAGGAATATCTATTTCAATAATATCCCCATCTTTTATTAAAGCAATGTTTCCCCCTGCTGCAGCTTCCGGAGAAATATGACCTATGGATAATCCTGCAGTGCCTCCTGAAAATCTCCCATCAGTTATAAGAGCACACTTTGTTCCAAGGTTCATTGATTTTATGTAGGAAGTAGGGTAGAGCATTTCCTGCATCCCAGGACCTCCCTTTGGACCTTCATAGAGTATTACAACAACATCTCCTGCTTTTACTTCACCTGCTAAAATGGAATCACATGCACTATCCTGTGAATGAAAAACTTTTGCAGTTCCTGTGAATGTGTAGTTTGATGGATCAACTCCTGCTGTTTTTACTATTGATCCGTCTATGGCAATATTTCCATAGAGTACAGCAAGTCCGCCGTCTTTGCTGTAGCAGTTTTCAATATCTTTTATGCAGCCGTTTTTTCTGTCAGTATCAAGGGATTCATAAAATGTATCCTGAGAGGAGTATTTCAGGTTACGTCCTTTTCTGCCAGGAGCGCTGCTGTATGTTTTTTTTGCAAATTCTGTGGCTGTGGGACGCATTATATCAAAGGCATTGAGAGCGTCTTTTAATGATGGGAAATCAACCCTTTTAACAGAGGTGTCTATTAATCCTCCCCTGTCAAGCTCTCCAAGAATGGCCATTATTCCGCCAGCCCTGTTTACATCTTCCATGTGGAAATTTGAGCTTGGGGAAACTTTGCATAAATTGGGTATCTTTCTTGAAAGCTCGTCAATATCTTTCATTGTAAAATCAACTTTAGCGGCATCTGCAATTGCAAGAAGATGAAGCACTGTGTTTGTTGAACCTCCCATTGCTATATCAAGGGACATGGCATTGAGGAATGTGGTACGTGTAGCAATAGATCTTGGAAGCACTGAGGTATTGTCTTTTCCATAATACTCGTATGCCATCTCAATAATGCGTTTTGACGCTTTTATAGCCATTTCCTTTCTTGTTTTGTGTGTTGCTACAACAGAGCCATTGCCAGGAAGTGCAAGTCCCAATGCTTCAGTGAGCGAGTTCATTGAGTTTGCAGTAAACATACCTGAACATGAACCGCATGTGGGGCATGAATGTTTTTCAACTTCAGCAATTAAATCATCAGGAACAGTTGGGTCAGCACCCATTACCATTGTGTCTATCAGGTCATATTTTTTATTCTGGTAAATTCCAGCTTCCATAGGCCCGCCTGAAATAAAGATTGCAGGGATATTGAGCCTCATTGCTGCCATAAGCATTCCAGGAACAATTTTGTCGCAGTTTGGAATACATATCATTGCATCAACTTTATGGGCATTACACATATATTCAACACTGTCTGCTATAAGTTCTCTTGAAGGAAGGGAATAAAGCATGCCATCATGACCCATTGCAATGCCATCGTCTATTGCAATTGTATTAAATTCAGGTGCAAAGCAGCCCTCTGCTTCAATCTGTTCTTTGATGAATCTCCCCATTTCATTGAGATGAACATGGCCAGGCACAAGTTCAGTGAATGAATTTACTATTGCTATTATAGGCTTGCCTATCTGATCCTCTTTAAGTCCATTGGCACGCCATAAACTTCTTGCTCCTGCCATTCGTCTTCCGCTTGTTGTTTCATTGCTCCTAAGATTTAAAGACATTGCTTTACTCCTCTGTAATAATTTCTTGAAATGGTATTTATTTTAAAAGTAATAGTTCAAATTGATTTAATTGCCCGATATTCTATTCTTGATAAATTTAAAAAACAGTATTATTGTCAAGATAAATTGGATAAAATATGTGCTTCAAAATAATTGTATATTTCAGGATTATCAGTTTTCGAGATTTTCGAAAAGATCAATAATATCATCCAGAGTATAAGGTTTTTTTAGTACACCTTTAAAACCGTGTTTCCTGTAATCAGCCATTACCGGATTTTCTGAATATCCGCTGCTTACAATGGCATTTATCTCAGGATCTATTTTGAGTAATTCTTTTATTGTACTTTTTCCTCCCATGCCTCCAGGAATAGTCAAATCCAGAATAACATAGCTGTATTTTGATCCTGATTCTAATTTATCCTTGTAAAGACAGATTGTTTCCTCGCCATTTTTTGCGCAGTCCACGTTAAAACCCAGGTGTTTAAGCATTTTTACAAATACCTGGAGAATATATTGTTCATCATCCATAATCAGAATAGAACCTTCGCTGTTGTATATTGGTTCTGCTTTATTCTTCTGCGGTTTTACTGTAATTTCCTTTGAAGCTGGTAAATATATTTCAAATGATGTTCCTTCTCCCCTGGTAGAAATGACTTTTATATAGCCTTTATGTCTTTTTATAATGGAATAGGTACTGGATAAACCAAGACCGGTTCCTGATGATTTAGTTGTGTAAAAGGGGTCAAAGATTTTTTTTATATTTTTTTCTTCAATTCCAGGTCCATTGTCTGAAATACGTATATATATATAGTCTGTTCCAGGCTTTAGCTCTTCCATTTCAGCTTCAGAATTTTTGGCTTCAATTACAATTTTGCCGCCATTGGGCATTGCCTGTAATGAATTGATAAGAAGATTGTTTATAGCCTGATTTATCTGATTTGGATCAATGAGTGCAGGTTTGATATTATCATCTATTATAAGACTGTATTTTACAATTGGATCCTTTATCAGGAATTTAACAGACTCCTTGAGCAACTCAGAAATAGAGTTTGGTGCAATAAGAGGAGCGCCTCCTATTGCAAATGTAAGGAGCTGCCTGGTCAGGGCTGTTGCTCTTTCAGTTGCTTTTTCAATATCTTCAATTACCTCTTTTAATCGATCATTGAGAGAGGAGGTGTTTTTTGCAATTGATATGTTCCCTGATATTCCTGTTAAAAGGTTGTTAAAGTCATGGGCAATCCCTCCTGCTAAAAGACCAATTGATTCCAGCTTGCTCATTTTGATAATTTCATTGTCAATTTTATGTTTTACTGTTATGTCCCTTAGGATCATAATAATACCAATGGGTTTTCCTTTTAATTTAATAATGGAGCTGTTTAATTCAATAATCCTTTCAGCTCCATGAATATCAATCATGGTAAAGGGTATGCCAATGTTATTGAACCCGTTTTTTTCATCCAGCTTTTCAAAAGCATTGAAGAAAATATTATTGGTTGTTTTATCATTAAGCCGCACAACATCTCTTATTTTTTTACCTGTGGCTTCTTCCTGGGAAACTCCTGTTAGTTCTTCTGCAATAGAATTTATTAAAAATACCCGACCTGACATATCATAGGTTATTACTCCATCCCCAACTGAAGAGAGAGTGGCTCTAAGATATTCCTTTTCTTTTTCAGTTGCTATATTGGCATTTAATAGATCTGTTTGTGCTGCCAAAAGTTCGTTGTTTAAAGTCTGAAGGTTTTGAAATTGAGACTGGATCTTGTCATACTGTTCTTTTATAATTATTGAAGCTTCCTTAAGGTATGTAATGTCAGTAATAATGAGAAGTATTCCTTTACCTTTGCCAATTGAAAGAGATGAGGCAGATATAAGAACATCAAATTTATCACCATCTGATTTTTTCATTTTTATTTCAAATTGTTTTTCTAATATTTCTCCTCTGGATAGATTGAAAATATAGTTCCAGGTTTCTTTATCAGACATGGAATCAGTATCAAAGAAGTCTAATAAATTTTTTGAATAAAACAGATCCTCTTTGTAGCCTGTCATTTTTATCATGTTGGCATTTGCAAAAATGAGGGTATTGTCAATAAGAAATAATATCCCATCATGGGCAGTTTCAAAAAAAAGTCTGTATCTTTCTTCTGATTCTTTTAGGGATGACAATACAGCTTCTTTTTCTTTTTGGAGCATGTTAATTTTGTCAGCTACAGCAATTGAGAGAAAAATAGTTCCGGCTGATACTCCCAGCATATATACCCATCCGGATAAAAAATTATCTTCAATTATACCAAAACTTCTGAGAGCAATAAGAGCTACGCCCAGAGGAAAGAGTAGCCATGACAAGGTGTAAAATAGAGCAACTCTGCTATTCCTAAAAAACATAGGTATCATTGTTAAAAAAATAAGAACAAATGAAACAATAATTGCTGCAAGAGTAGAAAATCTGGTTGCAATATGATAGGGCAGTGCAAGTGAAATCATAGCTAAAGGTATGCTTGTATAAAGAATTGTCTGAAGAAGCCTATGTGTTTTTTTTAGATATTTTTTTGTATTTAAAAAGTGAATTGTGAAATATAAAATTGCAGCAATGGATAAAAAAAGAACAAATGGATGACTATGGTTCCCCCACCATGTCATTTCAGGCCAAAGGTATTTTCGTGCCAAACCAGTATGAATAAAAATATATAGAGTTATGCTTATTATAAAAAGAACTAAGGCAAGATATGTTTTATCTTTTGAAGAAATAAAAATGAAAAGGTTATAGAAAAAGAGCGCAAACATTATTCCAAAAAATAACCAGAGTGAAGAAAGCTCTTTGTAAAGATTAGGAACAAAAGAAGAGATATCCCATGCTGCAAGGCTTACGAGAAGTGACCCCTGAGATTTAACTTTAAAATAAATTACATGCTTACCTTCAGTTGTTTTTAAAGGAACAATGAAATTATGATATTCAAGAGGCATTGTGCAAAAAGGGAGTCTGTCTCCAGATGCAATTTCCTTGAATCCATTTTTATCAGGTACAAATGCTGTAATATAATCAATAAGAGGATATTTTGATTCAATTATCCATTCCTTTTCTATTTTATCCGGATTTAATACTTCAATCCTGAACCAGAAAACAGAATCCGAGTATCCCAGGTTGTATTTCTTTCCTTCTTTTGAAATAAAATTGTTATCAGGTAGAATCACTATGTCATCAATTCCTAGTTTCCCTTCTTTATCCTCGTAATACCTCATGTTTTTATCAATGTTTACTTTGTTCATTTTTTCAGAAATAACAAAGGGCTCAGCTTTTAAGGGTTTGAAATTAGGGAAAAGGGTAAGTATAAAAAGAATACCTACTATAAGGAGGGTGTTTTTTTTTCTTTTATTTCTATTGACAACCATAATTATTCAATTTCTATAAATTATTGTTGAGCAGTAATTTTCTGTATTATAACATGGCATACTAACATAGAATATATGCTACGGTAAACTTAGTCAAGATAGAATAATAATTTAATTTAAATTTTATTTAAGGTAATCAATGGCTGCGGGAAAAAAGGTTAAAACATCTTCTGCAAAGAAAAAAAGCTCATCCACTGTCAAAGCTACTAAAAGTCCTTCTAAAAAAAAGCTGCCAACTCAGGATAGGGGCAGGGGGCCGCTTTATATGCTCATTATCCTTTTTCTTTTAACTGTTATTGTTTTTTTGATTAATATCTCCTATGAAAGTTTTCCTTTTAAAATGAACAGGCATGACAATGATCTTTTTAAAGAACATGGAAAGGGTGCAGTGGTAATTGAGAAAAAGGATATGGAAAAGCTGGACACGGATTCTTCTATTGAAAAAATTGCAAAAGAAGATAAAAAAGAAAATGCTCTGCAGGATGAGGATAAAAAAATTTCAGCAGAGAAATCTATTGATGTAAAGGTATATTTTCTTAAACTTGATGAAAAAACAGAAGAGCTTTATCTCAGCCCTGTAAGGCGTAAAGTTTCTGATAAAAATATTATTACACTGAGTCTGGAAAATCTTATTGCAGGGCCATCAGCCTATGAAAAAGCAGCCGGATATTTAAGTGCTGTTCCTCCAGGACTTAAAGTCAACAAAGCTGCAATAAAGGGGAGAACTGCGGAAATTGATTTTTCCAGTATAATTGAAGAGGATGCACCCGGGCAGATCCTCATTAAAAGGCTTCAACAGATAATTTACACTGCTACTGAATTTGACGGAATAGACAGTATAATAATAACAATCAATGGCAAAGCCAAAAAATCAATTGGTGCAGATGGTCTTTCAATAAGCGGCCCTATGAGCAGGAATTAGTGGAACATAAAATTCTGGAAATTGAAATAAAAGCCTATAATGACAATCCGGTGGAGACAAAAAAAAATCTCTTCAATATTGGCGCCAGGTATATTGAAACCAGAGAAGAAAGGGACTTGTATTTTAACCACCCATTAAGGGATTTTGGAGAAACAGATGAGGCTTTGCGTTTGCGCCTTGTTAGTGGCAGGTGTCTAATCACATATAAGGGGCCAAAGATTAGCATGGAAACAAAGGCCCGAATAGAACATGAAACCGGAATAGAAGATATGGAGGTTTTTTCCCATATATTAAATGCACTTGGATTTATTAAAAGCGGGGAAATAAAGAAAAAGAGGGAGTTATATTTCATGGATGATTTAAAAATTACTCTGGATAGTGTTGATGGGCTTGGTGAATTTGTTGAAATTGAAAAGCAAAGCCCCATGAGTGTTGATGTAGAAAAGGAACTTTTTGATATTGCAGCCAGACTTGGACTCTCCCGTTTTGAAAGGAGATCCTATCTGGAGCTTAAATATTTCAGCTGATTATCTCAGTGAAAATCCTGCCTTGTTAATGTCTGCAATTATTTTATTTTGTGTTTCTTCAATATCATCATGAGTCAGTGTTTTGTCAGATGATGCGAAAACAACTTTTATTGAAACAGATTTTTTCCCTTTAGGAACCGGAACGCCTTCATAAATTGAAACAATTTCCGCGCTCTGTATGTATCTGCTGCTTTTTCTGATTATAGAGAGTATATCCTCGCTGTAACAGTATTTTTCTGCAAGCACTGATATTTCAAATGGTACACTTTGATATTTTTGTAATTCCCTGAATTTTGTTTCACGCTTTTGAGATTCAAATGCAACATTGAGATCAATATCAAATATTGCTGCTGTTCCATTTATTTCAAATTTTTCAGATGTTTCAGGATGGAGTTCAAAAATAAAACCTGCGATTTTATCTTCAATCATTATTCGCATTGATCTGCCTGGATGAGCATAGGGGGGGAGGGCCTCCTGTTCAGGAATCAGCTTGAAATTTTTAACCCTTAGCTGTTCAAGAAGTCCATAGGCAATATTTTTGACTTCAAAAAATAAGGGGCTTTTATGTTTTTTCATGAAAACAGCCCCTGCAACCCGAGTGTTTTCAGAAATAAGGGTTTTTGTTTTTCTGTCATCCTTTATATATACTCTGCCCAGCTCATAAATATTAAAGTTGTCTGAATACCTCTGGTTTTTTTGAATGAATCGAATAATCTCAGGGATTATGCTTCTCCTTAATCTGTCATGTTCTACAGACAAAGGGTTTCTTAGCCTTAGCTCTTTTTCTTCGTTAATTCCAAGATCATTGAGAATTTTTTCTCCTGTAAAGGAATATCCCATAACTTCAATCATGTTGAATGAATTGGTGAGAATAGATTTAGCAGCTCGTTCAAATCTTCTGAACCCGTTTTGTGCAGGAGGAACACATGGTATAAGTGGAGCAACGGGTGCTATGTTGTCATATCCGTAGATTCGCCCCACTTCTTCAACAATGTCATCAGCAATGGATATGTCCTTTGTTGCGCGAAAGTGAGGAACAGTAATCTCCATGCTGGTTCCTGTTTTTTTTATGTCAAAATTCAGGGACTCAATAATATCTGTTATTCTTTTATCATCAATGTTCTGTCCAAGTTTTCTTCTTATATAGTCAGATGATGTTTGTATAATTACAGGCTCCATTTTCCCGGGGTAATGATCAATAATTTCTGTAATAGCTTCAGCTCCGGGGATTGCTTCTTTTATAAGCTCAAAGCATCTCAATAGCGCATCAATAGTAATTTCCGGTGACAGGGATTTTTCAAATCTCATGGAGGCATCTGTACGTGCGCCAAACCTCTGTGCGGTTTTTCTTATGTTTACAGGGTTAAAGCAGGCAGCTTCTAAAACTATCTCTGTTGTATTGTCATTGATTTCGCTATTGCCTCCACCCATTACTCCTGCTAAAGCAATGGGGCCTTTTTGATCAGCTATTACAATATCCTCCGGAGTCAGCTTGTGTTCCTTTTTATCCAGAGTGGTAATAGTTTCGTTTTCATGAGCTGTTCTTATAAAAATTTTATTGCCATTGAGTTTATTTCTGTCAAAGGCGTGCATGGGCTCACCAATTTCGGCCATAACATAGTTTGTTATATCAACTATATTATTGATAGGGCGCATGCCAATTGATCTAACCATTGCTTTAAGCCATTCAGGAGATTCTTTTATTTTTATTCCTTTAATAGCAAGTGCGCTGTATCTGGCTGCAATTTCAGGTTTTAAAATTTCGATTTCAAGCTTTTCCAGATTTTTAAAGGTTTTTTCCAGGCTTTTGTTCACAGGGCTTTTAACAGGTTTGTTAAAAAGCGCTCCGATTTCTCTTGCAAAACCTTCATGACCCCAGAGGTCAGGTCTGTGGGTAATTGATTTGTTGTCAATTTCAAAGCGTATGTCCAGCAGTTCAGGATAAATTTTATCCAGTGTCTTTCCAGGTGTAGTGTCAGATGGGAGAATGATTACCCCCTCATGATCATCTGAAATACCAAGTTCTTTTTCCGAGCATAGCATGCCATTTGACTCTACACCGCGGATTTTAGATTTTTTAATAATAAAATCTTCAGTGATTTTTGTACCAACTGCAGCAAGTGCAACCATGTCCCCTGCTTTATGATTGTTAGCTCCACATACGACCTGGACTTTTTCTGTGCCTGTATCAACCTCACAGAGGGTAAGCTTGTCAGCATTGGGATGGGGTTCTACTTTAGTCAGTTTTGCTGCATATATTGTTTTGAAATTATGGTTAAGGTATTCGATTCCTTCTATCTCAGCTGTTGCCATTGTAAGTCTGTTTGCCAGCTCTTCAGGGGCAATGTTGCTTATATCTACCATGTTATTTATAATTTTTAATGATATCCACATAATGTTTTATCCTTTTAGAATTGTTTTACAAATCGGATGTCGCCGCTCAGGAAATGGCGTATGTCAGTTATTCCGTATTTCATCATTATAAGCCTGTTCAGTCCCAGCCCAAAAGCAAAGCCGGACCATTGATCAGGGTCTATCCCGCCCTGTTTAAGTACATTGGGGTGAACCAGTCCGCAGGGAAGGAGTTCAACCCAGCCGGATTGCTTGCATACGCTGCATCCTGTGCCTTCACAGATTAAACAGTTTATGTCCAGTTCAAATCCTGGTTCAACAAAGGGGAAGTAACCAGGGCGTAATCTGACATGAACATCCCTATGAAAGATTTCACTTAAAAGTTGTTTCATTATATATATTAAATTTGAAACTGAGATATCCCTGTCTACCATCATCCCCTCAACCTGGTAAAAAGTATTCTCATGTGAAGCATCAGTTGATTCATATCTGAAAACACGTCCAGGTCCAACTACCCTGAAAGGGGGTTTTATCTTTTCCATGCCTCTTATCTGTATGGAGGAGGTATGGGTTCTTAGAAGGTTTCCATCCTCTGTCCAGAATGTATCCTGCATATCCCTGGCAGGATGAAACTGGGGGATGTTGAGAGCTTCAAAGTTGTAGTAGTCTGTTTCAGCTTCAGGCCCATCAAGGACCTGGAATCCCATTGATGTAAATATATCTTCAATTTCGTACTGTATCTGTGATATGGGGTGCAAATAGCCCCTGCTTTTTACCAGCTCAGAGTGTGGCGGGTTCAGGGTTACATCTATCCATTCCTTTATTGCAAGGTCACTGTAGCTTGAAGCAGAGAGCTTTTGCTTGCGCGATGCAAGGCCTTCTTCTATTATTTTTTTTACTTCATTTGATCTTTTCCCTACAGCAGCTCTTTTCTCAGCAGATAATTCACCGAGCGTTCGCAGTATAAGAGTAAGTTCTCCTTTCCGTCCAAGGACCTTAACACGAATTTCTTCAAGCTTGTCATTTGTTGATGCAGCCTGAATAAGCTGTAAAGCTTTGTCTTTTATAATGTTGATTTGTTCTATCATAATAATTTAATCCTGAAAAAAGTGTTTTTAAAACCCCTGAATCCTCTGGAAAGGGGATAAAAAAATTAAAGTTGATAAGTCCCTCTTCAGGGGATTTAAGGGGACTATACAGAAGCAATTTTATATTAAAATATTTCTTTATATTTCAATAGATTTTACATGATAAAAAAGTCAAGGAAAATGTTTCATAGGGAATAACAGATGGTTTAACTTTATGGTATTTAAATATCAGTTTAATTGGCCTGTAAAACTATTACTTGACTATTTCTACTGCAAATAATACTGATGGCACTATAATTGTTTTAGTAAATATAAAAGTATTTCATAGAGAAAAATTTGTTATAATGAGAGCGTTTTTTTATAAAATTATTTTTTCAGCAAAAGAAAACTTTTTTAATATACTAAGGTCTTTTATTGCAGGATTTGGTATTCTTTTTCTTGTGATTTTTTTTGCTATTTATATTTCCATGCGGGATTCTGTAACTTCCTATATCGGGGGTTCTCTCCTTGATAATCTTGCAAGTGATGAAATAAAAATAATACCAGCCAATGCAAAGTCTGTTGATTTTGTCAAAAAGCCCGGCTCTCCTTTTATTACACCAGCTACAGCTTCAAGAATAAAAAATATGCCTCAATTCAAGGAAGTAAATGCATTAAGCAGAGTTGGTTTTAATGTGCGCATACGAGGAGAGCTTTTAGGGCAGAGAAAAGAGATATACCTGCCTGTTTGCGGTATTGACAGGGGCGCCCTAAAAGGGAAGGTGAAGAACTGGCAAAGTTTTGTAAACAAAGATCCTGCACCTGTTATTGTGCCGGGATTTGCACTGGATATATTAAACAACTATCTTGCAATGAGCGGAATGCCTGCTATAAACAAAAAGGAGTTTCTGGGCTTTCCTGTTGAATTAAGATTTGTAACAGGTCAAAGACAAAGCAAAGCTTACAGGTCTTACGACTTTGATGCAGAAATATTCAGCTTTACTGATATAATAAATTTTACAGGCCTTGTTCTTCCAGCATCCTATATTGAAGCAATTGCTTCCAGATATCAAAAGGAAACAGGGAAGTCAGCCGGATTTGAATATGTTGTTATTTATGCAAAGGTTAAGGATACTGACAACCTTCCTGAGATACAAAAGAGCCTGGCAGCAATGGGGCTGAAAGTTGAGTCGCAAAAAGATATAGTTGAAAAAAGCAGGCAGATAATGTCTGTAATTGATGGAGTATTCTTTTCAATACTTGCAGTGTTTTTTATAGTTTCTGTTATTTCAATTTTCAACTCATATTTAACACTTGTTTATATCAGAAGTCAAAAGTTTTCACTCAAGCGGGTACTCGGTTTTTCCAAGCTACAGATTTTGTTTTTCTTTCTTGTGGAAGCTGCCTGTATAGGGGCTTTTTATGGAGGAGCAGGATTTTATTTAGGGAATATAATAATCAGACATGCCAATAATTTGCTCTCTACATGGGTTCCATTTTTAAGCAATGTTTCTTTTCAAAGCAATGGTCCGGATGTACTTTTGTTGTCAATTCTGCTGTCGTCTTCTATTTGTGCAGCATCGGCTTTTATGCCTGCAATTTTTGCTTCCAATATAAACCTGTTTAAGGCTGTGAGGAGATAGTGATGCTGCTTAATCTTAAAAATATATCGCTTTCATTTGGCAAAAGAATAATCCTCGATGATGTTTCTTTTAATGTAAAAAAGGGTGAAATTATAGCTATAACCGGTAAAAGCGGTACAGGTAAAACATCTCTTCTTGGAATAATTTCCGGGCTTCTTAAACCTGATACAGGCAAGGTTTTGTATAAAGATTCGGATATAGTGAACTGGTGGGATTTTAAAAAATCATCTTTTCGTAATAAAAAAATAGGATTTGTTTTCCAGTTTTTTAATCTGCTTCCTGATCTATCTGCTTATGAAAATATAAGGTATCCATCACTTAAAAGAATATTCCCTAAAAATGTTCATAAGGAAATAATTGATATATCTGAAATTTTAGGTATTTCCGGTATTTTAAAACAAAAACCAGTTACTCTTTCAGGTGGAGAAAGACAGCGTGTTGCTATTGCCAGGGCTATTATTAATAGGCCTGCCTTGCTTCTTGCAGATGAGCCAACAGGAAATCTTGATGTTGTTACTGCAGTGGAGATAAAAAATTTATTTATTGAATTAAAGGAAAAACGGGGCATCTCAATTGTTCTTGTAACACATGATCAGAATCTTATAAAAATAGCTGATCGTCATTATCATCTTGAGAACAGCAGATTAAGCCTTGTTGAAAAGGAAACAGAAAAAGTTCCTGCTCAAAAGAAATCGCCTGCTTCATCCTCAAAAAAATCTTCTGTAAAAGCAGTAAAGGCTAAACCAGAGGCAAAAACTTCAAAGAAGCCATCTGTAAAAAAGGCTGTAGCAAAAACAGCAAAATCTAAATCAGATTTAAAGAGTTCAGTGAAATCAAATGCCACAAAAAAGGGAGTTGTTGAAAAAACAAAAGTTTCTTCAACTTCTGTAGAAAAGGCACCTGATTCCAAAACTAAAGCTCAAAAAAAGAACCCGGACAAATAATAATCAGTATTTTAAAAATCTCCTAAAGGTTGAGAAGCTTCCAGTAGTTGTTTTTTGAGATCAGATCTTGAAGTAGCTATCATAATGGTTCTTGATCTCCATTGTGAATCATTTTTCAGGTATCTGGTTGACAAGCCTACAGCATCATAGGTGTATATAACGCGTGTTATGTTATCCTCTCCCTTATATTCTTTTTTACCTGAAGGAATGCAAAACAGTTCAGCATTGTTTAAAAGTATTTCTTTTAACTCCTGGTCATTGAATTCATTTAATATTCTAATCATCTTCCCTGACTCAAATGTAATTGAATAATTATATGATTCATTGTAAAAGACAATCTGTTTTTCTGCTTCATTTATTTTATAGTTGTTTAAATCAGTAAATATTAAAAGATCACCCTTTTCTATATAGGGTTTTGCCATCACCATAACAAGAGAAAATTTAACCTGATTCATGTAGAATTGTTTAAGGTAACCCAGCCGCTTATCCTGTATGTCTTTCTGGTCTTTTGTAGAAGGATTTTTTAGTGTTTCTTTTTTCATTGCCATAAGATGAGCAAGATTTTCTCCCTTTGGCTTTTCAGGATATGCAAAACCTGAATAGCTGTTAGATTTGCTCATTGCAGATACAATAACAGGTGCGTCAATTTCCTCGTCTATTACAGCTATGTCAGGGATTCTGTGAGTATCAGGTTCTATAACTGCATTGTATTCATCTTCAGATAGAAATGGACTGCTTCTGGAAAATATGCCTGCAATAGATTTGAATATTGATTTTTTTTCCTCTTTTTGTGGATTGAGCAGTGATACCCTGTACCAGTATTTGACCCCAGGGGTTATGTCTTTGTCTTCATACTCAGTGTCATCTGTTATTGCGATCTCAATAAAGTCTTTATCTTTAAAATTCGATCTGAATAATCTGTAAGAGGATTGTGTGTCTTCTTTTTTTTCTTTATAGTTCCACTGAACAATAATTTTATCTTCAAAATCCCCATAGGAAACGTTCATGTCTTTTAATATCATGATTTTTTCTTCCGGAACTTCCTGTACCTGTAGTTTTGATAATTCTGGTAATTCCGTACTTGTTAGAAGAACTAGAGCAGCAATAAAATTTAGTATCATCACAGTATCCCTTTTATAATAATTTTTAATATAATATCAGGTTAGAATCAATTTAGCAATTAAAGTTAAATGATAATTTATTTAAAAAAAATAATAATTGTCAATGTAGTTTTAATTGAATCTATGTAAAACATTAAATAAAAAGTTTTTGACAATGAAATCTTGCAGACATCTATGGAAGATATTAAAAAATTTTTTTATGAGCATGAATTGAAAAGCAGAATAAATCAAAAAACTAAAATAGACGTGTTTATTGTTGATTCTCAGCCTGTTTACGCTACAGGTCTTGAACAGGTGCTGTCTGAAGCTTCATTATTCAGAATAACCGGAATAACTTCAGATTATAAAAAAGCTTTGCGCTTTGTGAAAAAAACACCTCCTCATGTGATTATCATGGATATTTTTCCTGGAACAGTTAATGCCTTTGACTTTATTAAGGAAATTCTGAGAATAGATTCCAATATCAAAATTCTTGTGCTTTCAATGCTTGATGAGAATATATATGCTGAAAGGGCTTTAAAAGCAGGTGCCAGGGGTTATCTCCTTAAAACTGTTTTTCAGGAAACAATAATCAGGGCTGTTGAAAAAGTAAATAAAAATGAACTGTTTTTAAGTGACAATCTGTCATCAAAGATCCTTCAAAAATATGTTGGTGGAATTGAAAATATTGAACTGAATCCGGCAAAGCTTTTGTCAAACAGGGAGCTTGATATTTACAGGCTCACTGGTAAAGGGCTTGCTTCAAAGGAAATATCTTTAATGCTGGGAATAAGCGTTAATACTGTTGATAATCATAAGTCGAGCATAAAGGATAAGCTTGGGTTTAAAAACTCAATAGAGCTTATTCAAAATTCAGTACTTTGGTACAGGGAAATTTTATAATCAGAAATGAAAAATTACAAATATATACTCCTGGATCTTGATGGAACACTTACAGATCCTGCAGATGGAATTACAAATTCCATTAAATATGCTTTGGCTAAATACAAAATTGCTGCTGAGCGGAAAGACCTTCTCAAATTTATAGGCCCGCCTTTGCGTGATTCATTTATGAAATACTATGGTTTTGATCGTGAAAAAGCTGAAGAGGCTGTTGCTTTTTACAGGGAGTATTTTGCTGTAACCGGCATATATGAAAACAGCATTTATCCAGGTGTGCCTGAAATGCTTTCCAGACTTAAAAAAAGTGGTAAAATGCTTTTGCTTGCTACATCCAAGCCTACGATCTATGCAAGTAAAATACTGGAATATTTTAAGATCCATGAGTATTTTAATATAGTTTCAGGGAGCAACCTTGATGGAACCATGGGTAAAAAAAGCGAAGTGGTGGAGTATGCGCTTTCTTTTTTGTCAGATTCAGCCCTGAAATCCGCTGTAATGGCTGGTGACAGAGAGTATGACATTGCTGGTGCAATTGAGAACAAAATAGACTCAATAGGTGTAACCTGGGGCTTTGGCACAGTTGATGAGCTTGTTGCAGCAGGTGCAACATATATAGCAGAAACAGTAAAAGATCTTGAAGATCTGCTTATCCCTTAATTTTTTCCCTGCCTGTTAAAAGAATTCAAAAACACAAAAAAAATTATGTCTCCTTAAAAATATCTTATGTAATTTTCAGTTTTGCCGAATATGAATATATAAAGGTACAATTAGGAGTTTTTTTTATGTTTAATAACTTAAGTCTTATGAATACAAACTACCTTCTGGAAAAATCCCTTGATGTTGAATCCACAAGGCGAAAGGTTATTTCCAATAATATAGCAAATGTAGATGTTCCTCATTTCAAAAGAAGTGAAGTGAATTTTGAAAGTGAGCTTAAAAGGGCTATCAGACAGAGAGAGGATGCCTCAAACAAGCTTCCTGCCATATTGACTGATGAAAAGCATATTCCTTTTTTTGTTGAAAGAGATCTTAAAACAGTGCAGCCGCGGATTAATCTTGATTATACAACAATTTATAGAAATGACGGTAACAACGTAGATATAGAAAAAGAGATGGTTGATGCATCAAAAAATATGATGAGATATAATGCCTTTGTAACCTCTCTTAACCATAACTATAAAATGATTAAGCTTGTAATGAGACAGGGTTAAAAGGATTAAAGGGGGATAGTTAAAATGGCAATGTTTGATTCTTTTAATATAGCTTCAACAGGCCTTTCTGCTCAGAGATTGAGAATGGACCTTATAAGCAGCAATATAGCAAATGCAACAACAACACGAACCCCTGAGGGTGATGGACCCTATGTACGTAAAAGGGCTATTTTTGCCCCTATAAATATAAGGCCTGGTTACAAATCCCCTCTGGTTCCAGACAGAATAGAGCATGGAGAAGGGAAGGGTGTGCGTGTTGTTAAGATTGAAAATGACAAGGAGCCTTTTAGACTGGTATATGATCCTGCACATCCGGATGCAATTAGTACAGGCCCTGAAAAGGGTTATGTGCGCATGCCAAATGTTAATGTTGTTATGGAAATGACAGACCTTATATCAGCATCAAGATCGTATGAAGCCAATGTAATGATTGTTAATAATGCCAAGTCCATGTTTGGCAAGGCTCTTGAAATAGGGAAAATTAATGCTTAAAAAAAGGGGGCTTAATCATGTTTAGAGAAAAACCAGGTTTGAATGAAGTCAGGGTTTCACATGATCTTTCAGTTAAAATCAATACCAGGAGAAATGACAGGCCTGCAGGGATAGAAAAAGAAACCCGTATAGACTCAATTGTTGAAATGAAATACGCCGGATAAATAAAAAAATAGGAGTGCAATTATGATTATTGAAAACATGGTATCTGGAAATATTGTAACAATGAAAGCAACGGACCCTCTGCATTTTACAGGGGAGCCTTTAATTAGAAGACCAGGGGATGATGTTGCAGGATCTTTTGCAGATGTATTGAATAATGCTATTGCAAAGGTTAATGATCTTCAGATAGATTCAGAAAACATGATGCAAAAGATGATCTATGCACCAGAATCTGTTGATATTCACCAGGTAATGATAGCAACTCAAAAAGCGGAAATAGCTGTTAGCTTTACCAAGGCTGTAAGGGACGGAGCTATAAATGCATATAAAGAGCTGATTAACCTGAGGTAAGAGGTTATGTTTCAGGGAATTATAAGCGACATATTATTTTATAAAAAGCTGACATTTCCGGAGATTTTTCAGGAAATTAATTGACATTTTACATTGTTTCTGTTAAAAGTATTATGTCTCATTATATTAATTTCTGTTTCAGGGGGCTGCATCATGGGTGATTTTTTTAAAAAAATAACAGCGCAGATAAAAGAGGTTTTTGTCAAACTGGACACCACCAAAAAAATTATAATTGGTGTTGTAACAGCAGTGATTATTGCTTCTTTTATTACCCTCTTTGCAGTATCCAGTAGTGAGCCAAATATTCCTCTTTTTACCGGCCTTACAGCAAGTGATTTTGGCCAGGTAACTAAAAAGCTCGATGAATTGGGATATTATTATGAAGTTTCAGGAAATTCAGATATTCTTGTGCGTCCCAAGGAAAGGGTTTTTATTGTAACAAAGCTTGCCCAGGATGATATGATTCCAAAGGGAGTTCCGGGTTATCAGCTTTTTGATGTTTCAAAATGGACTGAAACAGATCGTGAGCTTGATATTAAATATATGCGCGCCCTTAGAGGGGAAATAATAAAACATCTTGAGTCTCTGCAGAATATTGATAAGGCTTTAGTAGAGATTGCAATGTCTGAGGATAGTATTTATTCAGATAAGGACACTCCCTATACTGCAGCTGTTACAGTTCATCTTGCTCCCGGCTATGATAAGTTAAGCAGAAAAGAAATAAAGGGTATCACGCACCTTGTTTCAAGAGCTGTGGGAAACAGGCTCAAACCTGAATATGTTACAGTAACTGATAATTTTGGGAATATAATATCAGATTTTGATGATGATTTTGAAAATGAAAAGAAAGAATATACCATAATTGAGTTTAGAAAAAAGATAGAGGAAAGAGCCAGGGTAAAGATGTTAAAGGATATCCGTGAAGGCCTGGAAAAAATTTATTCCTCTGACCGGATACAGATAGTACGTCTTAATATGGATTTTAACTGGGATAAAATTTCAGAGATGCAGGAGGAGCATACACCTATTGTAATGGTGGAAGATGATCCTACTACACCCTATTCAGAAAGAAAGGTTCAGGATTCTCTAATACTTTCTGAAAAAACTACTGAAGAGAGATTTCAGGGGCATGGATGGAATCCTGAAGGGCCTGCAGGCACAGAGGGGAACAAGCCTCCGGGCTATAAGGCAAGTGATGATCAGTTTGCCAAGTATGACAAACAGGAAAACATAAGAAATCACGCTATAAATAAAACAACAAGGGATATTAAAAGAGCCCCTTATGATATCTCCCGCGTTTCAGTTGCAATTGCAATTGACGGGATTCAGGATCTGCCCAGGCTCCCTTCAGGGGAATATGATTTGGATCCTGCGAAAAAACCAATCCAGCTTGAAATATCTGAAGATGAGCTTAAAAAAGCTGAAAATATTGTAAAAAAATCTATTAATTTTAATGATGTAAGAGGGGATCAGGTTGCTGTTGAAAACATCATGTTTGACAGGAATGATTACTGGAACTCTCTTCGTGATGAATATAAGAAGCGGGAACAGATTAAAAAACTGCTTTTAGCAGCTTTAATTGGAGTTGTGGCACTTTTTGTTGGTTTTATTCTTTTCAGAGCTGTTCAAAAAGAGCTGGAAAGAAGAAGACGCGCAAGAGAAGAGGCCCTTGCTCTGGAACAGCAGCGTATGCGTGAAGCTGCGTTAAAGGCTGCTGAAGAGGAGGGTATTTCTGTAGAACTGTCACTTGAAGACAGGGCCAGGCTTGAACTGCAGGAAAGCGCTCTGCAGATGGCTAAGGACAGGCCTGATGATGTGGCCCAGCTTTTAAGAACCTGGCTGGCAGAAGATTAAGTTTTTTAATTTGACAATCGCCTCTTTATGACGATATATATTAAGAAGAAAATATGTTTTTGAAGCTGTTATTGAATTAACAGCTTCAAGTGTTTATATACAGAAATGGAGACAGGAGATGCTTCAGTCTAAAAGATCACAATTAACCGGGAGACAGAAAGCCGCAATCTTTCTTGTATCACTTGGTTCTGATGTTTCCTCTGAAATATTTAAGCATCTCAGGGAAGATGAAATTGAGCAGCTGACTTTTGAAATAGCCAGGCTGGACAAGATAGAACCTGATGATAAAGACAGGGTGCTTCATGAATTTCAGGAAATGATGATGGCCCAGGAGTTTATTTCACAGGGTGGAATAGACTATGCAAGGGACGTGCTTGAGAGGGCCCTGGGAACCCAAAAGGCTATTGATATAGTAAACAGGCTTACATCATCGCTTCAGGTAAGGCCCTTTGACTTTATCCGAAGAACTGATCCCAGTCATCTGCTTAACTTTATACAGGGGGAGCATCCCCAGACAATTGCTCTTATACTTGCCTATCTTGATCCTCAAAAAGGTGCAGCGATTCTTGCTGAATTGCCTCACAATATTCAGGCTGATGTTGCGCGAAGGATAGCTGAAATGAAGCGTACATCACCTGATGTTCTTCGGGAGGTTGAACGTGTTCTTGAAAGAAAACTTTCCACTCTTGCCAGTGAAGATTTTACCCAGGCTGGTGGTATTGATACAATAGTTGAAATTCTTAACAATGTTGACCGGGGAACTGAGAAGATTATTATTGAAGCTCTTGAAGAGGAAGACCCGGAACTGGCTGAAGAGATCAAAAAGAGAATGTTTGTATTTGAGGATATTGTTCTCCTTGATGACAGGTCTATACAGAAGGTACTCAGAGAGGTTGATACGCAGGAGCTTGCAAAAGCCCTTAAAGGTGTGGATGCAGAGGTACAGGAAAAGATTTTTAGAAATATGTCCAAGCGTGCAGCTTCTTTATTAAGAGAGGATATGGATTTTATGGGTCCCATTAGATTAAGGGACGTTGAAGAGGCACAGCAGAAAATAGTAAATATAATAAGAAAACTTGAAGATGCCGGAGATATAGTTGTTGCCCGTGCCGGTGAGGAGGAGCTCGTTGTCTAAACTAGTATTTAAACCTTCAGAAATTTCCCAGGTATCTGTTGTTAAACAGGTTGAACTTCCTGCAAAATACCAGAAAAACCTCATTGATGCTGATGAATATCAGGAATTTGAAATGGATGAGGAGGGTAACCCCATTGATATATATCAGGGTCCTTCTATTGAGGAAATGGAGGCTGAGCTCGAAAGGTACAGGCGTGAAACTGAAGAGGAAGTTAATAAAATGCTGGAACAGGCCAAGGCCAGGGCTGCCCGGATTGAGGAAGAGGGGAAATCAGCGGCTTTTATTGAACTTGAAAAAGTACGCGAACAGATTAGGATAGAAACAGAGCGTCATAATGCTGAGTCAGACAGAGAAATAGAAAAGAGCAACTTTGAAGCTGAAAAGATAATACTTGAAGCAGAAAAAAAAGTTTCTGAAATAGAACATGATGCCTATATGAAGGGGCATGAGGCTGGTCGTGAAGAGGGTTATAAAGAGGGACAGGCTGAGGTTATGAGACTTATAGACAGGCTTGGAACCATTGTTGCTACTGCTGTGGATATAAGGGATGATATTATTAAATCATCTGAAAAACTTATGACTGAAATGATACTTATGATTTCCCGCAAAGTGATAAAGGATGAAATTGTTGAACGAAGGGAAGTTGTGATTAACAATATTAAAGAAGCTATAAAGCGTGTTAAGGACAGGGATAGAATAGATATAAGGGTTAACTTTGCTGACCTTGATATGACAACTGCTCATAAGGATGAGCTTATAAAGATGATGGAATCTCTTAAAAAGGTTAATATATACGAAGATTCAAGGGTTGAAAGGGGCGGATGTATTATTGAGACAGATGTTGGAGCAGTTGATGCTCGAATATCAACTCAGCTTGATGCAATTGAAGAGGCAATAAGAAATACAACTACCCTTTAAGTAAAATTTCGGGTTGGAATTGATCTGACCCGATTTTTAAGACAGCTTAAGGAGACATAATATTGATTAAAATTCTCCCTTATGAAAAGGTTGATATCCTTTCAAAGTATAAGCAGATAATTGATGAAATAGATATCATAAAATTTTCCGGCAAGGTTGAAAGGATTGTTGGACTCACTATTGAGAGTGTGGGCCCAGCTGTGCGATATGGTGATTTATGCAGAATCAAAACCGGTGAAAGGGAGTATCTTTATGCTGAGGTTGTTGGATTTAACCGTAACAGGGTAATATTAATGGCCATTGGAGACATGAAAGGGGTTGTGCCAGGAGCAGAGGTATATGCTGTGGGCACATCTCTTACTGTTCCTGTAGGGAAGGGACTTCTTGGTCGTGTTCTTTCTGGTGTTGGCAAGCCTTTGGATGGGAAGGGGGAAATTTTTTCTCCAGTAAGATATCCGATTGAAGGGCAGGTAATGAATCCTCTGGACCGCAAAGTAATTGATGAACCACTTTCAGTTGGTGTAAGGGCAATTGACGGTCTTATTACTGTGGGCAGGGGACAGAGAATAGGAATTTTTTCCGGCTCAGGTGTGGGCAAGTCCACTCTTATTGGAATGATTGCGCGCTATACCAATGCGGATGTAAATGTAATAGCCCTTATAGGTGAAAGAGGGCGTGAGGTTAAAGATTTTGTTGAAAAGGAGCTCGGAGCTGAAGGGTTAAAGCGCTCTGTTGTAATTGCTGCTACATCTGATCAGCCTCCAATGCTTCGGTTAAAGGGTGCATTTTTGGCTCATGCTATTGCGGAATATTACCGTGATCAAGGTCTGGCTGTTAATATTCTTATGGATTCAGTTACCCGTTTTGCCATGGCTCAACGAGAGGTTGGTCTTGTCGCAGGAGAACCATCTGCAACAAGGGGATATCCACCCTCAGTTTTTTCTATTATACCCAGGCTTTTGGAAAGGGCTGGAACAAGCAGCAGTGGAGGAAGCATTACAGGATTTTACAGTGTTCTTGTTGAGGGAGATGACATGAATGAACCTATTTCTGATGCATCAAGGGGTATACTTGATGGACATATTGTTCTTGATCGGAAATTTGCTAATAGGGGACACTATCCTGCTATAGATGTACTTGCATCTGTATCAAGGTGTATGAAAGATGTTGTTGATGAAAAGCATAGAAAAGCTGCAATGCTCTTTCGTGAAATATTGTCAGCTTATACAGAGGCTGAAGATCTGATAAATTTAGGTGGATATGTAAGAGGAGCTAATCCCCTTATTGATAAGGCTCTATCAATGATAGGAGACATCAATGAATTTCTGAAACAGGGAATTTATGAAAAGGAGACTCTTGAAAAAACCAGAGACAGGCTTATTAGTATGGTTATTGACGATGCTCCTGAAGTTAAGCAGAAACCAGCAGAGACTCGATCCCCTGCTTTTGCAAGGGTGCTTAGGTAGATTGTTGAATGAAGAAATTCAAATTTTCCCTTCAGAAACTTCTTGATATTCGTCAGGCTAGAGAGGATGAGGTTCGAAACGAGTTAATGAAAATTCTGGCAGTTCAAAACAGGGAAAAGGTTCTGCAGGATGAGCTTATACTTAAAATTAAAAGCTATGAAAGGCAGCAGACCGATGATATTAAAAAAGGTGTTTTTTCACCTGATAAAACAATGGCAATTCTGCGCTATGCAGATATTTCAAGAAGAGCCATTGTGGAGTCAGTAAAAAGGGCTGAAGCAATGGAGCCTGAAATTCAGGTTATTAGGGACAAACTCCTTGATGCATCAAGGGAAAGGAAAATTGTAGAAAAACTTAAAGAGAGGAAAAAAGCTGAATACGATTATGAGGTAAATAGAGAAATTGCTAAAGAGAATGATGATATGAATCAGAAGATTTTTATAAAAAAAATGATAAGGGAGCAGTAGTATGTTAAACAGTATGTTTGATATACTGGCAGGAATTAATGATTAAAAGCAAACTGCTTAGATAAACCTGATTATAGAATTGGATTATAGCTGAGAGGTTAAAATGAGGAGAGTATCTGAAAAATCAAAAATATTGTATTTGGTGCTGCTTATATTTTTCCTTTCCGCAATAGGGTTTTTTTGGCTCGATTATATTGGGCTTGTTGATATTTCAAATTATGCGCGTAAGTTCAGGTCAAGTCCTGATTCTGTTATGGAAATAGCAGGCGATGTGCCTTCCCTTGTGCAGAGAGAGGAATTTTTAAAGGAAAAGGAGAGGCTTGCTGAAAGGATTGAGGAGCTGGATAAAAGGGAGGCTCTGCTTGTAGAAAGGGAAGGTGAGCTTAATAGTGAAAAAAACAGGCTTGCTGAAGTAAAAAAGGGCCTGGAGCTTGAAAGAAAAAAACTTGAAGATGATAAAAACAAATATTCCGGATACAGAAAAAACGTGGAAGTCCTTGCTAATAAAATGGGAAACATGCCACCTGATGAGTCTGTGAAAATTATGGAAAAATGGGAAGATCCTCTTATTATTGATGTTTTAAGGCAGATGGATGCAGATGCTCTTACTCAAGGTAGAGCCAGTATTACTGCATATTTAATTACACTTTTTGAAAAAGAGAAGGCAAGCCGAATCCTTTATCTTATGACTCAACTGTAAATTATTATTTTACCAGAAGATGTTTTCAGGAATCGTTTTGACATAAATCATTGATTATATTGAGTATATTCTGCTTTCCCTCACCTGTAGAAGCTGAGGTGAGAAAAACAGACTCGCTGCTTATGCCCAGGGCATCTTCGATTTCTTTTAGTCTTTTTCCTCGTTGGTTTTTCGATACTTTGTCAGCCTTTGTAACAGTAATTGCCACTGGTATTTCTTTATTTGTAAGTAAAGAAAGTATTTCCTCTTCATAGTCCCCTGGTGTTCGCCTGATATCAATTAGTAAAAATGCAGCTTTTAAATTAGTCCTTTTTTCTATATATTCCCTGATTAAAGGCATAAATTTTTTTCTTACTGATGCAGGAAGCTTGGCATATCCAAAGCCAGGCATGTCAACAAATGATGTATTATTATTTATAATAAAAAAATTGATCATGGTAGTTACACCTGGTCTTGAGCCTGTTTTAACCAAATTTTTTTTGTTGACCAGCATGTTTAAAAGGGATGATTTTCCCACATTGGATCTGCCAAAAAATGCAAATTCCGGATAGTTAAAATCCGGGAATTGCTCATAGGAAGTAGAGCTTTTGAGAAATGTTGCACTTTTAATTTTCATTTAAATATTAATTCCTGGAAGAAGATATTTAATCAGAGTTAACTTTTATTTAAAATTAAATGCTTATATATCCCCGCCGCCACAGGCGGCGGGGATATATAAAATATAATTATTATAATTTTTTTTCCATCAATATTGCATTATCATTGATATAGAAATTTTTTCTTAATCCGCTTTTAATAAATCCATTTTTTAAGTAAAAAAGAATAGCCTGGGTATTTTTTTCAGCAACTTCAAGAATGATTTTTTCAGGCTTATAATCACTGCAAAATTTTACTGCTTCATCAATAAGGGTTTTCCCTAGACCCATTTTTCGGAATTTTGATTTTACTGCAATGCTGTTTATTTGAAGTTCGCCTGTAACACGCCAGGCAACAATATAGGCTGCAATTTCCTCATCCACTCTGGCAACCAGAAAAATTGAAAAGGAGCAGGCAAGCTCATCGTAAAATTGATTTATTGTCCAGAGATCTATTGATTCTTTTTCAATAATGGAAATAGCTTCAATATCTGAGTGCTCAGCTTTTTTTACTGAAAGTTTTAATTCTTTCACGTGTTTATAACCCTAATGAAGAGGAGCCTCATACAATAAAGATTATTGATTGCCTATACTCAAATTTCTTATTTTATTCAAGACTGTTTATAATCTTGAGAAGCTGGTTATGTGTAAAAGGTTTTTTTAAAGTTGCATTTGCTCCAAGATATTTCGCTGTACTTAAGTAACTTTCAGAATCTATCCTGCCACCTCCTGAAATCGCAATAAGTGCAATATCAGGGTATTGCTTTTTGATTTCTATTATAATCTCAATCCCGTCTTTATCGGGCATTATTATATCTGTAATAAGAATGTCAGGTTTGAACTTTTCAACAATATTTTGAATTTCAAGTGCATTGTCTATAGCTAAAACCTCGAAGTTGTTCAGTTGAAGTATTTCAGAAAGGTTTTCTCTTATGACTATATCATCCTCAATTATAATAATTTTCTTCATTTTAGTCATCCTACCATTGTATAAATCATTATGATTTTAAAAAAAGTCCCTTTGTCAAGTAAAATGCAATCATTAAAGCAGGAGCAAAGTTTTAGTAACCAGTTGTTGTGCATTACAAAATATATATAAATTAATATCCAGTTTTTTAATAAAACTTTGCAATATTATTGTCAAATTATTTCTTTACATAATTTAGATGATGATTGTAATTATACTGAATTTTTTTTAAAAAATAATGGGTATATTTCTAAAAAAAAGCAAAAAAATTTCTACTTTATTCGTATATATTATTATGAAGGAACATTTTATGAAGAAAAATTTTATATTAATTTTATTCCTGCTTTTTTCTTTAAGCCCTGCCTATTCTTTAACAGGTGATGAAGCACTTGCAAGGTTTAGGAGCAAGATGCAGAGTATTGAAAAATTATCAGGTGTGATTTCATGGACAACATCCAGGGGTGCAACATATTCAGGGAATTTCAAATACCTTAATCCAGGCAAGCTCCACATAAAGTTTACTAATCCGTCTGGAAGAACTATTGTTTCTAATGGAAGAACTCTCTGGGTATATTCTCCCTCAAGCAATATTGTAGGTGTACAGGAGTTGTCAGATGGTGGAACGTCAGGAGGAATTGCATCTTTAACTAATGGTTATATGCCTCTTCTAACAGAAGAGGGACCAAATGGCTATACATTGAAGCTTAAAAATGATAGTCGCCATTATCAGGAGATTATTCTTTTACTTGATAAGTCTTTTTTCCTGAAGCGGGCAGTGTTTAAAACCAGTGAAGGGATTTTATATAGTTTTACATTTTCAGAGATAAGTACAGCTGATACAATTATGCCTGGTTTATTTAATTTTGAAGTACCGGCAAATGCTCAAAGGGTTAACAACCCGCTGAATATTCAGTAATAGGAGAATTGGTTTGGGAAGGTTTGTTCTGCCATGTTTCACTTTATTTTTATTTATGTCCGGCCTTGCATTTTCACAAAATATTAAGGAAATGTCAAGTCTTCATTATATCTATTTAGGACCGGTTTTGTCCATGTCCTATGATAAAGTAGAATATAAAGACTGGTTTGGAATAGAGCAGGGCACTAAAAAGATGTCTGGTACATCCTTTGGTGGCGGAGCAGTCCTTAATATTTTTGTTAATAATTATTGCGGTGACTTTCAGTTAAAATATATGCGGAGTGAACTGGATTTTTCTCTTAATTTTATTGAAGTGCTTCTTCAGGGAAAGTACCTATGGCAAATTAATCAAATTATTGCAGCTGGAGCAGGTTTGGGACTTTACTCAGAAGTAGCGCCTTTTCAAGGCGGATACAAGGGGAGTGCCGGTGTACAGATTCCTTTGACTGTTGTTTTTACAGGCTCACCCTTTTGGAAGGTACTTTGGGATGTTTATGGTAGATATGGATCTTTTGGAAAGGGTGTAGGATCAAGCCGAATTTCAATCGGGTCAAATCTGGGGATAGTTTTCAGAGTTGGAAGAATTTAGTACTGTTAAAAAAAATCTTGGGCCAGTATCTGCTCCTGTATTTTTTTTCATTGTTTCCACTGTACTTTTTTTTTATGATCAGAGTAGCGTAAATCATAATATTATTGTATTTATATCAGCAGGTGTTTTTGTTATTTCTTTTTTCTTCTCCGCCTTCTGTTATGCTCCTGTTCTTTTAAGTAAAAAATTTAAAGGCTTTAGTTTAGCTGCTATAACCTGTACTGCTCTTTTAGCTCTTATTGTTTATCATATTTCTGATAAAGTTGAAAATAATTTATTATCTGAAAACATTCCTGAATATTTAAATAATCCAATAATCACTGTAAATGAAGTAAAGTTCAATAAAGCAGGGAAAGAGGTTTATTTTACTACTCAGGATAAAGAGAATTACCAGTTTAAGGGCCAGCTTTCTGTTAAGGGTGAGATTGATATTGGACCAGGTGATATTGTAGCTGTTCATAAAAATATAAAAAGAGTTGATAATAATGAAAATAATAAATTTGCGCAAAACCTTTTAAGGCAGGGTATTGTTTTTCGCGGTTATGTGAATGAAGATAACATTACCTTCATTAAAAAATGTCATACTATGAAGGAGATGTTACGCGAACAATTTTTTCAAACAATAGATTTAATTTTTCCCAAAGAGAGCGGGGCTATAATAAAAGCCCTTTATTCCGGAAATAAAAATTTTATCAGCACTCAGGTTATTCTCAGGTTTAGAGATTCAGGAATAATGCATATACTTGCTGCATCAGGCCTTCATGTTGGAATCATTGCATCCATACCTCTTTTGTTTTTATTTGCAGGAATTAATAGGAAACTTCTTCTTTCCATTTCACTTATTTTAGTTTTTATTTATCTTTATTTAACTGATATGCCCATATCTCTGGTAAGGGCTTCAATTATGTATGCTGTTGTATATATTCAGGTAATGGCAAATCGGGAAGTTCGCGCATTAAACTCCCTGTTTATTGCAGGCTCAATTGTTCTACTTCTGTTTCCATGGGAGATTTACAGTCCCGGGTTTCAATTGAGTTTTGGGGCTACTGCAACGATTATTCTTTTTTATAAAGGGTATTTAAAAGTTTTAAATGCTTTTCCTGGTTTTCTTAAAAAATCCTTTGCAGCAACACTTGCTGCTCAGATTATTACTGTTCCACTTATTTTTTATCATATGGGACAGGTAAACCTGGCTTCTATTCCAGCTAATCTGGCTGCTGTTCCCCTTATTACTGTTATTATGATGTTTTCATTATTAGCCCTTATTCTTTATCCATTGAATATTTTTACTGCTTTTTTGGCTGGAAAGGTTACTCATTTGTTTTATCTTGTTCTTGCCGGTTTTACTGAATTTTTTTCAGGGTTGAACCTGAATTATTTTGTTGGTTCTCTTTCTTTAATTTTAATTGCTTCATTTATTTTTTCTATTATACCTCTTATTGATTTTAAAGGAAAAAATGCACACAGATTAGTTGTTATTCTGATTTCCTGCCTGCTCCCATTTGCAGCATTACGAGGATCTTATTCAGAGGGAATGGAGAGTATAGTTATTTCATCAGGGAAATCAGAGATAGAAATTGTCACGCCAGGTGTAGAACCCTTAATGCGTTTAAGAATAAAGGACTATGATGATGGGAGGATTATCTTAAACACTTTTTTTAAGTATAATATCACACCTTCTGCAATTGAAATGGATCAATATTCATTTGCAAATATAATATTTTGCAAACAGGTTCTTGGAAATTTTATAGTAAATAAAATCGTTATCAATGAGAATATTGCAGTAAAAGGAGGAATGGAGGATATTTATCATATATCTGATTCTGAAAATATTGAACTCATATTTAAAAAAAATTATTAAAATAAGATAGACTAATATAATGCTTTAATGTTATAATTGTATTTACTGATAAATGAAATGAACAAAATAGCTCTTATTTATTTTAAATACAGGAATAAGAAAAGAATTCTGAAATGACATTAATTGATGATAAAAATTATCCTGAAAAAATACTTAAAGGGGAGGCTGTAGATTTTTCCTTTAAGTTTGTTGATGAAAGTTCCCTGGTTACTATAAATGCAGTACTGCTAAAAGTCCTTTCCAGAATGGGCAATATCTTTCTCCTGGAAACAGTTATAACCATTATAAGAGAAATAGTTTATAATGCCTTTAAAGCAAATTTAAAGAGAATGTATTTTCTTGGGAAAGGAATTGATATAAATGATTCAAAAGCCTATGAAAATGAAATGGGCTCATTTAAAGAGGAGTTTTTATATAATCTTGACGCAGTTTCTCATATAATTTATGAAAGTTCCTATTTTATTACAGTAACTTTTTCATTAAAGGGTAATGCACTTGAAATTGTTGTTTATAATAATGTATTAATAATTGATGAGGAATTTAAAAGGATTAATCTGCGAATAAAAAAAGCTATAGAATATGAATCTCTTGCAGATGCATATGATGAAGTTTATGATTCCACTGAAGGTGCTGGCTTAGGCCTTGTCCTTATGATATTCCTTTTGAAGAATTCAGGTATAGGTGCTTCGAATTTTTCATTTAATCCGGATAAAAAAGGTGTGTCAGTTTCTATACGAGTACCCAAAGAGATTCAAGAGGAAAGGATTGTTACTGAGGTTAAAAAAAGAGTACTTGAGGATGTAAGCGCTCTTCCTGCATTCCCTGAAAATATTGTTACACTCCAGCGCATGTGCAGTTCAGCAGATACTACTCTTGAGGAAATAGCAGAAAGTATCGCTAAAGATCCATCCTTAACAGCTGATGTGCTTAAACTTTCCAATTCTGCAGGATTTATTACTGGTAAAAGAATTACTACAATTAAAGAAGCTGTAAAAATAATTGGTTTTAGAAATCTTAATTTTATTTTAACTGCAAGTGCTTCAAGAAAGATTTTAAGTGACAGATATAAAAAATTTGAAGCAATATGGGAGCATTCTTCCAGGGTTGCCTTTTATGCCAGGCTTATAGCCAGAAAAAAGAACCTATCTGCTGTTGCTGAGTCTGCGTTTATTTCAGGCCTGCTTCATGATATAGGGAAAATTATTCTGCTTTCAATGGATAGTTCAATAGTGACCACAATATCTAAAATTACAAAAGATAAGCAGCTGCGGTCTTCTTCGATTCTTGAAGAGATTTCCATTGGGATAAGTCATGCTGAAATAGGCGGGCTTATTGCTGAAAAATGGAATTTTCCTGAAAATTTGTTTATAGCTATAAATAATCACCATTCACCTATGAATAGCGAAAAAGATTATAGGGACTTAACCTATGTAACATACCTTGCAAATTTGCTCTGTGGGGTTGAAACAAAAAAATACAGCTACTATTATATTGAATCAGAAGTGCTTAAATGGGCAGGCCTTTTAACCATAGAAAATGTGAAAGAATTTCATGATAAGCTGCAAGAAAGCTATTTAAAACACGTATCTATTGCAGGATAAGAAATGAAAAATTATCTTGTGGAAGAGACCAGAAGTGGATTTAAAACGCTTATATATAGAGAATCTGTAAAGCAAAGGGACATAAGACTTCATTCTGCCTATGACCCGATTAAAGAAGCAGAAAGAAATGTTTCGGGATTTACCATTGGAAGGGCATCTGTTATTCTTGTCTCAGGCCTTGCACTTGGATATCATGTTAATTGTCTTGCTGCAAAATACGAAGATTGTGAAATCCTTGTATTGGAAAAAGATTCCGAAGTTGTAAAAATCTGCAAAAAAAACAATCCTGAAGTTTTCAAAAAAATCGTTGTTATAACTTCATCTGATGAAATTGAAAGCTATTTTGAAAGAATTGATTTAGCATTGTTTCAGGGCATTGCCAGCTATATTCATAAGCCTTCATACCAGATAGATCCTTTATTCTATGATGAAATAATAAAAAATATAACCAGATATGTTTCTTCAAGAGTGAGTGATCTTCTTACCCGATTTGAATTTGAGGAAAAATGGATAGGAAATATTTTTAAAAATATTAAACATTTTTCTTCCTCAGAAGGGATTGGGCGATTTTTCAGTACTTTTAAGGGCTATCCTGGAATTATTGTTTCCGCAGGACCTTCTCTTAAAAACAATATACATGAACTTGCAGCATTGCGTAACAGGGCCTTTATAGTTGCTGTTGACACAGCATTTAAGGTGCTTTTGCAGCATAATATAAAACCGCATTTTGTAGTTACTCTGGATGCTCAGAAATACAGCCTTAAACATTTTTTGGGAGCAGAGGAGGGTGAAACAGTTCTTGTTGCTGATGTAGTCAGCTGTCCATCTATCCTGGATTCCTATAAAGGACCAAGGGTTATAAGTACTACTGCGAAATATTATACAGATTCTAATGGAGGTATGCATAGAGAAACAACCCCTGTTATGGATTGGGTAGAAAATTATACAGGTTTTTTTGGGGATATTCAGTCTGGTGGTTCAGTAGCAACAACTGTTTTTGATATGCTTCTTAATTTTGGCTGTAACCCCATAATTCTGGTTGGTCAGGATTTGGCATATACAGGAAGAGAGATTCACTCCACAGGGACATACCATAATGATGACTGGCTTCCAGGAATTAACAGGCTTAAGAATCTAGAATGCATAAACCAGGGTGTTATACGCAAACGTAAAATAAAATATGTTCCTGGATATGGATCTGGCAAGCCGGTAATAACTGATTTTGTTTTTGATCTTTATAAATCCTGGTTTGAAGATTCCGCATCAAGGGTTTCTGTAAAGGTTATAAATTCAACAGAGGGAGGAGCTGTAATAAATAACACAGTTGAGGCAAAGCTGAAAAATGCCCTTTCTGAGAAAAGTCCTGTTAAAAGTCCGGATTCGATTATAAATGAGGTGTTTAAAACAGGAAAGGGAATTCCTTCAAAATCTTTGGAAAAAGCGTTAATGGAAAGTTTTTCTGAAATAGAGAAAATTATCTATTTTTTTGAGTCTTCTGCTGTAGATGATAATAAGGATGATATCATTAAGATGATTGAATCAGAGAATTTATATCCTCTGTTCAGGCCATTTTTTCGTAAAATAAATATTTATTTATCCAGACGAAATATTGATGAAAATGAAGCAAAAAAAATGTATCTTGAAGAGATAAGAATTTCTGCCTTGAAGCTACGCGATTATATATTAAGTTCCGGATATGGGTTTTCTGGCGGGATTTAACTTTAAATACTGGTTTTACCGATAATAAAACAGGAATTTGTGTGTTGCAAAAAATATTTTATATCATGGAATAACCTTTATAAAATGAATACTCTAATTAAAAAAACAGGCAAAATACTCATCATTATAACAGCTGCTGTACAGGTCTATGCTGGACCGGTTTTATCTGACTGGGTTGCCGGAGAAATTATCGTATCAGAACAAAGTACTATTATTACTGATAATAATGGAAATCCCCTGGATAATGAAACAGGTAGCATTATATCAATTGCAGAAGCTGGCTCCAGGGCATTTGAAAGAGCAAAAGATGCGGCTCTTGTTTCTGCAGTGAATATTTTAAAAAAAATCAGAATTGATAATGAAACAACTTTGCATGAACTTATTGATAATGATGAAACAGTAAGGCAGCGTTTTTCAGTGTTTCTTAATTCCACTGTGAAATACAAAGAGGTATATATTGATTACCTGACAAGGGGAATTAAGCTGGAAATTAAAATAGGGGATTTGTTAAAGGTAATAAATTATGAGTTTCCTCAAAAGGAATTTCCTCTTCGAGATGATAGGGATATATCTACACTCTATACTTCCCTTGTAATTGATGTCAGAGGCCTTAATATAAAGCCAATGTTGCTTCCTGTTATTTATAATGAAAAGGGTCTTGAGATTTACAGTAAAGATTTTATTTCAGTTGCTGAGGCAGTGAAACATAATGCTGTTGCATACGTTTATAATGAAGAAGATGGGATAAAACATAAAAAAGCAGGAAAGAAGCCGTATTTTTGTGTTGCCCTTAAAAGTGTTAATGGATCTCCGGTTATTTCTGATGATGACATTAAGAGGGTATTTAGTGATAAAAAAAACCTTGATTATTTAAGAAGGTGCAGGGTAGTATTTATTTTAGACAGGTATGTTAAATGAATTCAGTATTTAAAATAATAACTTCTTTTATAATATCAATGAACAGGTGGCTTGACTCCCTCAGTCTCCAGACAGTGGAAACAGTGAAGAGAGGATTTTTATTTATTATGTTTATTCTCATTATGATATCAATTGCTATTGGCTATAATATGGGCATTGATTCTGCAAAAATTCAAAGTCCTCCAATTGCAGAACTGGTTAGTGATTCCTTTAAAATTAAGGTAAGCAGAGAAAGAGGGGGGGACTTTTCAGAAATGCTGGAATCTGAAATTTTAAAGGAATCTGGAATAAACAACCTTAAACGTTACGAATTTCCGGTAATTGCAGATGATGTACCTGATGTGGAAAAGGATATTATTGAGCCTAAATCTATGCTTCCTGGTATTGATACGCGCTCTGGTACTATTAGAAATGAGAAACCCTATGAACCTGAAAATATAGATAATTCAACTCCTGAAACAGGGGAAGTAAAACCCCTTGAAAGAAGGGATATAAGGAATGAAAGCAGTATTATTATCAATCAGACTGATAAAACAGAAGGTTTATCAGACTCCAGTGATAAGGTTAAACCTTTGTCACAGGAGAGTAATTTAAAACCTGAGGTAATTGTGGAAACGCCAGGGATTATTGAAAGATGAAAGCAATATCATTTATAAATATTCTTATTATTCTGCTTTGTGCAGAGTTTTCTTTATTTGCCAGGGATTATCAAAAAACAGAGGAAATGATTAAGAGTATTCTCACTGAAGAGAGTGATAACAGAATCAGAACAGAGGATGTTGGCGAGATAAGGGATGTTCAATCCGAAGTAGAAGAAGAGGAAATTCCTGCTGGGAAAAGGATTGAGCAGGAAAAAAAATCACTCATGGATGGGAAGGATGTACTACTTCTTAAAAATGGTATAGAGCTTTATAATAGCGGTATGATGGACAGTTCCTTTTCTGCTTTTAATGAACTTTTAAGTAATTATCCTGAAAGCATTTTCCTGGATAATGCAAGAATATGGGCTGGTAGAATTTATCTTAATAAAAATGATTATGATGCAGCAATTAATCTTTTTTCAGCTGTAAGTGACAGTTCAGGAGAATATCCGGCTTCTCTTTTTTATACAGGGGAGGCTTTGCGTAATAAAGGCGATTTAACTGGGGCCATTGAAACTTTTAAGAAATTGTTTAATGCCTATCCTGAAAATGAATATTCTGATAAATCGCTTCTTATTGTCGGGAAAATATACCTTCGTTTAAACAAAGGATATCAGGCCCTTGAATCTGCAATAACAATAATAAAGTATTATAGCAACAGGGATACCATTGATGATGCCTATTATCTTATGGCTAAGATCTATCAGGTAGATGCTTTATTAAAAGATCATGAGTCTGCCAGAAAAATTTATAAAAATTTTTTAACTAAGGCAGATTCAGGTGAAAAATTTTTTAAGGATTCTCCCCTGCTTCCAGTTGTAAAAAAAGATCTTGATAATCTTGAAAGACTTTATTTTCGACTTGAGAAATAGGTTTTCTGATAATAATATGTAGGGGGTGGAAAGGTAGTGATTGATATATACTCAATAGACATTGACTCTCTTTATGCGAGCACGCCTCTGTCACCTCACATGGAGGATTACATAGAGGCTATAGGTTTACTTTCTGATACCAATAAGGTGGTGCGGGTAAAGGATATAGCAGCAATTTTAAAAATAAAAATGCCCAGTGTTACTTCAGCTCTTAATAAATTAAAGGATATGGGCTTTATTGAGTATGAAAAATATGGTTATATTGAACTTACAAAAAGTGGAGATATTATTGCCAGGTGTGTAATGAGCAGGCATATGTGCCTTAAGGAGTTTTTCAGCAAGGTGTTGCAACTCCCTTCTGATATAGCAGAAGAGGAGGCTTGTAAGGTTGAGCACCATATTTCTGCAGAAACATGTAAAAGAATTCACAGGCTGCTCATATTTTTTAAATCTGAAGAAGCTGCAGATATGGAATGGATTAAAACATTGGGTAAAGTTATTCAGCCTGAAAAGTAAAAAACACCCTAAAAATCAGGGTGTTTTTTACTTTTATATTTATACTGTTAATCTATTTTTTATTGTCCTCATTGATATCCTTCAATACTTTCTCCTGAACATCTTTTGGTAGAGCTATATATTTGAAGAATTCCATTGAGTAGTTTGCACGTCCGCTGGATATATTTCTAAGCTGTGTTGCATAGCCAAACATCTCCATAAGAGGAACAAACCCGTTAAGTTTTTGCGCACCCTTTCTGTATCTTCTCATTGATTCAATGCGGCCTCTTCTTTTGTTTATATCACCTACAACATCACCTATATATTCATCAGGTGTATTTACCTCAACTTTCATTTGAGGCTCAAGAAGTATGGGGTGACATTTTAAAAATGCCTGTTTAAATGCAACTGAAGCACAGGTACGGAAAGCCATCTCAGATGAGTCAACAGCATGGTAACTTCCGTCTATAAGAACAACTTTTACGTCAACTACAGGGAATCCGGCAATTACACCCTCAGCAAGGGTTAGTTCAATACCCTTTTTGACCGCAGGAATATATTCTGCAGGTATGTTGCCGCCTTTAATATGGTCAACGAATTCAAATCCCTTGCCGCTATTTGGTTCAATACGCATTATAACATGGGCATATTGACCTTTGCCACCTGTTTGTTTTGCGTGCTTGTAGTTAACTTCATGTTCAGTTGTGATTGTTTCTCTAAAAGCAACAGAAGGTTCTCCCACTATTGCATCAACATGAAATTCATGCTTGATTCTATCTACAATTACTTCAAGATGAAGTTCTCCCATTCCTGAAATAATTGTTTCACTTGTTTCATCATTGAATCTTACATTAAAAGAAGGGTCTTCCATTGAAAGTTTTCTTAAAGCTGAACCAAGTTTTTCATTCTCCTTTTGAGTTGGCGGGCTTACCTTTAGCTCAATAACTGTTGGAGGGATGAATATTGATTCAAGGTGAAGAGGCGATTCCGAGGAGCAGAGTGTATCACCGGTTTTGGTGTATTTCATTCCTATAAGAGCTATAATATCACCAGGTTTTGCAACCTCAATATCTTCCCTTTCATTGGCCTTTATTCTTAAAATACGGCCAATTCTTTCGTATTTATCTTTAGTGGAATTATAAACCTGCATACCCTGCTTTAGTTCACCAGAATAAATTCGGGTAAAAGTCTGCTGGCCAACATAGGGGTCGTGTATAAGCTTGAAAGCAAGCGCTGCAAGAGGTTCTTTAATGCTTGGATTTCTTGTATGAGATTTTTCAGGATCATCTACGTCTGTCCCGATAATTGCTCCAACATCAATAGGTGATGGAAGATAATCAATAATCGCATCAAGGAGAAGCTGTACTCCTTTATTTTTATAAGCTGATCCACAAAATACCGGTGTAATCATGAGCTTAAGAGTGGCATCCCGGGCTGCTTTTTTTATTAAGTCTATACTTACATTCTTGCCTTCAAGAAAAAGATTCATTATTTCTTCATCAAAATCAGCAAGTTTTTCTATAAGAGTTTGCCTTGCTTCTTCTGCGGCTTCTTTGTATTCATCAGGAATTTCAGCTTCTCTTCTTTCTGTTTCTTCAAAAATATAGGCTTTTTCTTCTATAATGTCTATTAGCCCTGTGAAATTTTCTTCTACACCTATGGGTATTTGAAATTTTATAGGGTTGGCATCCAGATATTTATCCATTTGAGAAATTACTTCATTGAAATCAGCGCCTATACGATCTAGCTTATTCACAAATGCAACTCTGGGAACCTTGTATCTGTCAGCCTGATTCCAGACTGTTTCACTTTGAGGCTCAACACCTGATACTGCACAAAAAAGCGCTACCATTCCGTCAAGAACCCTTAAGGAGCGCTCTACCTCTACTGTAAAATCCACGTGTCCTGGTGTGTCAATAATATTGATCAGATAATCTTTCCAGTGGCATGAAATTGCTGCTGAAGCAATTGTTATCCCTCTTTCCTGTTCCTGTTTCATGAAGTCCATTGTAGCCTGGCCATCATGAGTTTCGCCAAGTTTCCTGGTTGTTCCTGTAAAAAATAAAATTCTTTCAGTCATTGTGGTTTTGCCTGCATCTATATGAGCGGCTATACCAATATTTCGCAATTTGTGAAATGGCATATATACCTCGTATTATATAATTTCTATTAGTTTTTAGTGATTAAAATTGCTGTATACAGACGGTATGGAGAACTTTCGCTTATCCTGCCTGAAATAAATCAATCTAGTCAGAAAGACATTGTCGAAGTCTCATTGAAATTTGTCAATTATTTTTAGGGGGAAATAATTTTAATTAATTCCATTTGGATTTCTGCATTGTAAGCTGCATTTGTACCCGGATGTTCTTTGGCAATGTACTGAAAAATTTCTGAGGCTTTGCTACTGTATCCCATTTTTTTATAACATATACCTGCTTCAAAGTAAGCATCAATACCTTCATCTGAGTAGCTATATTCCTGGTATATGCTTTTATAGGCTTTAACTGCTTTTTGAAAATCAAAATTTGAAATATGGATTTTTGCTATTTCTCTATAGGCACTTCCTCTATGTATTCCATGTATATAAATTTCAAGGTATTCATTAAACTCATTAAGAGCACGATTGTAATCATTTATTTTCATGAATTCGACACCATTTTGAAACTTCATATTGTCGGAAATTTGCATAGTATTAAGCTCATTATTTTTATTTTGAGCTGAAAGGTTTATACCCATTGTAAGGATAATGATTGATATAATAATCAGTTTTTGCAAATATTGCATATGAATTCCTCCGGATTATGTCTTATTAATTATCGGATTAAGGCTTTTTATTATGAGTAAAAAACAGACCCATGAAGATTTTAGTTGATTTTTAATGTAATAGCGTATTAAATTAATAATAACTTTTAGCTGTAGTTTGTGGCAGCGTTGCTGTTTAAAAGAAATACTTTATGGAGAGCCCATTGTCAAAAAGGTCAATTATTGTTCTATGTTTAATTTTTCTTTTAACTGCTGGTTTTTCATACTTGTACCATGAAAATCTTTACAGGTTTTATATGGGAAAGTATTTTGAGTTTACTGGTGAAAATAATACTTACATGGACAAGTCCATGAAGTTATATTCAGAGGGGAAGCATAAGGAGCTGAATGAATATATTGAAATATTGATTAAGGTTTATCCGGGAAATTATAAATTAAAGCAGATTGCAGGATTAAATTATATTGAGCTTGGCAGAGAAATTGAAGGCGCAGAGCTGTTTGCTTCTTCTCTTGAGGGCGGGGTTGTTGAAGGAAGGGAGCTGGTTTTGGTTGCACGGATTCTTTTCCGAAATGATCATTTTGGAGATATCGTCTCTTTTTATGACAAGGGTTTGATGATAAATGATGCTAATATGGCATTTTATTATGGGGCATCTCTTTATCAGGGGGAGAGATACAAAGAAGCTCTTGAAAGGCTTAATTATGCCTATAAAGCAGGATATAGCGGATATGAAATAAATTATTATATGGGTCTTTGTCAGGAGGAATTGGCAGATTTATCAAAAGCTATATTTTTTATGGAACGTGCATACAATGAAAATCGGAGAGATAAAGATATTAAGCTTTCTCTTTTGCGAATTTACAGAAAAGCCGGACGCCTTAAGGAGGCGGAGATATTATTCCGGACAAAATAGGTCAGGATGAATTTTTTAATCAGGAAGAGATATAGGTAAGTATTTTTTGCGTAACATCATTTATAGAACTTCCTGCTACTGTTGCTGATGAAAATATCAGATTCCCGGTATTCAGGTTTACACACCGTATCCAGGCTTTCTTTTTATTTTTGTTAAATCCAATTATAAGCAGATAATCTATTTTGCCAGGTGCTGCCTTGTTTATTGCAACAAAGGTCTTTTTATTAATAATATCATCATTAAATGTGTATTTCTCATATATTTTTTGTTGTTCTTTAATGTCTTTAAAATGATTTTTTCCTGCCCAGGTTCCATAATAAAGCTTAATTGCATTTTTGTCATGGATTTTACGCAATGAAGCTGTTTCTGAGCTTATGTAGTAAAGCTTATCAATATCCTCTTTGCCAATATTGTTGTAAATACTGTTCCCCTGAAAAGAGTTGAGTTTATGTCCATGGTTCATTATTTCAGAGTAAAGGCTATTAAGGTCTTCACCCTGAATATTTGTAAGAACAGCCAGCCTGGAATTTTGTTTAAGGTTTTCACTTTTATAAAGCATTGCAGGATCAGTTATGTTTTTAATATGCATTGAAATGCGGTCTATTAATCTGAATATTTCTACTTCAAGAAAGCCCTCATCTGTAAAGGTGAAAATGTTTGATGAATTGACTTTGTAAATGTGAATCACTGTTTTAATTTTATTATTCTGTTGAGGTTCGAAAGAGCCATATACAAAATATTTGGCTTTTATGTATGATGAAATATTATAAAGGTCTTTTTCCGTGTAATTTTCAATTGATTTTGTTTTAAGAATTTTTTCAATTTCCTGTGGTTTAATTATATCTATTTTGTATTTTGTATTAAGGGAACTGGCAAGGGCTGTTGGTAAAATGGATTCAAGATAATCAAAATCATTTTTGGAAGAAGTATTAACAAAATTCCCAACAGCAATGGAGCCACCCCCTTTTAAATCAGCTGTGTTCAGAGATGTTGTGCTAATGCCAAAAACCGGCTTATGGGGCTGTATGCCTGTAATAAACAGAATTGAAATTATTACAAGTAGAGCCTTTATAGGTGTGAGCTTTTTCATCTGCTGATAATATTTTTAGCAAAATGAGTAATTATAGTTTCAATATTGTCATTATATCTTGTAGGATAGTTTTCAATAAATTCAATATCAAGCGTTCGAAGATTTACTACCCTGGCCCAGCTTACCTTTTCCCAGTCTTTAAGATCCAGAACTATTAAAAAATCAACATCCCAGTCATTTCTTATCTGTTGCAGAGTAGATGCCTTGTTAAGTTCAAAATTGTAAATATGAAGCTTGTATATATTATCATAAGTTTTTTCAAAAGTTGAGACTGTTGCGGCATTTTCTTCTTTTAATTCATAGGAGAGCTTCTTCATATCTGCAATATCGAAAATATCCTTCATGCTGTAGAGATCAGAGGCATTAAAGGCTTTAACCCTGAATCCTTCCTTCATGAAGGTAACCAGGACTACGTTTTTCAGATTATTGGGTGAATCAATTACTATACCAACTTTGGCTTGTGAAGGCAGTTTTGCGGAAGTGTGAATCAGACCTTTTTTTGTACTGCATGAAAGCATAACAAAAGAAATGATAGCAATTAAAATAACATTTTTTCTAAATTTTTTGTGCAGCATCTGATTACCCCTTTAATAATTGATTAATTATATTATATAATAGAAATATAGAATTAGTCAATATTAAAATGTAATCTAAATAATATTTATTAAATATTTATAGAAGAAATGTAGAACAATATTAAGGGCTTATTTTTACATAATTAGGCAGGAAACCCCCTGTTAGAGGGGGTTTAAAGTCTGTGCAGATTATATAGTTATATAATGAATTTTAAGTTCAACTTTATGAGTTTTATTTTTCTGTTTCCTGTTCTTCAGAATCTTCTGATTTTTTTGTTTTTGCAAGATATTCTTTTAGCCCATCTCTTTTTATTTTACTTTCAGCAAGAAGCTCCATAACATACTGATTAGCTTCCTGCCTGGATTTGTATGATATAAGCTGCTGCCTGATATATGCGGTTGCTTCATTGGCTGTTCTTCCTGCAAACTGGCTTCTGTTTTTATTGTAAAATTCAGCTACTTCTTCATCGCTTACTTCAATTTTATCTTTAAGCTTTTGGCCAAGATAATACTGGGAAGCTGTCTGAATTTTAGTAATTTCAAGGATTGCGTTTAGCTCATCTTTATCAATAGATTTGTCTTTCATTGCTTTATTGTATAGCAGTTTTTGTGCTATAAGGTGATCCAGAAAATTTGTCTTATTTAGAAAAGGATGATTTGCATAAGCAGGATCATCAGCAAGCTGATCCACATCCTCATTAGAAGCAACATTTGCCATCATTTTGTTTTGAGTGTAGTAGAATTTGTTGAATTCTTTAATAGATATTACCTTGTCATCTATGCTTGCAGCCCATTCGCCTGAAGTATTATTGCAGGATATTGAGAATATTGCTGTAATTGTCAACAGGAGAGATAGTATTAAAACTCGTGTTTTCATTGTATTTTCCTTATTTTTAATTTTTCGGGGTTTATAATATATTAATGTAGTATAGACTTAATCACTGGAATTGTTGCAACCATTTTTTAAGCTCTGATAGTTTTTTTTCAGAGCTTTTAGCAAGAGGCATAAAAAGAAGGTTTTCAGGATTTGCTGAATCTATTTTTAGCCTGGAATCGGATGAAATTTCCTTGATAAGCTTCTCTGCAGGAATAAGGCAGGAGGAAGTTATTTTAATATTAATTTTTCTCGGATCTTCCAGAATCTCATCTATTTGCAAGGAGGATGCCAGAGCCCGTACTCTTTCCAGTTCAACAAGCATTTTAACTTCAGGGGGTTGCGGCCCGAATCTGTCTGTTAATTCTGATTCAAGTTTGTCAACTTCTTCAATTGTGTCACAGGATTCAAATCTTTTATAAAATTCAATTTTTTGTCTTTCATCAGCAATGTATGTGTCCGGGATAAAAAAGTTTGTTCTTATAAATACGGATGTGCGAAAGTATGTCTTTATCTCTTCGCCTTTGAGTGTTTTTACAGCATCTTCCAGCATCTGGCAGTAAAGATCAAATCCTACCTCCATTATGCTTCCAGACTGTTCGCGGCCAAGAATGTTTCCGGCTCCTCTTATTTCCAGATCCTTCATTGCAATTTTAAATCCGCTGCCCAGATCTGAATATTCTGAAATAACCTTCAGCCGTTTTTGTGCCTCTTCTGAAAGGCTTGTGTGACGTGGATAAAAGAGATATGCATAAGCCTTTTTTATTGATCTGCCAACGCGGCCTTTAAGCTGGTAAAGCTGGGAAAGGCCGAATGTATCTGCCCTGTTTATTATTATTGTATTTACATTGGGCATGTCAAGTCCTGATTCAATTATGGTTGTGCTTATTAGTATATCATATTCATGGTTTATAAAATCTATCATGACCTCTTCAAGTTCATGTTCATTCATCTGCCCATGAGCTATGCAGCAGGTTGCTTCAGGTACAAGCTTGGACAGGATTATCATTTGTGTATCAATTGACTGCACTCTGTTGTGTACAAAAAATATTTGCCCTCCGCGTGCTTTTTCATTAAGAATGGCCTGCCTTAAAATATCGGGATTCTCTTCTATTACGTATGTTTCTATTGGAAGCCTGTTTTCCGGAGGAGTGGCAATTATTGAAAGATCCCGTATTCCGGCCATTGACATGTGAAGCGTTCTTGGTATAGGTGTGGCAGATAATGCCAGCACATCGACCATTACCCTGAAGCGCTTAAGTTCTTCCTTGTGCTTTACACCAAAGCGCTGTTCCTCGTCAATTATAAGCAGGCCAAGATTTTTTATTGTCATATCCTTTGCAAGAATTGCATGTGTGCCTATGACTATATCAACTTCAGCATTGGAAAGTTTTTTCTTGATAGCTGTGAGTTCGCCTTTGGTTTTGAACCTGGACATCATTTCAATGTTTATGGGATAGCCTTCAAAGCGTTTTTTAAATGTTTCAAAATGCTGCATTGCAAGTACGGTTGTAGGTACAAGCATGGCAACCTGCTTTCCCGCCATCACAGCTTTAAATGCAGCCCTTATGGCTACCTCAGTTTTCCCGAATCCCACATCCCCGCATACAAGGCGGTCCATGGGCTTGTCATTTTCCATGTCATCCTTAACATCTTCAATTGCGGTTATCTGATCAGGCGTTTCTTCAAATTCAAACTGTGATTCAAACTCCTCCTGCCAGCGCGTGTCAGGGGGGAATCGGAATCCCTTAAGGGTATTCCTTTGAGCATAGATTTTAATCAGCTCTCCTGCTATTTCCTCAACAGCGCCTTGAACTCTTTCCTTTATTTTGTTCCAGGATGATTTTTTTCCAAGTGCATCAATCCTTGGTTTTCTTCCATCTATGCCTATGTATTTTTGAACAAAATTAATCTGATCAAGGGAAATGTAAAGCTTGTCACTTTCTTTATATTCAATTACAATAAAATCCCTTTCAACGCCTCCGGCTGTCATTCTTTCTATGCTGTTAAAAATACCTATACCGTGATTTATATGTACAACATAATCTCCTGGCTTTAGATCAAGAAAAGAATCAATTGGCCTTGAAGTTCTGCTTTTGAAAAACCGCCTTTTTCTGTAGCTTTTTCCAAAAATTTCATGGTCAGAAAGAATCAGGGTTTTAATTCCTGCAATATCAATACCCCTGTTTAAGGGAGAAATTATTATATTAAAAGGGGATTCTTTGTTGTATGATTCAAAATTATGGTGTGGATTAAAATCTATAAACAGATCTGCAAGGCGCCTTGCCTGTCCCTCAAAAGAGGTTGTCATTATTATGTTATATCCCTCATGAATACGGGTTTTCATCTCTTCCCTGACAGATTTTATTTTGCCCTGAAATCCCGGTATGCTTTTAATGTCCCAGGTTAAGGCATCAGTACTTGTTGTGAATGTCTGAATGGAAATGGATTTTTCCAGCAAACTTTTAAAAGTTTCTTTGCTTAAAAGTTTTTCCGGCGGGAGGCATAGAATGACTTTTGATTTTTTTGCATAGAGATTGGAAAAGTTTTTTTCAATGCGATCAAATGCTGCTTCAAGGTTGCTGCTTTCAAGCATAAAGACCCTGTGGTTTTTTTCAAAATAACTTTCAAGGGTATCACTTCCAATTACATCGTGAAAGAATTCCTCAATTCCGGGAATGCGATCAATGGCATAGTCATCCTCTTTAAGCCAGGTTTTTATTTCATCAGGGAGATTCATTGCTTCATGTGTTTGTTCTCTAAGGTAATCCCGAAGATTGCGTTTTTCTGTATCGAATAAAACAAGCTCTCTTCTGGGGTAAATGGTAATTTCTTCAATTATTCCATCTCCTGTGGAGACCTGTGTGTTTATGTCAAATTCCCTGATTGATTCAAGTGTATCTCCAAAAAAATCAAGGCGAAGAGGGTTTTCAAAGGATGGGAGGAATATATCAATTATGCTCCCTTTAACAGAAAACTGCCCAAAGGAGTCAACCCTGGCTTCCCTTGAATAGCCGTATTGTATGAGTGTTTCTATAATATCATCATAGGGGTATTCCTCGTTTGCAGCAAGTCCAAGGCCTTTTTTCAGGAAAAAGGAGATTGGAGGAATTTTTCGTGTAATGGATTCCACTGTTGCAACAACAATCAGGGGCTGTTTTGAAATAATTCTGTAAAGGGTTGTTATCCTGTCTCTCTCTGTTGTTTCAGATGGGGACATGAATTCATAGGGTATGGTTTCCCATGAGGGAAATTTGAACAGGTATTTATCATCAATAAAACATGAAAGATCAAGGTATATGTCGTTGAGCTGCTGAATAGTTTCTACTACCACAAGGGTTTGGCCCATGTTCTGATTAAAGAAAGATGATATAATAAGGGGTGCTGCACCTGGAGACACGCCTTCAATAGAAACTGGAGTCTGTTTGTTTTTTTTAATCTCTTTGAATTCTTTAGAGCTGCTAAAGATGTCACTTACTGTTTTTAAAACCATGTATTATCCATTGTGATTTAAGCTGTATTTTTTTAATATTTCAGATTTTCCTCTTTGTTTAAATACAGGTCAGTAGAAGGGAATTATTTTTCAAGGAAAATAATGTACAAGGAATAATTAAATTTAATCATTCTCCTGCAGCGGGTTTAAAAAAACCTTGCTTAAATTTGTAAATTTTTTAAAATTAAAATTTATGATTTGTTTTACAGAGGTTTATTGATGAGATTCCCCTTTGCAATTTTAATCTTTTTTTTGCTGGTACAGGTTCCTGCTTTTTCTTCAGAGGAGGAGCAGATTATGGAGAGAGTAATAAAAAATTATTCCTCTTTCAATTCAATAAAAGCTTCTATTGAACAGCATGTTTTTTATCCGGACAGATCATACCATAGGCTTGCCGGGGATTACAGCGCAACAGGTTCAGGACTTATGCGTATTGATTATTATTCTCCTTCAAGGCAAATTGTAATAAATAATAAAGATGGGCTGTTCTGGTATTACCCTGAAAGTGAAACTGTTTTTGTTTCCAGAAACAGCAACATGAACAATGAGTCTTTGCCTGTTTTTTTAAAAAGGGCAGATAAAGAAGCAGGAAACTTTTTTGATTTGATTTATAAAGGTAAAAAGTTTTATTCCTTTTTTAAATGGGCTCATGTTTTTGATATTAAGCTTAAAAGTAAAAGCACCTTTAGAATATGGGTAGATTCTGAAAAAGGCTGTATTTTGAAAAGATACTTTATTGACTCTTCAGGTATGGAAACAGTCAAGGAGTTGTATAGCAGCTATATAGAGGTTAATGGTATTTTAATTCCATCAGAGGTTGAAGTTCATGCCAGAACCTCAAGTGGTATAGTAAGAACCCTGACTCAGTATAGCAATGTTCGTGTAAATGAAACAGTAAATCTTTCAGATTTTGTGTTTAAAATAAAAAGCTTTATGAAGGTAAAAACTTTTGATGAAAAATAAATTTCCTGTTCTGATGTTTATTGTTTTTATTACCCTGTTTTATTTTGTTTCATCCCTTAATGCTCAAAAATTTTATAATATTAAATACTATGGCTGCAGCGGCATTGTTGATTTGAATAGAGATGAATATTTGTTTTTACCGGAAATATCTGAAGACAGGCTTAAACTGTTAAGCGTAGATATAACCAGGCTTTATCATGCAAAGGGTTACAGTGCATTTTATATTGAAGAGATTGTAGTGAAGCCTGATCATACTGTTGAGTTTTATTGCAATGAGTCAATGGTTAGCACTATTGTTGTTTCAGGTATAGGGCAAAATGAATCTGAGCAGATTAAGAATGAAATATTTCCACAGGGCCTTCCATATAATGAGATTGTTATTAAAAAAAATATAGCTTTGATAAAGGAAAAATATGGATACAGCAATGTTCACATCCAGCTGGAAAGGGATATATATAAAGATATAATAATAAAAGTTAATGTTATTAAGATTACTAACAGGCTGGATTTTTCAGTAACAGGGAGTCCTGTTTATGGAGCTCTACTTTCTGTGTCATGGGATATTCTTTTTGAAAAAAGCGTTTTGCACATGGGGTTTAATTCATCCTTTGCACAAAAGCAGGCCAGGATGTCAAACCTGAGTGTATTTTATAACAGAAAATTTAATCATATAGCTTTATTGTCAGGATTTAATTTAAGGGAAAGCAAAGATTTTTTGAATGAAGATATGCTTTACAGGAACAGGTCAGTTTCTCCTGAGATATCTGTTTATCATTTTTTCGGGGCAATGGGTGCTGCAATTGTTTTTAGTGGAGATTATTATGCTCTTGAAAACTATAATGAAACAGGAGATTCGAGCGCTTATTCAGGATATGGCGGTGTGAAAGTTTTTTATAATAACAGAAGTTATGTGATAGATAAAAGAGAAAAGAAAAATTTTTCCATTGAAACAGGAGGAGGAAGCAACAGCCTGGGAAAAAAAGCTGTATTAAGGGTCAAGTCAGAGGCGTTTTTTTCTTTTCAGGTTTTCAGCAGGGTTGCTTTGATTTTAAAAAACTATTTTTTTATGACCACAGAAAAGGAAAGGCTTTTCCAGGAATATGTTTTTGATCATCATCTGCCTGGCCGGATGAATGATTATACTGTATCAAATTTAAAAAACTCAGCCGGAGTTGAAGTGGAGTTTGAACTTTATCCTTCTTTGTTTTACGCAGGGCCGCTTTTATATTATGGGATATATGAAAAGGGAAATAATGATTTTAAAAATTTTTTATCTGCAGGAATAGCCTTTTCTTTTGAGTTAAAGGGGGCAGTTATTAAGGGCGCCTATGTTCGTGATCTTCTTCAAAGTAAAGAAAAGAATAGTTTTCTTTTTTCAGTGTCAGGGAGTTTTTAGAAGTTGTCCGGGTTAAGCGAGTAGGCCTGAAGGATTTTGTTTGTTTGAAGAATTTTTTCAATATCACTCATTGTATTAACTATTGAAGTTCTTGCATCAATAAAAGACTGTTTCTGTGTTTTTGAAATTGTTGTTATTTCATCAGGATTTTTGGAATAGGTGAAATCATCCAGTCTTTTTATATGTTTATATAAGCCTGTATAAATTCTTTTGATTGATGATGACATTTCATACAGAAATATGAATCTCATTGTCCTTTCATTATTTCCGGAAAAGAGATCAATCAGCTCCTTCCCATCATCATCAATTTTGGCCTGGTAATAGGTAATTGATCTGGGGTAATTGGTGAGCTCTCTATAATAGCTGTCCAGTTTTTCAAGCTGTAGTATACCTTCAATATCAAGATTTCGTGCTATATCTTCAAACTCAGTGGAGTCCATCTTATTTTCTTTAGGGAAAATTAAAGAATCTTCAATGTTCATTATGATTCCGTTTATTCTTTCTTTATGAACTTCAACGTTAGTGATAACTTCTTCTATAAAAACATCAGGTTCAAAGAAAAATTCGGTTTCATCACTATCATCACCTGTGTCAGGGTAAGGTGTTTCAGGGGGTGTATCTGTTTCAGAAAAAGTTTCAGTTTCTCTGTGCTGGGATATTTTTTTCCTGTACTGGCGAGTCTGGCTTGAGTGAACCCTTTCAATCTTTATTATTTCTATTTTTCTTTTAATCCGGTTATATTTCAGTCCAAAAAGATTTCCCATGGGATCAAGGTATCTATTGTTAAGATCATATACAGATACTTTAGATGTATCTATTTGGGAAATATCTTTTATTTTAATAATTCTTTTTTTCATGTTTTATAATAACTCTGGATTAAGCTCTTCAAATAGCTCATTGAATTTCACAGCAATGTAATAATTGCCTGAAGAGAGAAAGGGCAGAACTTTTTTTGCTATTTCTGAAGGATTGTTTTCCAAAGAACCTGTTCGTATAATTTTTCCCGGAATATCGAATTTTATTTTTTTAATTTCAAAGTGCAGCATTGCCGGAATACCAACAGTAATACGTTCATTGCTAAGAATAAGCAAACCGCCTTTGCTTATATCTATAATTGTCCCCTTGGCTTTTCCTGGAATATCCATGTAAATGTCAATAGTTTCCGGGTCACCTTCATAATAATCGAATTTGGTCTTTATTTTACAGGAATAGCGTTCAAATTTTCTTTTATCCTTACTTGTGATCATCGTTTTACCCCTGTAGAGTTTGAAAAATAATTTTATATTTTAGGGTGTTACTTCTGTTTGTCAAGCCTTGTTTATATAAATGAGTATGAAATGGGGAAGTGTTTACTAAAAAATTATTGACATGACCTGATTATTGTTGTTCATTTTACAGATGAAAGATATAAGTAATTCTGATAAACTTGAGCTGCTTGAAAGGCAGGTTGAAAACCTTTCCAAACTCGTTGAGATCAACGGTATAATTAATTCAACTCTGAATATTAGCCATCTCCTTTCTATTATTATGGAGATGATTAAGGATATTATGGGCACAGAAACCAGTACCCTTCTTCTTTTTGACGAAGCCTCAAATGAGCTTGTTTTTAAAGTTGCCCTGGGCGATGCAGGCGAGGAGTTAATGGAAAAATACAGGGTTAAAATTGGTCAGGGTATAGCAGGATGGGTGGCCCAAAACAGGAAATCGGTAATTGTAAATGACGCATATAGGGACTCCAGATTTGATCCCAGATATGATAAAAGTACCGGATTTGTTACGCGTTCAATTATTTGTTCCCCTCTTCTTTTTAAAGGAAAACTTATTGGTGTTATCCAGGCAATAAACCGGGTTTCCGGAAAAGGCTTTGATGAAAACGATATGAATCTTTTCAGGATTTTTTCCAACCAGGCTGCTTTGGCAGTTCAAAATGCGATTTTTTTTCAGAGATCTATAGAGGAAGAGCGAATAACCAGTGAACTTATAGTTGCTAAATCTATTCAGGGCACGCTTACTCCTCTTATTGATCAGTTCCAAAATAAATATACTATTGCTGCCAGGGCTTTACCTGCCAGGGAGGTTGGCGGGGTATTTCATTTTTTTAAGGAATATAGTGAAAATTTTGCAATATTAGCCATGGGAAATCTGGAGCAAAAAGGGATTCCAGGTGCTTTACGGGCTTCAACTTTTTTTGGAATTTTAAAGGTTCTGGTGGAAATGGGTTTTCGAAAACCTGTTGAAATTGTAAATAAAATTAATACTATTTATAAAGATGAAATTATAAGGAGATCGGGCTTCTCTTTTTTTATTGCTAACATTGATTTTGAACAGGGTAAAATTGAATTTGTAAATGCAGGGGATGCCTGTCCTGTGCTTGTGAGAGAAGGGAAAGCCAGATATCTCAGGTTTAAGGATAGATCAAGGGGATATGTGGGAGATAAAAACTTTTATATATCTCCTGTGAAAATAAACCTTAAGCCTGAAGACAGGTTTATTCTGCTTTCAGGAAGCTTGCCGGAAATAAAAAACAGACAGGGCAGGGCTATTGGTCTTGCAGGGATTATGGGGTTTCTTGAAAAAGAAAAAGGAAAGGCCAATGATAATATAGACGGTCTTCTTGATTATGTACATAACTATACAGAAAAACTTGAATGGACCAGGGATGTGTCTGTGGCAGCTTTTTCTTTGTGAAAGGTTTAGGTATGGGAGAATTTGTTTCAGTTGTTTTTTGCAGAAGATGCGGTTCCAGATACACGGAAATTAATGATTGGACTCAGGATGGGAGTGCGATTGTTCACTGCAGATCATGTAATAATAAAGCTGAACTTTCAGGCTTTACCTTTGGAAGGTGTAAAGTGACAAAAAAAGAGTTGAATGTGGCCAGAAGCACCCATGCCGGGAAGTGGGATTTTGAAAAGTAATTTCCCCAGGAACCCCCAAAAGGGGGGCATATCTTAATATTTTGATTTATCAATGAACATTATTTCTTAAATACTCTTCTTATAATTACTGTCAGGAAAAAAAGAAGAACTCTTAGTAATCTTCCAATTCTCCATGGCCTTGTAATAATTCTGTAAAACCAGTCGAGCCCATTTTCCATAAAGTAGTCAGGGGCTTTTCTTTTCTCGCCTGATATTGTATCAAAGCTTCCGCCTACGCTTATAAAAACAGTATTTTTAAATTCGCTTTTGATTTTATATATCCATTTATCTTCTTTAGGGAAACCAAGGCCTACAAAGACAATGTTTGCTTCAGATTTTCTGATTGCCTCAATAACAGCTTTTTCCCTGATCTCGTCAAAGTAACCTCCATGGCGGCCAACAATACGGATATTGGGAAAAGATTTCTTTATGTTAAAATAGGCTCTTTCAGCAATTTCAGGTTTCCCGCCAACAAGGAAAATTGTATATTCCTTAATTTCAGCAAGGCGGATGATTTCCATCATAAAGCTTAAAAGACCGATTCTTTCTTTAAGCGGATTTTTTAAAAATTTTGCAGCCCAGCCTATGCCTGCACCTGATGCTATATGCATATTGGCTTTATCAGAAATGAGCCTTAAGTCTGTATTTGTCCTGAATCTGTGAAGTTTATAGGGATTGAGTGAAATAACGTGATGCACACCCTTTTCTTCTATCATCCTGATGATTTTGTAAACAGCCTGTTCCCTTGTAATATTATCTACGCCAATATCTATAATATTAACTATGCTGGCATTATCAAGTGAAACCTGGTTGTATTCGAGTATAAGATCCCTTTCTTCCTTATAGGAACTGTAAGAGATGGAATCTTCTGACATAGAGAGTCCTCCTGATTAGTAGTCTCTTTTGATTGTGCAAAATTTTTTGCCTATGGAACACTGGTCATCTAATAAGATTTTTTAGTAAATATTTTGATTAAAGTCTGGCCTATGTTTTCATAATGTGGAAAAAAATTAGTAAAATTGATATTAATAGATATATATTTACTCACAGGGGGGGTGTCAATAATAATTCGTAAGTGGAGATAAATCTTTCAGATTTCATTTTTTACTGTCATGTGAGTTTTAAAATATATTTTAATTGAATTTAATCAGTAATAAATTAAATTAGTAATTAAAGAATAGAGTAAATATTTTACAGGATGCCATAATGAGCAGATTAAAAGAACTTCAGGCGTTTAGTATTTATGAATCAACCAGGAAGTATTTTTTTGAGCCTGATTCCAGACACGAGTTATTAAAGGAGCGGGTTTATGATGTACTTGCCACATATAAACCGGAAGTAGTTGTAAAAGCCGGCATTGGAAGCGGAAACCTCATTCTTGATATTATGCAGGACTATGATAAGACAGTTTTAATAGTTGTTGAGCCTTCTTTAAGAGTGATTAATGAATTTATTGAAAAAAATAAAGACAACCCTGTTATAAAAAATATCAGATTTATTAATGGAGAGTTTTTAAAATTCCCTATTGATTATTATGCTGCGGATTTTATAATATGCGTTGATAATTTTGATATAATCGAATCTGCACCTGTAATGGATGAGTTTAGAAGAGCCCTGAATTTTGAAGGCTATTTCCTTTTTGGCGGGGTTGTGCTTCATGATGATGATCTGGATGGAGTATATGATGATTACATGAGAATTCTTTTCCCCCTTCACAATGATTATTATCTTAAAGATGATCTTAAAACATTTTTGAATTTAAAAGATTTTTCTTTTATTAAAGGAAGTATTGAGTATTTTGACTGGAACCTTGGAGAAATGACAGACCATTTAAGTGGTTTATACGACCTGCCTTTGGATGAAGCAGCTGAATTTGTAGAATCAAATCAGGAATCTTTTATAGACCTTTATAAGCTGGAAGAGAATAAAATAAGCCTTCCATATTTTACAGGGCTGTTTTTAAGAAGAAAAATAAAGATAGATACTCCCTGATGCGAAAGTTTTATATTTTATTATTTTTATCATTTTGTTTTATTCCTGTTTTTCTTTACTCCCGGACAGATGAAATAGAAATTACAGCTCAGGCAATTTTAGCCAGGGTGGACAGTATTATGAGGTATCCAGAAGGGGAGGTGCGTGGACGAATAAAGCAAATCGCTCCTGACGGGAAATTCCACATAATAGATTTTATTGGGAGCATAGCAAGGACAGATTTTCTTTTCACTTTCAGTAATACCTCCAGAGGTGAGGAGCTTAAGGTTTTATATAAAATGTCTGGTGAGGATATCTGGGTTTACAACACTCATGCCCTGAAGCTCTTTCATAAAATGGGAATAGATAAATATGATTCACTCCTTGCAACAAACTTTAATCTTATTGATTTTTCAAATTCCGAGTTTCAGAGTAATTATAAAGCCCGCATCACAGGGGAGAGTCTTATAAAAGGAGTTGATTGCTACAGGCTTGATCTTACCCCTGTTTTTCAGGGCGGCGAGTATGGACTTGTGACTTTATATGCAAGCAAGGATAAGTCCCTTCCAATGAGAATAGATTTTCATGACAGGGATAAGGTGATTTTTAAATTTTTGTCACTTTCAAAAACCATGGAAAAGGGGAATCGCATTATACCTATAAGGTATGACATGCTTGATATAAGGAATGGCACAGTGACAATATTAAATTTTACCAGGTTTGATGAGACTGTTACTTTTAGAAGTGATATATTTAGACCGGAAACTTTAGGAGAATAGAGTGCCTCAGTTTTTTATTAATAGCAGCGATATTATTGACGGGATTGTGAAAATTTCAGGAAATGACTTCCATCATCTGGTAAAGGTGAGGCGGGTTTCTCCTGGTGATAAAATTGTTTTGAGAAGAACAGACGGCATAGGCTGTGAGGCTAAAATTTTATCTGTTAACAGTACCTGTCTTTCTGCATTTGTTGAAAAAGAATATCCTGTTGAAACAGAGTCTTTATATCTTACTGTTTATCTGTCTATTCTTAAAGGGGCTAACTTTGAACTGTCTTTGCAAAAGTGCGTTGAAATAGGGGTTTCTGAAATAATACCCGTAACTTCAGAAAGAACAATACCGGATTTAAGGGATAAGGCAGATCAAAAAATCCTTAGATGGCAAAAAATTGTTTCTGAATCAGCAAAGCAGTGTTTGCGGGAAAAGATTCCTGTGTTAAGCTATCCTGTTGATTTTAAAACAGCAATAGCAGATGCTGCTGGTGAAATAAAACTTCTGGCTCACCCTGATGGCAATACACCCATAAAATCCATTTTAAGAGGAAAGAATTCCCCTCTTTCAGCTGACCTCTTGATTGGACCTGAAGGTGGATTTTCCATAAAAGAGCTTAATATTGCAGTAGAAAAGGGCTGGACAATTGTAAATGCAGGTGTTAATCATTTGCGCGGAGAAACAGCAGCCATTGTTATTCCATCTATTATTCTTTATGAATGGACCTGATAGTTGATAAATTAAGCAAAAAAGAAATGTTCATCATTTGAAAAAAATAAAATATATTGAGATAAAAATAAATATAAAGATTGTCTCAATCAGGAGATAACCATGTCAGATTATATTAATGATCCGGTAAGCTATGCAAGGGATGTAGTGGGGAAAGACCCCATGGCTCAATTTCTTGGAATAGTTGTTGATGAAGTAAAGGAAGGATATGCCAGGTGTTCTTTAACAATAATTCCTGAGTACCTTAATGCAGTTGAACGTGCCCATGGCGCTATTATTTATGCCCTTATAGACCAGTCTCTTGCTGTTGCTTCAAATTCAACAGGAATGGTTGCCATGTCCCTTAATGTTTCAGTTAATTATGTTGCATCAGCCAGGGCAGGGGAGAAGCTCTTTGGTGAGGCCATACCTGTTAAAATTGGTAAAAAGGTCAGCCTATGGAAGATCGATGTAAGAAGCACCGGGGATATTTTAATTGCCACAGCAGATGGGATAGCGTATCATAAATAAAAAACAGGCATAAAAAAACCGCCTTTAAAAGGCAGTTTTTTTATTTACACCAGGCCAAAGTATTTTTCAAAAAAGGCGAGCAGCTTCTCGATTATTGTCTGTTTTTTTTCAGTTCTGCTGTTAGATGCAAACCTTGAAACAGGCGGCATTATATTATCTATATCAGT
>CAZYPA010000001.1:0-71133 GCA_964649175.1 uncultured Leptospirales bacterium | reverse complement strand
AAGGTGATTTGGTATTAGAAAATATAGCTGAAGTGAAAAAGCTTATTGAGCTTGGTAAAGCTAATAATGAAATTACTTATGACGAGATCAATGATATACTCCCGGACAAGCTGCTTAACTCTGAAAAGATAGATGATATTTTCATTCTTCTTAATCAGCTTGGAATTGAAGTAGTGGAAGATTCAACACGTAAGGCAGTCCCTGAAGTAGCTGTAAAGAAAAAAACATCTACAACAAGAAAAGCAGCTTCTGCCAATGAAGATACTTCACATGTTGATGATCCTATACGCTTATATCTAAAAGAAATAGGGAAAGTTTCTCTGCTATCTGGCGAGCAGGAGGTTGATCTTGCAAAGCGCATTGAAGATGGTGAAATACTTATTGAAAAAGCTGTAATTACATCTACACTCCTTATAAATGAGCTGATAAAAAACCACTCCAAAGTTGTAAGCGGGAAAATTAAACTTACTGATATTTTAAAAATTAACAGGCTTTACTATTTTTCTTCAATAGATCTAACTGGACTTGAAAATAAATATACAACCAAAATGAAGATTATTATTGAAGAAGATTCAAAAATAATTAAACTTCAAAACAAATTAAAAAGATATGATAACACCTCTCCTGAGTTTGATAAAATCAATGAAGATATTAAAAAATCGAAGGCAAAAATACGCCAGGCTGTTGAAGAGCTTGAAATTAGTGAAGATGAAATTTCAAAAATTTCAAATAAAATACAATCAATGGTCAAAAGAATTGATGAAACCAACAAGTTTTTTTCTGAAATAGAAGAAACCTACAATAAAGATATAAAAGAACTCAAGCATTATGCCCGTAAAGTTGAAAAAGACGAAGATATTGATGAAATAATAAAAGAATTACATCTTAACAACAAGGATGAGCTTCTTAATATTGTTAAAGATGTTCGTAACAATGAAAGAAAAATAAGAAGAATTGAACAGGAAGCTGGTGCAGAAGCTGATGAAATTATGAGCTGGGGCCAACAAACAGGGCAGGGACAGCGCAAGATCCAGAGAGCAAAAAAAGAACTGATCAATGCAAACCTTCGCCTTGTTGTTTCAATAGCTAAAAAATACGCAAATAGAGGAATGCATTTTTTTGACCTTATACAGGAAGGAAATATTGGCCTTATAAAGGCTGTTGATAAATTTGAATACAGAAAAGGCTATAAATTTTCAACCTATGCAACCTGGTGGATTCGCCAGGCAATTACAAGGGCTATTTCTGACCAGGCAAGGACAATCCGGGTTCCAGTTCATATGATTGAACAGATCAACAAGGTTATGCGTGAAACAAGGCTGTTTCAGCAGGAATTTGGAAGAGAGCCAAATCCGGAAGAGCTTGCAGACAGGCTTGGCTGGCCAGTAGTAAAAGTTAAGGCTGTAAAAAATGTTGCAAGAGAGCCCATTTCACTTGAAACACCTGTTGGAGAAGAAGAGGATTCATTGCTTGGCGATTTTATCGAGGACAAAGAAGTGGATTCACCTGCCAATACTGCAGCACAGAGGCTTCTTAATGAGCAGATCAATACAGTCCTGAATACTCTCCCTGCAAGGGAACAAAAAGTAATAAGGATGCGTTTTGGACTGGATGATGGTTACTCTCATACTCTTGAGGAAGTAGGCTATGTTTTCAAAGTTACAAGGGAAAGAATAAGGCAGATTGAGGCCAAAGCACTTAGAAGGTTAAGGCATCCCACCAGGGCAAGAAAGCTTAAGGATTATCTTGATTACATGTAATAATCCAGACTTTTTAACCAGATGTTTTATAAAAAGAATAAGAAACCTTATTTTATGAGAGATAAATTTAAACGAATATAATGGCGGAAAAATCTAAAATTAAATGCGTTACAATGGTGGGTGCCGGGTCATGGGGTACAGCAGTTGCAATGGTAATTGCTGAAAATAATCCCGGTCTTACTGTAAAAATGTGGTCATATGAAAAATCAACTGCACATTCAATAAATAAGCAGAATATAAATATTGATTTTTTGCCTGGAACAAAGCTCCCTTCAAATATTGTTGCTACTACAAGTCTTAAGGATGCTTTGGCTGATACCCAGGGTGTACTCATTGCCACACCCTCAAAAGCAATTCCTGAAATAATGGGAAAAATAACCAAAACTTTAAATGTAGAGGTTCCACTTTCATATCTTACAAAAGGCTTTGTCAAGATTGAAGGCGAAGTAATGACCATATCCCAGGCTATTGAACATTTCGCTCCTGAATATAAAAATAAAGTTGTAGGTATTTACGGTCCCAGCCACGCTGAAGAGGTGGTTAAAAGATTTCACACCTGTATAACTGTGGCAGGGAAAAAGCCGATAGACCGAAGATTTTTCTCTGATCTTTTGAATTGTGATTTTCTTCAGTGCAGAGAGACTGATGATGTATTAGGTCTGGACCTTGGAGGAACATTAAAAAATCCTGCAGCAATAGCAGCAGGAATTATAAGTGTACTGCCAAATTGCGGTGATAATCTGGCTGGTGCCCTTATTACAGAATCCTTAAAAGAAATGATTGCTCTTGGCAAAGCAATTGGTGCTCATACATCAACAATTGTGGATATTTCCGGAACAGGGGATCTTGTTGCAACAGCACTTAGCGCTCATAGCAGAAACAGGCGTTTTGGCAAAGAAATTGCTAAACAGATCATTGATACAGGTTCAAGCCTTTCTTTTTATGATAGAATTTACCTTAGATTCAGACCGGAACACGTTCTAGAAAAAATAAGCCGTAATTTAAGCTACCTTGCTGAAGGAGCCTATGCTATTGAACCATTGATGGATCTGGCAGATCGCCATTCAGTATCAATACCTGTATACAGGTCTCTTTATGAGGTACTTTTAAACAAAAAAGATCCTTCTCTTTTAATTGAAACAATTAAAAATCCTAAAAAATATAATGAAATATACAAAGAGACAAAGCTTCATGTTAAGGAAAAACAAAAGGGGCTGGAAAGTGTCAGGGGAAAAACATTTAAAAAACTCATTATAAATAAAATCATTGAAAAGATTGGTCCTGACAGCTCTGAACATAAACTTGAAATAGACTACGTAATTAATAATCTTAAAAGCTTTATTGAAATAGATAACAATATAGATCATGAATTTTACAAAGATGAACTTAATCTGATTAAGGAATTAAAACCCACTAATTACGAAAAACTACTTAAAAAAATTATCACCATATATCTCAATGAAATTATTGATCATCACAATATTTATTTTAAAAATATATTCTTTAAACTTCTTTCTTTCAAATACTTTTGGAAAAAACTAAAGGGAAACAAGAATTCCCTTTCAATCACAGGGGATATAGAGGATATTCTTAGAATAGAAAACAATGTTAATATTATATACGTTGCACGATATAAAAATATACTGGATAGCATTCACTATATTTTTGCTATTAAAAAAAGTAAACTTCCTGTACCCAGGTATTTTATTTCAAGCGATGCTATAAATGGAAAACTTGAAAAGTTTTTTATTCGCAATAGCGGCGGATTTATAATCAATAGAAGTAAACTTGATAATATTGTTTATAAACAATGTATAATTCAGTACCTTTCAACTTTAATTCGTAATGGAGTGCCAGTATTATACTTCCCTGAACTGGAACCTGAAAAAAATTCACAAATAAGCGATTTAAGTGAAAACTTTTTCCAGCTGCTTCATGAAGTAATGTATCAGGAAGCAACAGAAATAGTTCTTATACCATCTGAAATACTTTATAGAAACAAAGTAAAAGAATCAGAAACAAATGAAATCTTTACAGAGCAGATGCACCTTCATTTTTCCATGCCTCTTTTTCTTTCTGATTTTACACGGCAGTCCCTGGCATTTACATCCATACCTGAACTTATACAAAATATCTGGGTAAGAGATGAAATCATTCTTCCTCACCATGTAATATGTGCCATTCTTTCTGAAAAAAATTTTTCAGTTAGCCAGGGAAAACTTAAAAGACATATAGATGATTATCTTGAAAAAAATTATCTGCCACTCAACAAAAGCAGCAGGCAGATTGCTTCAGAGGGGACTAAATTTTTATTAAAAAATAAAATTATCAACAAAAATAATGACAACTATATTGGGATTGAAATTGAGAAGATCAAAGACTATGCCAATATAATAAACAAAAAAAAAGAACAGCAGGGACTTGAAACTGAATCCTGAATGTTAACTGAAATTTAATAATTTTTAAATTCCTTTGTAGCTAATATTTTCTGAAGAACTGTATAGGAACTTGTTTCTCTTTCACAATCAATATATGTACATGTATAGGGCAGTATAATCCCCCTGATATTGAAGTCAATTTTACCTTTGCAACATTCTTCAAACATTGTATTTTCCTGAATCTCACCCTTGTTAATTACTAAAAACATTGATAGAGAAATTCTGAATATACTGGAATTAACACTAAACAAAGAAGCAAGTTTTTTTTCAATATCTGATGATAGCTCAAGGATAAGAGAAAATCCCATATTTTTAAAAAAATGACCAATATGTCTAAAATTAAAAATACAGGCCTTCACTTCCCCAGGGGCTATATTTTTAGAAAGGTAACTGTTTATTTCTACAGAAAGTTCTTCAAAAAAATCATAATGTATTGGCTGCGAAGAATAGCTGTTCATTTTTATTAGGTCCATAATAATATCACAAAAAATGTGAAAGCTGCTTCCTCTCATAAAAGGAGACTCAGATAAAGTTATAACAGAATAGGTTCCTTCATCAGTATTCATGGATTCATGTAATAATCGGTATGTCTTGCCGCCAATATTTAATTGCTCAAGAGTCTTATAGAAAAATCTATCCTGATCCATTAAATTATATATATTATTTAGAAGATCATCATTGCCAGCAAAATTGATTATTTCATAACTGATTTCAGAAATATTTATCAGGAGAGTTGCATCAGAAAAATTTGCATTGTTGTACACAACAAACATGCTTTTAAGATGAGTGTATTTTTCAGCAGGGAGCTTTTCATTTGATAATAAAGAATCCCTTTCCTGTATCAGTTCCCTTAAATTTTGTGAAGCCTCTAAAATAGTGACGTCATTATTGTTGAAAAGATCCCGTGCCTCTAGAGCTCGTTTCAAAATATTAATTTCATCTTTTACCATTTCCGGGTCCATTTTATTTATCATCAATCAAATCAAGAATATGTTTATAGAGCCTGAAGGTTCCTGTGAACAAATTTACAGGGTCTTCATCAGCCTCAGAAAAAACAAATTCTTTTACTCTTTTTATATCTGAAGTAATTATATTAAACTCACCATGTTCAGGAATATATATTCTTTCATCTGTAAATTTAAAGTAAAGTATTAAATCTTTATGCTGATAAAGCAATTCTTTTATCTGAGGAGTTATTTTATCTGCCATGATTGAAAGAATAATATGAAGTTTTCTATTTTGATAATATTTTTTAACAGCTGTTAAAAGATTATTCAAGGCATCATAATTATGTGCTGCATCAAAAAGTATAAAAGGATTGTTTTGTAAAACCTGAAATCTTCCCTTTAGAGTAACCTGTGCAAATGCAGTAACAATTGAATTGACTGATATTCTGGGGAAACCATTATCTTTAAGAAGCAAAAGCGCAGTAGCAGCTGCTGAGGCATTTTTCACATGATGTTCAGGCCGGATAGAAATATGTAAATTCTTTATTGGCTCCCAGGGTTTTGGAGGAAAATAATCAAAGGTATAACCTGAGTCAATATCCTTTACATTTGAATATTTGAAATCTTTTGAAAGCGCATAATGAATAGAACCAGAATTTAAAGCTGTTTTTGATATAATATCAACTGCCTGCTTTGAAGAGCAGGAGCTGATTACAGGAATATTGTTTTTAATAATTCCTGCCTTTTCTTCAGCAATGAGCTCAATTGTATTACCAAGCACAGAAGTGTGATCAATTGATATTTCTGTAATAACAGACACAAGGGGCATAAGAATATTGGTTGAATCAAGTCTGCCGCCTAATCCTGTTTCAATCACAGCAATATCAATGTTTTCATCAGCAAAATGCAAAAAAGCTATTGCTGTGAGAATATCAAAATATGTAGGTTTAAGCTCCGGGTTTCCTGTGATAATATCATCAATTTTTGAGGCGTACCTGTATATCCTATCATCAGATATTTCCCTGTTATTTATTTTTATCCGCTCATTTAATTTAATCAGGTGAGGGGAGGTGTAAAGCCCGGTTTTATACCCGGATAAATAAAGCGCTGATGCTATAAAAGATGAGGTAGTCCCTTTCCCATTGGTTCCGGCAATATGTACAGATTTAAAAGAATGATGAGGATTATTCAGCTTTTTAAGAAGCTCTTCAACATGTATAAGATCAAAAGATAAAAAATCGGTTCTTAACTCATTATTTATATATTTGGATAAAATTTTATTGTACATATTTACCAGTACTAATATTTTCGATTTAATGATATTAAAACATAAAATAACCAAATAATAATATTGCAACATTAAATTTTACTTATTGTAAATTGCTAAAAAGTTATATTTAAAAAATAATTTTAAAATCTCTCCAGGAGATTTAGGAGATATAAGAATGAAAAAAATTGGAATACTGATAAATCCTAATGCTAAAAAATTTCGCACAAAAAGATCATCTTTAAAAAACTATACCAATATTCAATCTGATAACCTTTTGATTAAACTTACTGAAGACATAGATGATATTCAAAGGATTATACAAGAGTTCAAAAATAACAGCTGTGACTATGTAGGTATTGCAGGCGGCGATGGCACTCTACACCTGGCTGTTACAGAGCTTATGCACATATACGGAGAAGAACATACCCCGCCTATTCTCATACTCCGTGAGGGCACAATGAACAATGTGGCACGTACTATTAAACTCCAGGGGAAAGGACCGGACCTTATTAAAAGACTGCTATGGTCTATAAGCAATAAAAAAGAAATTGAAATTCATAAAAGGAATACTATAAAAATAAATGATAAATACTGCTTTCTCTTTGGCACAGGAGTGGTAACAAATTTTCTTAATGAAGCTTACAATGGGAAAGAAAAGGGTTTTATACGAAATATTCAGGTTGCATCATCTGCTTTTTACGAAGGTTTAAAAAATGTAGAGGATGGTAAAATATTCAGCTGGATGCATGGAGAAATCCGGATTGATAAGAACTTAATAGAAATTAATCCTGTAAATGGAATCTTGGCTGGTACTGTAGAACATATTGGCATGGGGTTTTCTCCTCTTTCCATAGCATCTAAAGAAAAAGATCGTTTTCAGGTAATCATTACAGCAATGGCTCCAGGCAAGCTTTTAAAAAACATCAACCGCCTCCGCACTGGTACTACAATAAATGATAAAAGCTATTATAATGCCTTGTGTAAAACAATCGAGCTCACTTATCCCGGGGAGTTTGACTATACTATGGATGGAGACATTTACAAAGCTGATAAGGAATTATTAGTAGAAACAGGACCTATGGTTAAGCTGATTAAGGTTTAATTCGGATTAAAAAATATAATTAAAAAAACATGCTTTCAAAGAATAAAATAAAGTATTAAAAGAATCAGGTAATTAGCCTCTATTATAAACTCATATTTTAATGATATGAAATAATCAGTTTTAATAATTTTATAAAAGATAACAAGGTAATATCCTATGGCTAATAATAAGGCGAGGAAGTTAATTTGCCCGGAATAAACCGCTGCTATGGAAAAAAATATTATTATAAAAACAGTAGCTGCTGTAACAAGAACAGATGTTTTTTTTATTCCAAGCCAGGTTGCCAGAGTATCCCTGCCGAGAATTAAATCACCCTGAAAAGCTACAAGATCTATAATTGTATTCCTTAAAAAGATAAAGAGACAAAAAAATAAGGCCATTGCTGTGTATTCTAAAGCACCAACACCCTGCATAAAGTAAGGAACGTAAATTACACCTACAAGCCATCCAAATGAGGTAATTATCTTTGAACTATATAATTTTTTAAAAACTTTCCAGTTTATTTTTTTTATTATACTTTTAGAAAATGGCGCTGAATATATAATTCCAAAAAAATAGGGGAGAAGAATAGTATACATTAGTAAAGGCGATAATGTATAAGCAAGATATAAAGAAATAAAAAAAGCAAGGATTGATAAAGAAAGAAGCAATAGCCCGAAATTTTTATAAACACTGTACTTATATGAATTGCTTTTAACAAGAAAATGCCTGTCGAAATAATTATTAACTGAATACATTATAAAAATATATAGAGAAGCAATGATACCCGATTTATATTCAGGCTGAAGACCTGCAAACTTTTGAGCAATAAGCACCATTATAAAAGCTGCTATTGAAGAAATTATATTGCTTCTTACAAGGAATTCAAAATACATTTTTAATGTTTTAGTAAAAACATTGCTTTTGGAATATTTTATTGTGTATAATTTTTCCAGAACATTATTTATTATCCAGCCTGGCGTAGATGCCCCTGCTGTTACAAGAACATAATTTGAGTTTTTAAAATCTGCTGTTTTTAATTCATCATCTGTTTCTATGTGAAATGTTTTAATTCCATTATCAATACCTATTTTAGCAAGGCGGGAGGTGTTGGCTGAATTTTTACCACCAACAACAACAAGAGTATCAATTCCTTTTTTAATAGCTTCAATAACATCGTCCTGACGAAGTCTGGTGGAATCGCAGATTGTATCAATTACATTTACATTTGTAAAAGACATTTTTATGGCATTGACAATATCTTCAAACTGCGCGCGCTCATGTGTTGTCTGAGAAACAACAATATATTTTTCAGATAAAGGTATTCGATCTATGTCATCCTTGTGTGACACAACAAATACGCCGGATCCTGCATAGCTTTTTAATCCTATAACTTCAGCGTGATCCCTGTCCCCAACAATAATTGTAAAGTAACCATCACGTGAATACTTTTTTATGATTGACTGCACCTTGGCTACGCGTGAGCAGGTCAGATTAATTGTACGTGCAGCTTTTCCTCGTATTTCCCTGTTCTCTGAAAGAGGAATGCCGTGTGTTCTAATAGCTACCTGTTTATCTTTAATTTCATCAAGGGAATTAATTGTGATAAGCCCCCGTTTTCGCAAAACCTCAATTGACTGGGGATTATGAATCAGCGGGCCATAAACAAATATATTTTCATCTGAAGAGTTAAGCTCATCCACAATTTTAAGAACAGCATTTCTGACACCCATGCAGAAACCGGAATGACGTGCCATTTCAATTTTCATAATTTAATCACCTGGTGTTAAACCTATATTTGGCTTTGCAAATGTCCCTTTTACATAAAAGGTAAGGGTATTGTTCTTCACAAAGGACTGAACAATATTTTTGTACTCGGATAAAACAGCTGAATCAGGGTTTACATTCACAGTGAGATTTAATGAAGAGCCCGGGAGAAAATTTTCCGGCTTAATATTCCCTGAAACAGAACCAGAAAGGTCATCACCTGTTACTTCAAATCTGGCAATATTAATAACACCTGAAGCCATGTCTAGATCACAGTTAACAGCACTGATTTGAATTGTGCCTATTTTCAAAATCATTGGACCAAGCGGTCCCTGAAAGGTTATTTCATCGAGCTTTAAAACAGCATTGCTTATTAAAAGCTTAACCCAGCCTTCAACAGGCAGAGCTCCTTTATTGATAACAACTACGTCAGAATTGCCATTAAAATTTACTGCTGCATCAAGTTTAGTAGAGAGGTATTTGAATCCTCTTATTTGAAAATCTGTTACAATATTTTTTTTATACAGCAATTTCCAGGGATTTTTATTTATGGCTATAATTGAATTTTTTAATTCTATCTCATCATTATTATTTAAAACAAAATAAACATCGTCAAGAATAGTATTGCCAAAAAATGAAAATTTAATATCTTTAATTGAAGCAGTTCTAAAGGCCTTACCTTCATACTGCTGCAATTGCCTGCTTATTAATCTATCATAAGGGAAAGTAATCACTATAAATAAAAGCGTAAAAATGAATGCCAGAAATATATATTTCCAGAAATGCGGGAGCTCTTTTAGCCCCTTTATAACCTGCACAAATCGGAATAACACCTCCTTTAATTTAACAGGCAAATCTTTTAATTGCATTTTATCTATCTCCTGTAAAAACTTACAATAGTAATTACAGCATCATATTTATTTGTATCTTTTAGCCCTGCTGTAAGTGTCATATTTCTGATTTTAAGCATAGTGTTGGAATTTTCAAGCCTGCTTATAAATTCAAGCAAAGACTGAATATTAAGACCTTCAAATTTCAGCTCAGTAGTTATTATCTGGATTCCTTCCTGTATTCGCCCGGGCCTTTCACGAAGATAAACCTTGTTTCCTGAAATATTTAAAGAAAGACCGATTTCATCAACCAGAGTAGATATTCCAGTTCCTGAAATAATAGCATTTTCAAGGCGCTGCTTTTCATTTACTGTATCTTTATATTGAAAAATAAGCTCATCAAATCTGACAAGCTTATCAAGATTGCTTTTATTTAAATTATCACTTCTTGTTTTAAAATTCTTTACAGGCACTATAAAAAAATAATAGAGAAACATAATGCCAATAAGCACAGCAAGAATTTGTAAAAGCTTTTTTTCTCTTTTGGATAATTTAAACATAACCTATCCCTTATAATATCTTTCGTTTAATTGTCATTGTAAAAAGGCTCCTGGCAGAATTTGAATCCCTTATGTCTGAGCTGACAGATTCAAAGATTTCCGATTTACGAAGATTATTTTTAAAAGCTTCAAGCTCTGCACTGTTTCTAATTTCACCATCAAGAACTATGCTATTTCCATCATAGGTAATTTTTTTTAAATCAAAACCAGCTGAATCAGGAAAATTTTTAATTACAGCAGAAATAAGACTCATAAAGGAATCCCTTTCACCAGTAACTGCCTTTATAACAGAAAGTTCTTTTTTTGTAGAATTAAGTTTTTTTAAAGCCTCAGCAAGGGGATCATCCGGTGCATTTTGTGTGTCAAAAAATTTTTTATATCTCTCTTTTAAAATATCCTCATAGTAATTGCTATTTTTGCTTGCAAGAAAAAAAGTAATTATAAAATTAAAAATAAGTATAATTAAAGCAGCAGAAACAAAAAACAAAGGAAGCTTATATTTTTCCAGCCCTTTTTCAAAACCTTCAGGAAGAAGGTCGCCCTTTAAAAGATTTATGGAGTTGTTTTTATGATTCATAAAAACAAGCAGATTCCCAAAACAAACAGAAAACCTGCTTTTTATATTCTGATCCGGGTATTCATTAAAAAAAGGCATAAAAACTGCAGGGATATTAATCACATCACTAACCAGTCCTGAAAGCCCTTTCACATTAGAACCGCCACCTGATATTATTATTCTGCTGAACATGTATTCTTCTTTTTTGGAACTTTCAGAATTAATAGTAATTATAACTTCTTTGCATATTTCAAGAAAAAGATTTTTTGTGTTATCATATAAAGATTTATATTTTGCTTTGCTAAGACCAAAATCTCTATAAATATCGTTTTTAGAATTGCCATCTTTTTTGCTGACATCTATGTCAAGGGATTCAAAAATTTTTATTGCTTCATTAAGAGAAACAGAAAGCTCTTTTGAAAGCCAGCTAATTAAACTCTCCAGTCCAAGAGGAATTATCCGCATAAATGAAACAGTATTATTCTTTATAATATTTATAATACTTTTGCTATAGCCAAGATCCAGCAAAATAAGGCTTTCAGCATCAACAGTATTAAAATATTCATAACAGCGAAAAAGTCCGTTAGATTCAAGGCCTGAGAAAACAGGGAAAAGACCCTGGCTATTGTAAAATTCAACATTTTCAGAAAGTAAAGTTTTTTTAATAGCTGCAAAAATAACACTTCTGGAATTGTCAGGATTTTCTGGTAACATTTGAAAATCATATGATGCTGAGCTTATAGGAAAGGGGAGAGTTTCCTCTGCTTCATAAGGAACTGCTGCTGCTATTTTTGATGATTCTGAAAAAGGGAAGATTATGTCACGAATAGCCATCTCCTCTGAAGGGGCAGTGGTAATAATGCGGCAATCTGACAAATCATGACTTTCTAAAATTCTGTCAAATGATTCTATCACAGCAGCATTGTAATCCTTTTCAGCAAGATCAAGATCTATTTTTTCATGAATTAAAGAGGTTATATCAAACTTTTTAAATCCTCTTTTTATCTTCATTATTTTGATAGATGATGACCCAATATCTATTGATGCAATATTATCAAACAAAGAAGCCCTCCATAACCTACTGCTCTTTAGTGTATGCTAATATTTTTTTGTTTACCCTGTCATAATAGACTATGTGCCTGGAAAAACCGCTTTCAACTGAAGCAGTAACAGTTATTTTAAAAATCTGCGATTTTACTGTTAGCAGATTTCCCAGATTATGATCTTCTCCTAAAAAGGAATTTATTTCACTCACTGCTTTAAAAGGCTGCAATTGCCGTCTGCGTATGATTTCTTCTACATTATCCTCTGTTATTGAAGAAGTAAGTGCCATAAGTATTCTAAAAGAAGCTGTATTTATATTTATCCTATTAATCTCAGAGGTGAAATTATCCCTGTTCCCATGTACACGCAAATACTTATCAAGCCTTCTATTTTTTTCCCTGCCAAATTTTTCTTCAACAGATTCCTGAAATGAAGAATCCGGTTCAAAAGCCTCTTCTTCTCCGGTAATATCGACCAATTTATTAAGTGGTATTTTAACTGTTCCTTTATTATCTTCAACAATATTTTTTTCAATTCCATAATTTCCTCCCCCAATACCATAAATAATTTCAGGGGAAAAACCTTTTACAAGGTGAAGTTCATCTATACTGTCCATGGCTTCATTTTTTGCAGAATAGGAAGGAGTAAGGGTGAGATAATATCCTGAAGATTCAGCTCCATAGGGAGAACGGAAATCATCAGGGTCTACCCAGTCTATCAAAGCATCAGCAAGATCAACAGGCAATCCCATATCAAGAAAAAAACGCTGAAGCATGTTATAAAAAGGAGTTTTTTCAACTCTATCATTAGCAAGAACGCTTAAATTGATCTTGGAATTTTCATCCTCAAATTCAAATTTTACAAAGCCATCCATTATGGGAATTTCCGGAAAATCAAGGGCCCATATATCTTTATAGGTATCAATATTTTTATCATTGTTCAATCCCTGCATAAAGGAACCCCCAAGGCCAAGCCTATCCACATCAAGCACAGCCTTTGCAAGTTCAAATCCGGAATAGGCAATATAATCAGCAGCAGCATCAGACTTAAACCTTTTGAGATATCCTATATAGGTATGGGAACGAAGAAAAAAATCAGATGTTACAGATATAAGAAAAGCAGAAATCACAAGAACTATCAGGAGTATGTAACCCCTGTTAAATTCAAAAATTCCTCTTACACCTTTTGTGTTAAGGATATTTTTTCGTCTGTTATAATTATCAATAAAAGCAGAAATAATTTTAATCATTTGCAATATCCGGAACAGTTAAAATTTCATATTTCTCCTGAATCCCTGAAATATTTTCCAGCAAAATAATTACTTTAATTCCTTTAGGGAGCAGCCTGTTTTCTCTTGTGTCCCATTTATCAACCCAGTCATTGCGCAAAGGCAGGGAAACCTTGAATTCTATCACATTATCAAGGAGTGTTTCTTCAAATCCGGTTTCATCAAAATCTGCCTCAAAACCAAATTCACTGTTTCTTATAAGGTTGAAATATCTCCCTGAATCATCAGGTTTAAGATAATATGATACTCTGTATATGTCATAAAAAGGATGACCATGCTTGATATTATTGATTATCCGGTTATTTTTGTAATCATAAGTAACAAAACTTAAAAGAGAAGATTTATCCTTTTCAGTACATAAAAAAACAGCTTTCCCATCCTCCCGCCAGTATATATTGGAAAGATCTCTGTCTAATTTTTTTAAAACCAGATTTAATTTTTCATAATAAGAAGAAACTGCTGTACCATAATTTACAGTTTTTAAGATCGAGCTGTAGGCAGTATAAATCATAAGAAGAATTATAGAGGAAACAGAAACTGCTACAAGCATTTCCACAAGTGTAAAACCGCTATTATTAAATCTGAGATTTTTCATTATTTTAACTGATATACCATTGAAAGGACAAATTCATTTTCCTTGCCCTTGTAATCCCATTTAACAATTATATCTGTTTGCTGGGCAAGGAGAGGCCCTAAAAGGGGGTTTTCATAACGCCTGCTAACCCTGTCATATCTGAATCCTGGTTTACTTTCAACATCAACATCGTGCAAATCCGGTCCACGCATTTTATTGATCCTGAATTCATTCATCAATGATTTTGCAATTACAACAGCTTCAGTAGTATTTTTGCTATTATTAATAATATTTATTCCTGAAGAAATACCGGAATAAACACTCAAAAGAACAACTGAGAGAATAGTTACAGCAATTAGAACTTCTATTAAGGCAAAACCTTTTTTTTCTTTATTCATTAAAGAGCCTTTAAATATCATCCTGGATCAGGGGTAATTTGCCGGTTATGTTTTTTCTGAAAAAAATCTGGTTTTCATCTGACACAATCTTTAAAGAAAAACCCTCACTTGTTCCGTCTGAATAAAAGGGTATAATCACATTTCCCGATTCAATGATTTTCCCGCCTTCGAGTATTACGCTGTCAAAAACAAAGGAGCTGCTAAAACTTCTTGGGGAGAGTATTTTTGCCGAATTAATCACAAACTCTTCGTCTGAAAGGTTGTGAACACTCAAGGCATTTCTTTCCCTGAATAGGTCTTCATCAGGAAACATGCTTTCATCGCCAGGCAGATTAAGATGAATAAAAAGATAGTTTGTCCTGCCTGAAACAAATGCATCATCAGATACTGCTGTAAGATATGCCAAAAGCAGAGAAGAATCCTGCCTCTGGGAATTTAAAAATCCTGAAATACGGGGAAGTGCAACAAGGGCCATAACAGCAAGTATTGCAATTACAACAAGCAGTTCTATAAGGGTAAACCCCCTGTTGCTGTTAAGGGGATTCAACATCAATCCCAGTTAAAAATATCAGCATTTGCACCTTCTCCACCTTCTGTACCATCTGCTCCAAGGCTCCATATTTCCGGGCTGTCACTATATTCTCCAGGATACCTGTACTGATACGGGTTTTTCCATGGATCTAAAAGTGCATCGCTTTTTTTCTGAACAAAGCCATCATCAACAAGAGCCTGAAGGCCTTCTTCTGAAGAGGGATAGCGACTGTTTTTCATATAGTAAGCCTCAAGTGCAAACTCGTATGTTTTAAAATCGGTCTTTACTGCTGTTACCCTTGTGTTATCAAGAACGCCTGTAAATCTTGTTACTGCAAAGCCTGCCATTATAGCAATTATTGCAACTACAATCATCAGCTCAAGAAGTGTAAAGCCCTGGTTGTTCTTTAAAATCCTTATAAGCTTTATAAAACGGGTTTTAATATTCATTTTGACCTCTTTAATTATATCTAATATGCTATTTAAGTCAATTTACAAGCAGATTCATTTCCATAATAGGCATCATCACAGAAAGTACAATTATACCAATTAAAAATCCCATAACAATTATTATGATAGGCTCAATCATGCCGGTAATACTTGTAACAGTCATGTCTATTTCGTTTTCATAAACCTTGCCTATGTTCAGAAGCATTTCATCAACCTTGTCACTTGCCTCACCAGCTGCAATCATTCCAATTACAAGCCTTGGCAAAAAATCATGCTTTTTCAAAGCCTGTGAAATTGAAACTCCCTCCTGAATATTTTTTGCAGCCTCTTCAATTTTCTTTTCAACAATTACATTATCAACAATTTTTTTCACTATTTCAAATGATTTTAAAAGATCAACCTTATTGGAAACAAGCACTCCCAGATTAAGTGTGAACCTGTAAACAAGAACCTTGTTGTAAAGCCTGCTTGCAATGGGAATTTTCATTTTAAACTCATCAATTTTTTTTCTCCCTTTATCTGTAGCAGCGTATCTTGAATATATATAAATTAAAAAAATAATAAACAGAGGAATAAAAACCCAAAATGTGGTTAAAAAATCACTCATAGCTACAACAATTTTAGTAGGCAAGGGGAGTTCTCTTTGCTGATCTACAAATATCCCTGTAATAGTTGGTATAATATTAACCATAAGAAAAACAACAATAATAGATGAAAAAGCCAGCATAAATGAAGGATACCATAGAGCTGCTCTTATTCTGTTTTTCAGGAAAACTTTCTTCTCCTCCATTTCAGACATTCTTTCAATTACCTCATCAAGAGAGCCCAAATTCTCCCCAACGCGGATCATGCTTATATACATTTCTGAAAAAATATCTCTATGCCTGGCAATTGCATTGGAAAAGGATGTTCCCTCTTCAATTTTTTCCCTGATATCAATTATGATGTTTTTAAAAGCCTTATTGTCAATCTGCTCAATAATATCATTAAGAGCTGTTACAAAGGGCATACCTGCGCGAAGAAGGGTTGAGAGCTGCCTGGAAAAAAGACCCACCTGCTTTTTTGCTGAAGATTTATTAATAAAATCATATAAGAGATCACGAATTTTACTTATGCTAAAAGAGGATGTTTTTTTATCTGCTGAATCTGCTGCTTTAATGGATATAACAAAATTACCACTATTTCGAATCTTCTGAACAGCAGCAGCCTCTTCAGGTGCATCAATTATATCTGTAATCTCCTCACCAGATTTTGTCAATGCCTTATAATGGAACAGCATAGATAATCCCTCAGCTTACCCGCATTACTTCTTCAAGGGTGGTTATTCCATCAATCACCTTGCTTATACCATCTTCATGAAGAAGAACCATGCCTTCTTTTATTCCCTGGGCTTTTATTTTCCCTGCATCCTCCCTTGTCATAATAAGCCGCTTGATTTCATCAGAAAGAGGAAGAAGTTCAAATATTCCTATTCTTCCCGAATAGCCTGTGTTAAGACATTTATCACAGCCTTTTCCTTTATAAAGTACTCCTTTTTTAAGACTGCTTTTCATTATCCCTGCACGAAGAAGTTCTTTAGGGTCCGGCTTATATGATTCTATACAGTTTGGACAGATTTTCCTCACAAGCCTTTGTGCAAGAAAAGCATTAATAGATGAGGTAATAAGATAGGGCTCTATACCCATGTCCATAAGCCTTGTAACACCTGAGGCAGCATCATTTGTATGAATAGTGGAAAAAACCCTGTGACCTGTTAATGCTGATTGAACTGCAATTTGAGCAGTTTCAGTATCACGAATTTCTCCAACCATTATAATATCAGGATCCTGTCTTAAAATAGATCTCAAGCCTGATGCAAATGTAAGGCCTATTTTAGGTCTTATCTGCATCTGCCCTATGCCGTATATCTGGTATTCAATAGGATCCTCTACTGTAAGAATGTTGACCTCCTTACTGTTAAGCCTGGTAAGCATGCTGTAAAGGGTTGTGCTTTTCCCGCTTCCGGTTGGGCCTGTAACCAGAATAATTCCATGGGTAATATTTATAAGCTCATCGTATTTTTTCAGCATAGCTTTTGAAAAGCCAAGGGAATCAAGGCTAAAGTCAATATCAGATTTATTAAGAAGTCTTAAAACAAGGCGCTCTCCATAGTGAGTAGGGAGGGCTGAAACCCTTATATCAATCTCCTTTCCTCCGATTTTTATCTGGATTCTTCCATCCTGGGGAAGCCTGTTTTCAGCTATATTAAGGTTTGCCATTATTTTTATTCTTGAAATAACAGCTTCCTGGTATTTTTTTGGAGGAGTGTACATTCTGTAAAGAATACCGTCTATCCTGAATCGAACAACAATATCCTTTTCAAATACTTCAAAGTGAATATCACTGGCCCTTTCTGAAACAGCCTGCCTTATAATAGTATTAACAAGCTTTATTATAGGTGCTTCATTTGCCATATCCAGCAAATCAGTGATTTCTGATGCTGTAGTTGATAGAATTTCAAAATCTGATTCTTCAAGATCCTCTATAATATCTTCTGTAGAAGCGGTTTCTGCTGATTCAAAATGGCTATTCAAAAGCCTCGAAATTTCATGCCCGGTTGATAATACCCTTTCAATTTTATAGGAAGGAAAAAGTCTCCTCAGATCATCAAAAGGCTGGAGATTAAACACGTCATCCAGAGCAACTTTTATCCTGTCATCTTCAACATGAAAAGGTACAAGCCTGTTGCTTTTAAGAAAATGCAGCGGAAGGGTTAGGAGAATTTTATTTTCATCATGAAAATCAAGAAGAGGCATAAATTTTAGCCCATTTTGCAATGCCAGGGCTTCAAAAATATCCTTCTCTTCAGCATAGTTTTTTTTTATAATGATCTGCCCGATTTTTAAATCCGAGCCCTTTTGCACAAGAAGGCATTCCTGCAATTTTTCAGGAGTTAAAACACCCTTATCAACAAGGATTTTACCTATGAATAATCTCTTATCAGCCATTGATTATTTCTTGTAGCTATCCTGAATCTTTTTCATTTCATCCTGTTTTTCTTCTGTTATTGCCTTTATCTTTTCAGTTTCTGTTACTACCCTGGGAGTTATAAAAATTAAAAGATTTGTCTTGGTGTTTTCACTGGACTTGCTTTTAAAGAACCATCCCAAAAGAGGTATGTCGCCCAATATGGGAACCTTTGTTTCTGTTTCAACCTTTTGATTTCTCATAAGTCCGCCCACAACAATAGTTTCCCCATCTGGAACAGCTACCTTGGTCTTCATATCCCTTTTACCTAAATCAGGAGGAATAATTGTCCCGGATGTAAGGTATTTTGTTTCTCCCAAAATAGAATTCACTTCAGTAAAAAGCTCCAAAGCAATCATGTTACCTCTGTTAATATGAGGTGTAATTTTAAGTTTAAGCCCCACGGATTTATATTCAAAGGTATAGTAAACAGTGTTCTCATCAGTTATCCTGCTGTTTGTAGGAACAGCAATTTCCTCAGCCACATTTATTTCAGCTTCATGATTATCCAGGGTTAAAATATGTGGTGTTGACAGTATGTTTATGTTTTTATCTGTACCACTTGCATTAAGCAGGGCAAAGTTTAAAATTGATGTATCGCTTATATAACCAATAGTCATTGCTCCAGGGTTAAGAGGCACTGCCAAAGTTTTTCCTGACAGGCCTGATGGAGTGCTGTAACTTGGAACTGAGCCCATAACTGAGCTGCCTCCAAATTGATGAATACCTGATTCACCAGCAAGGCTCCAGTCTATTCCCAACCCCCAGGAGGATTCAGCATTTACCTCAACAATTGTTGCCTCAATAAGAACCTGGGGTCTTACAGAATCAAGCTGCTTTACAATGGCATATATTTCCCTGAATTCATCAGGAGAGGCACTGATTAAAAGAGAATTCGTTTCTTTGTTTGCAATAATAGAAAGCTTAACATTGCTCTGCTGTGAGTCAGCCCCGGGCCTCTTTTCACCAGCAGGAGGAGCCTGTGTCCTTTGTGTATTGATTTTTGCATTTTCGGAAAAGGGTATTCTGGAAAGAACATCTGCAAGCTTTACTGCATCAGCGTTTTCAAGATGAACTACATGAATATTTCCTTCCTGGGACAGATTGTCATAGTCAGGATCTTTTATAGTTGCTGCTTTTTTATCAAGAGTAGTGGCAATTTTAATAAGACCGTTTATTTCACCTGAGTTGCCGCTAAATATTAGAGTATTCAAAGGCGCAAAAAGAACAATGTCTGTTTCAGGAGATTTAAGTGTTCTTAAAACATTTAGAATATCTGAAGCTCCAGTATTTGTAATCTCAATTAAAACTGTCACTGTATCGTCATTTTCAAGATTGATATCATCTCCATCTACAATAACTTCAACATTCTTTTTTATAGCTTCTTTAACAGGAACTATTTTAATTAAATTCTGTGTTTCAACAACAGCAAATCCTTTTATCTCAAGTATGGATTTCATCAAATCAAAGGCATCATCAACAGGCACTCTTTTTGCAGAACTTATTGTTATCTTCCCTTTTACCTTATCGCTGAGAATTATATTTTTCCCTAAAATACGGCTCATTACATTTATAAATTCAGATATTTCAACATCATTAAAATTCAAGGCAAATGTTGGGGGAGCTTTTTTTGCAGATGTTTCCTGAGTAAATCCTGAACTGGTATAGGATAAATTAATCAGGCTCAAAGAAAAAAAGAATATTGTTAATATCAAAGCTAAAATTTTTCTATTCATTAACTGGTCATCCCATTAATCAGTTATATTTATTTCAATTGTAACTATTTGACCGTTTCGATCAATGTCTGCGGTCATTTTTGATTCATCAGTAATACCCTGCCACATTGTAAATAGTTTTTCAGTGCTGTCTATCTTTTTCCCATTAATTCTTTTAACAATATCACCGCTTCTTATACCATATTTATAAAGTATATTAAAAGGGCGCACACTTATCAACCTGTAACCTTCCACAACACCGTTTTCCCTGTATGGGCCGGCTCTTATTCCTCTCATGGCATTATCAATATTGTTCATAACATTTTGCTGAAATTCGGCCTTACTCAGGGATGATTTTATAAGATTGGACTGGCCAGATGAAGCTGCACCGGATGAACCGGCAGCACCTGTCTTTTTTTCATAAAGATCGATTTTAAAACGCTCACTATTATGTTTAAGATATACAAAATTTGTATTAATCGCTATTAGCTGATATCCATATACGTCTTTCCATAAGCTGAAAATTCCAGCATTTTTTTCACCTCTTTTTTGAATCATGGCCACTGCAATATTTGCAGGCCCGGTTACTGTACCCAGGAGAAGTAAATCATCAATCCCGGAAGGGGAGGAATATCCTGATTCAACCTCATCATCCAAAGAAGCAACACGAAAAAAACCAGACTCAACAAGAGAATCTACGCTTACGAGTTCATGAGAAGAGACAGACCCTTGTTTTGATTTTGATTGCAACATGGCAGAGGGCATCACTATTAAGCTATGGCGAATAATTCCATTTATAGTATAAGCTAAAATATATGAAAAAAAAAGCACAGAAACAATTGTTAATAAATGATATTTAAAATTCTGCATATATTTAATATATATTAATCCATTATAAAATTTTTCTTTTAAAAAGGAAACAGAATAAATTAACCTGCCGGAACCACCTTATTAGAGGATTAAGTGTACCAGGACCCAATTTTAATTATTATATTTCGACACTTTTCTGCCTATTAAGTCAAGCAAATATTATCGCATCCTGGATCTGACTATTTTAAAGATGATTGCAAATAAAATAACAGCTAATGCTACAAATGCAATAATTTTATAATTTTTTAAGTAGTGCAGTACTGTATCGATATTTTCGCCAAATTTGTATCCAAGATAAAAAAGCAGGGTTGATGTAATTGTTAAAGCAGAAAGATCAACAGCGACAAATTTTAATAAACTGAATTTTACCATTCCGGCAGTAAGAAAAATCATATTTCTGACTCCAAAAGGTATAAAACGCCCTACAAACAGAGCAAGACCTCCGTATTTATTAAAATAAAATTCAATAAGAACTATTCTTTTCCTTGTAGATTTGCGATTAAAAATTCTGGTTTTAAATAAAAGGGAAAGAGCGTATCTTCCCAGCAAATAGGCAACTATATCACTTAGAAATGCTCCCAAATAACAGCCGGCAAAAATAAGATATTTATTTTCTGGAATTATAGTAGCAGCAATTGATGCTGAAATAATAAAAACAAGATCTTCAGAAATAGGGAAATTTAGACCTGCGAGCATAAGCAGGCCAAAAGAAATAAAGTGAAGGTTTTCCGCCATAGAGGTGGATAAAATAGTTACTATGTCCATTGTTGTCCATATATCTACACTATAAAAGTTTCAGACTTAATAGCAAAATTTCCTTTCTTCACCCACAATCTTATCATGTAGGCATTTTCACCTTCATCTGAACTGAGAGTTCCAATTTCTTCTATAGAAGAAATTGTGTCCATAGAAAATTCATAAAAAACTTTTTTTTCATCAAAGGGATTTTGAATGAGCATAATAATATTTTCTCTGGAAGGATGCCTCTTGGGGGACCCTTCAAATACTTCGCTGTCCTGTTTTAAATCAACAGATCTTATTCTGTCAATATTCGAATGTGGCAGCAATTCAATCAGCTTTTGAACATATTTTTTATCTTCCATGTGTTCCTCCATGTTTTATAAAAAAACCTGAAAATTACCCAGAAAAAAACACATTGTTTTACTGGTTATTTTAATGCTTGACTTAACAGGAATTATTCCCAAAATAAAAGCATAATATAGACAATGAGTAAATAAACTTTTATGAGCCTTAACAAAAAAATCGGCATTCTGCTTTTTTTATTAACAACACTAATTGTACTTTTCTTATTATTCCGAATTACAGTCAATATGCTTTTGCCTGAAAATATTGTATCAGAAAATATCCATAATATTTTCAAAACATCATTTTCAAAATCAATTAATTTTGATCGCCTTTATCTTAACTATTCAGCAAATATCATTCTTGAAAATTTCCAAATGTCAAACTCAACAGATTTTAATGACAATAAAAATTTGATTAAAAGCAGAAAAGTTATAATTAATACGAGCTTCATCAATCTTATTAAAGGCAATATAGAATTAACCGGAATCAAATTCAAATCACCGGAAATCAATATAAGTAAAAGTTCCGGGAAAACCTATAAAGCAACTTTTGAGGAGATCTTTACCACAGATACAGAAAATAATAAACTCTCTTCAACTATTAAAAAAAAGCTTTTACTTCAATTTCTTGATTCAACAATAATATATAAAGAAACATTTAAAAACTCGAGAACCGAGTTCAGGATTACCAACCTCAATGCAGAAATATTTTTCAATAAAGAACAAATCGATTTTAATGTCAATGGAAAAATAAAAAGCAAATTAGAGGGAAAGAATTTTACAGGAAAAATTTCTTCAAAAGGATTTTATAATTTTACCACTTTAAATTATAGTAATAAATTAAATTTTGAACAAATTGATCTGGAATATCTTAATAGTTTTATTTATGAAAAAAATTTAATACCATTCACCTTTTCCGGATTACTCTCAGGAGAGATTGCTTTAACGTGCAATGATGAAAAAATAAAATGTAATTCCAATATTGACTTAAACAGCCTTAGTTCAATATACACAGGAAAAGAAGCTCCATATAAAATAATATCCAATGAAAATGCAGAAATTAAAATAAAATTAACGCTTTCCCGTGATTACAGTAATATAAATATTGAAAAAATTAATATTGAAGATGGAATTTTAAAAGCTGATATAAGCGGAAGTTATGAAAAAGGACTTGGTTTTTCAACAAAATTCAACACAAACAATATAAGTTTTGATAAATTATCTGAACACCTGATCCTGTTTAGAAATCATAAATATGATGGTACAGCAAAAATAAAAGGTGAGATGGAGTACAACATAGCAGAGAAAAAACCATCAGCACTAAATTTTGAATTATTATTAAAAAACTTTAATCTTATCCCTAAAACAGATGAAATTAATACAATCAAAATTTCTCAATTCAATGCAGAAGTAAAAGCAGATATTTCATCTATCGATTGTAAATCTGAATTTATTATCAATGGCTCTGATTTCTCATTAGAAACAAAAACCTCAATAAATAAATGGAATCCTTTAAAATCAGACACTAATGCAAAAATAGAATCAAAAAGAATTGAACTTGCTCTTTTAGAGAAATACGCTTTTCTTTTTATTTCAGATCTTTACCAGGCTGGTTTTGCTGACCTTGCCAGAGGGTACGATGAACGATCATTCCTCAACAATCCGGAAGGTATCTTTATCAATAACAATAATATTAATATAGGCATAAAATCGGAGAACCTTTTAATTGCAGGAAAGGCAGATCTGAAAGCCTTTTCCATGGAACTGGCATTAAACAACGGTTTTATTAGAACAAACAGCTTTAATCTTCAGGGCTATGATGGAAAATATTCCGGAAACATATACTGTGTTTTAAAACAGGCTTACCCTTATATTAAAATTGAAGCAACAGGTTCAGGTCTGGATCTTGACAGCATTATTAAAGATGCAGCATTTGACTATACTGGCGGAGGTATCCTTAATTTCGATTTATCTTATGAAGCTAATGCCTTTCGAGTTGCACATTTTGTTCAAAATGGCAGAGGCGGGATAAACTTTGATATAAGAAAAGGACATTTTTCAGGAACTGAATTTCAAAAAAAGCTCTCTTCTTTTATTACAACAAAGGGATATGGAGAAACCAATATCAATGATCTGGATGTTGATTCTTTTACATTTGGATTTTCACAAGGAGGGCCGAATTTCTATATTAAAAATTTTGGAATGCGAAGCAATAAACTTTATTTTCAAACTTATGGGAATTTCAAATATCCCAACAATCTTTCTGTACCATTTTCAATATCAGTCAAAACTGAAGCAGATAAAACAGTTGCAGTTCCTCTACTCATATTCAATTCACCAGCAAATCCATGTATAAAAATGAATTTAAGAAAAGATGAAGACAAAATCTGTTTTAATCTTTTAAATCAATGAGCTCATAAATTTTAACGGGCTGCTCTTTACCCTTAACCTTTATAATATCGAGTTCCCTTGCTATTATATGATCTTTCACATACTGATATGTAAATTCACTTATAATAATATTTGTTCTATATATTTTATTTATTCCTTCAAGGCGGGAGCCCAGGTTTACATTGTCACCCATTAAAGTATAATCCATTCTTGAAGATGATCCCATATTACCCACAACCATATCACCTGTATTTATTCCAATGCCTATATCAAGTCTTGGCTTTCCTTCCTCATCCCAGGTTTTGTTCATTTCATGAAGCACCTCAATCATTTCGATTCCTGCCATGCACGCCTTAAGGGCATGATCCTCCACGTCAATTGGAGCACCCCAGAATGCCATTATTGCATCACCAATATATTTATCCAGAGTGCCGTAATATTTTATCACGATATCTGTCATTGCCTGAAGATAAACATTCAGGTGTTCAACAAGCTCCTCTGGAGTTAATATTTCAGAAATAGAAGTAAAACCTCTGATATCAGAAAACATAACTGTTAATGTTTTTTTCTCACCACCAAGTTTAACCTTGCTTGGATCTTTAAGAAGCTCATCAACAACAGACTTGGAAACAAACTTGGAAAATGTCTGCCTTATATATTTTTTTTCCTGCTGTTCATTCACCACACGATATGTAACAAGCATTGTATAGGTAAGTGCAGTCTGGATTAAAGGTGTTGACAGGGCATTAATAATGCTAAAAAAATCAAAAAGAAGATATGAACCTACAATATAAAAAAGTACAAATAATAGAGCAGTAATTAAAGATGTAACAATTGTCATTTTTTGAACAATAAAAGCCAGGAATAATGCTATAGCAAGCATTACTATTATGTTTTCAAAATCAGACAGTTTATATAAAAAATCCTGTTTAATAATAGTGTTTAATGCATTAGCATGATGTTCAATCCCAAAGGCAGCTCCATAGGGTGACTGCTTTTCATCAGTAGCAACACCTGTAACAGAATAAGCTGCAACCAGCAATATTTTGTCCTTAAGGGAATCATTCCCTTCCAGAGAACCATCTCTGGCAAAAAGATAATATGGATAATGCTGAAAGCTTCCTGAACCCCCAATAAAATTTACAACCATGAACCCATAATCATCAATGGGAATTATTATTTCTCCTGAAGGATTAGGCTTTGTCATTTTATCCTTTTGAATATTTTTTAATTTAATAAACTCACCTATTTTTATTTCAACATCCTCAGGGCCAATACCAAAATAATCCATGGCAACAACAAGATCAATATTAGGATAATACCATCCATCGTATTTTATTATCAGAGGAACTGATCTGTTTATTCCGTCACGTCCGGGAAAAACATTTGCAAATCCAATGCCCTTTGATGCTTTAATAAGATCAGGAGTGGGCGGTACAACCTCTGCAACAATCTGGGGCATAGTATCATTAGCATCAAGGGGAAACCTTACTGTGTTAAGAAGCTCCAGTCTTTCATTCTGATCCTTATAAGTTATATCTATTTCATCATTTTCAAATGGGTAGTCCAGAAAAGCAACCTTTGATTTTTCAACAGCTTTAATCAGTTCTTTCTCACCTTTTTTATGATCTAAAAACATTATATCAAATAGTATTGCAGCAGGATTACCTGTTGAAATAAATCGTGTAAATTTAGCGTGAAGCTCCCATGGGAAAGGCCAGAAAATTCCCTGATCAGAAAACTCTCTGACTGTGCTTTCATCAATTCCCAGAATCACTATATCTTTACTTGCCCTGGGATTAATTCTGTTCATGCGCACCCCTTCATCAATCTTTATTGATTTTTGGGAAGGGTCACGTAAATAAAATCTGAAATCTATAGCTCCCCATTCAAGTCCGGCTAAAAGGGTTGTATGAGAAAAAGAGAGTGCAATAATTATGAAAACTGTTAAAGTTATAAATGGGACAATCAGCTTATCAGGTATTTTAATAATAACAAAAAGAAAAATTACTCCAACAGGTCCTGTAATAAGGCCTACAAGAAAATAAAATAGTTTATTTCTGCCATACTTATCTGCAATATATCTTCCAGCAAATGCTGATAAGATTAATATTGCAATTATTAAAAGTATTTTTAATGTGACAAAAATAATTTCCATAATAGCACCCAATAATAATGGTTTGTTGAATCAATTATATTGTTTATAAGCAGAAAACATAAAAAGTCAATCCTTTTTCAATCCAATGCAGCCCTTGATTCTGCTCAATAAATATGATTGACAAAAAAGGGAAGAAACTATGTTTTTAAGTATAAATTCCCCCTATATAAATAATCGAGAAGAGGGGTGAGCTTTCCCTGAGATTGAAAATTCACAAGAGGTGTCAGATTGAACATCAGAGAAGAATTACTTAATATATTAATAAATGCAAAAAATTCCGCAATAAAAGCTGGTGAACTCCCTGATTGCGATTATCCGGATATAAAAATAGAGTATCCAAAGGAAGCTAAATTTGGTGATTATTCAACCCCCTTTGCTCTTGAATCAGCAAGGCTTATAAAAAAGTCACCCATGGAAACAGGAGAAATTTTAAAAAAATACATAGAAAATAATAACATAGCAGGGTCTGTTGATGTTGTAAAGCCCGGCTTTATAAATATTTATATTTCCTTTGAGCATCTCTTTTCAGGAATTATCAAGGCACGTAAAGAAGGTACAAGCTTTGGAAAAAGCGTAAAGACTTCTCCATTATATTATAATATAGAATTTGTTTCAGCCAATCCCACAGGCCCGCTTAATGTTGTATCAGCCCGTGCTGCTGCAATTGGGGATACAATAGCAAATCTTCTGGAAGCAAATGGAGACACTGTTGACAGGGAGTTTTATGTAAATGATTATGGAAACCAGGTTAATCTTCTGGGAATTTCTGTTCTTGAAAGAATAAAAGAAATAAGGGGAGAGGCTTTCTCCTTCCCTGATGATGGATATCATGGTGAATATGTTAAAGAAATTGCATCATGGATAAATGAAAATTATAGCAGCGAACTTGACTCAATAGAAAATACTTCCCAGGCAATAGAGTTTGCTGCACGAAAAGCAATTGAGCATAATGTAAAATCTCAAAAAAAGGATCTTGAAGATTTCCATGTTATATTTAAGCAATGGTTTCATGAAAGCACTATGCATGAAAACAACGATGTTTTAAAAACATTTAACCTGCTTGAATCAAAAAACTTTATATATGAAGAAGATGGTAAAAAAGTTTTTAAATCAACAGACTTTGGAGATGACAAGGACAGGGTAGTAATAAGGGATGATGGCAGACCCACATACCTGCTGGCTGATGTGGCATATCATAATAACAAGCTTCAACGTGGTTATGACAGAGTAATTGATATTTGGGGCCCTGATCATCATGGATATATAGCAAGGCTTTCAGGTGCAGTAGAGGCACTTGGCTATGGCAAAGAAAAATTTAAAGTTCTTATAGTTCAGCAGGTAAACCTGATTATGGAAGGTGAAGCTGTTAAAATGTCCAAGAGACTGGGAAATTTTTCAACCATGCGCGAGCTTATTGATGAAGTTGGAGTGGATGTTTCCAGGTATTTTTTTATTATGAGATCAATGGAGAGCCACCTGGACTTTGACCTTAATCTTGCAAAAAAAAATAGTTCAGAAAATCCGGTATTTTATCTTCAGTACGCTCATGCAAGAATCTGCTCTATTTTTCGTGAAGCTGAAAAAAGAGGAATAATTTATAATCCGGATGCAGTTTCTTCTGAACTTTTAAATACGCCTTTGGCTGTAACACTTATGAAGCAGATTGTAAAATTTCCTGAAGAGATTTCTGATGCTGCTGAAAATTTTGAGCCGCATAGAATCGCATCTTTTTTAATGAAAATTGCCCAGTCCTATCACAGGTTTTATACAGAGCAGAGAATACTGAGTGATGATGTTCTTGCAACCCGGACATATTTGCTTTTATCTGAGGCAGCAAGGATTGTGATACAAAACGGATTAAAAATACTAGGTGTTTCAGCACCGGAAGCTATGTAAAATATGATCAAGACTGTTACAATAATTGCTACAGGTGAGGAGCTGCTCCAGGGAACAACTATGGATACAAACAGCTCCTTTATAAGCAGCCGTTTTTTTGGCACAAACTTTAAGGTAATTAAACATATTACAGTAGGAGATACCAGGGATGACATTGTAAAAACAGTATTGTCCTCCCTTGATTATTCAGATATTGTTATAGTCACAGGAGGGCTTGGCCCAACAGATGATGATAACACAGTAGAGGCCCTTTGTTCTATTTTTAATACAACTCCTGTATATGATGAAGTTGCTAAAAATAAGATGGAAGAATTTTTTTCATCAATGAAAATAGACATTAAGGAATCTGATTATAAAATGATTTCCCTTCCAGAAAATTCTATTTCTCTGGGAAATCCAAAGGGGCTTGCTCCAGGTTTCATGATCTCATCTGACAACAAGCTTGTTGTATCTCTTCCTGGAGTACCTGATGAGATGATGGGAATATTTGATACATCCCTGCTTGAATATCTGGAAAAGAACATAGGTTTTTCAAGGGGCATGAACCTTTCTTATAAAATCTGTGGGATAAGAGAATCTGAAATAAACAAAATAATACTGGAACTTAATCTGCCAAAAAATATAACCTGGGGGATTAGCGCCAAACAGGGAATAAGCGACCTCGTTTTAATTGGAGAGGGTGAAGTTTTTGTCAACAAAGACGAAGCTGATGCCACTATAAAAATGGGATTTAAGGATTATCTTCTTGATTCATCATTTAACACTCCTGAGGAGGAGCTCATAAGCTTGTTAGAGGAAAAAGGCCATACTTTTTCAACTGCTGAATCCTGTACTGGCGGACTCATAGGTAAAAAAATTACAGATGTGCCAGGGTCATCGTCTGTTTACAATGGGACTGTAACAGCCTACAGCAATGAAGCCAAAATAAATTTTCTTGGTGTTGCCCCTTTTATAATAGAGAACTATGGTGCAGTTAGTGAAGAAACAGCAGCAGCAATGGTAAGGGGCTGTGCTGAAAAATTTAAAGCAACAGCTGCTATCTCCACTACAGGAATTGCAGGGCCAGGTGGTGGAAGCAAAGACAAACCTGTTGGTACAGTTTGTTTCGGCTTTTATTTTAAGGGGCAGATTAATACTGTTACACGCTTTATAAATGGCACCAGAGACAGGATAAGGAATTATTCTTCAATATACGCAATTAATCATTTACGCACAATACTAAAGGAGCAGAGATGAGAAAGAAATTAGCCTATACACTTTTTTTACTTTTTATCTCTGTTTCTATTTTTGCGGCTTTTGATTCAAAGGTAATGCTTAATCAGGGCCTTGAAGCATTCAGAGCTGGTAATTATTCTTCAGCTGAACTTCTTTTCAGACGCACAGTTGAATTTAACGATGAGAACAGAGACAAAGCCTGGTTTTATCTTGCCCGTTCAATTTTTCAGCAGGGCAAATACAGCCCGGCTCTATTTGAATTTAATACTTTTTTAACAAAATGCCGCACAGAAGCCCTTAGAATTGAATCCAGATTCTGGATGGGAGAATCCTACTTTAATCTTAAGCAAAACCTTAAAGCCATAGAAGAATATAAAAGATTTCTTGAGAAATCAAAGGATACGCTCCTTATTGTAAATGCCCATGACCGCATTGGAACAATTTATTTTAACCAGCAAAGATATGAAGAAGCTGTAATTGAGTGGGAAAATGCAATAAAAGAAAGTGAAGACAAGGACCAAAATGCTGCACTTATATTGAAAATTGGACAGGCATTCTTTGCCAATGGTGAATATGATAAAGCTCATGAGAGGCTTTACCCTTTAATTACATCAAGAATTGATTCAAAAAGTAAAACAGAAATAAGAATAACACTGGGGCAGATATTCCAGCACCAGGATGAGCATAGTCAGGCCCTTACTACTTTTAATGCCATACCAAGAGATATTGCAAACACCTATCCCTATTATGATATGTACTATTTTCGCGCACTCTCATATCTGAAGCTTGAAAGAATTGCCTCTGCAAAAGCAGATCTGGAGCTTTTTTATATGATAGGTAAAAAGTCGCCATACTACTATGATGGGGTTTTTGAACTGGGACAGCTCCTCCTTGAAACAAATAAAATTGACAATGGTCTTGAACTGCTTGTTAAAGTATGGGAAGAGTCGGACAAAGATGAACTGACTATTAAAAGCGGAATTATTCTTGCACACAATCTAATAGAGAAAGATCCTGAGAGGGCTATTCTTTATACTGAAAAATTTATAAAAACCGAAAATGAAGAATCTAAAAAAGAATTATATATTCTTTTAAGCAAGGCATACATTAAGGCAGGAAGGAACAATGAGGCAGAAGTGCTTTTAAATCAATATGCCAGGCTTTTCCCCTATGACATTAATATTGATGAAGTAAATTTTTACAGAGCAAGGATATTACTTGATAAGGGTGACACAGACAAGGCTATAGAAATTTTTGAATCTATAAAGAAGGACAACCCCTTTTCAAAGTTTTTAAATGAATCTGATTATTACCTTGGCCTGGTAAATTTTAAAAAAAACAAATTCCCTGAAGCAATAAATCATCTTAATAAATATCTATACAGAAACGACGAAGTAGTTAACAGATATGAAGCTATTCTTCTTTTAATTGAAATACACATGTCAACCGGGGATACTGTAGCAGCTGAGAAACAGGTTAAAACCCTTATCAATCAATATATTACATATAAAAATGTTGATGAAGCCATTTATAATTTTGCCTTAAAATTGAATGAAAAAAACCCGGCAGCAGCAAAATCATACTTCTCAATAATTTTAAACCGGTTCCCTGACTCCGAATATTCAATGCTTGTCACTCTTCATTATGGCAATGAAGCATTTGTTTCAGGAAACTATTCAAAGGCAATACCCTTTTATGAAAAATTTTTAAACAGCAATGTAGCTAAAAACAGGGGTTTAGCCTTTTTCAATCTGATAAAATCATACTATAATATTTCTAATTTTGAAAAGGTCACAGAAATTATCGGGAAAAACAAAATTCCACCCCTTGATGAAACACAGTGGAAAGAGATTCCCCTTATTCATGCTAGAAGCTATTACAAAATGGAGAAGTATTCAGATGTTTACAGGGTACTTAAATGGGAAAATATTGTCCCATTTCCAGATGATGATGCATACATGTTTATAGACAGTACAATTAAAACAGGTGATATTATAAATGCTGAAGCTCTTGCTAACAAGATTAAAGACAGAAGTGCAGTTTATGGTAAATCCCTTGAACTTCTGGGCAATCACTATAAAGAACAGAACAATTATCCAAAAGCAGAACAATTGTTTATTGAGACCCTTAACTCAGATACTTCAATTGATGTTAAAAACAGATCGAGAATTTCATTAGCAGTAATTTTACGTGACAACAGCAATTTTACAGAATCAGATAAATATCTTAATCAGATTGAAGATGCTTCATTTTTTGCAGACAAGTATAGCCTTCTTATAGTTAATCTTTTTTTAAGCGGCAATGAAAAATCCGGGGCAGAAGTTTCTTTAAAAAGAATAGGGGAGGTTAAAAAAAGCAAATACAGAGAAGATGTAATTAAGCTCAATATTCTTTATTACTACAATTCTAAAGACTTAAAGCTCTTTAATTTTTATACATCCCTTTTAGAAAAAAATAAAGATAACAATAACCTTGTTGAATATCTCTCTGGAAAACTTGCCTATGACACTGGGAATTTTAATAAAGCATACACCCATTTTAGCAAACTTTCCACCAGTGATAATGTATATAAAAGTGAATCAAGCTATTACCTTGGGATGATAGGGCTTCTTTTCTACAAAAACCGCAACACTGCAATCCGATTTTTTAACCGTGCAATTGAGGATGAAAACAGCAGAAGCGAATTTGTGCAAAAATCAAAGTTAAACCTTGCTGTTATATATAATGAAAGCAAAAATTATTCCCTTTCAAAACAGTTTCTCAATGAAATAATCAGTGAGTCTTTAAGAGGCAAATTTAAGATTGAAGCAGAAAATTTATGGCATTATTTTAATTATTAACAAATACCTATGAGGAAACAATGCAATTAGTAATATGTGGTTTTGGCTCTGCTGGCTATTCAGCAATGATGACATTGAAAAGGCTAAATCCTAAGGCTCAAATAACTGTTGTTGATCCTAAAAAAAGCGACCTTGTTCATCCATGTGGACTCCCTTATGCACTTGAAGGAGTTGTGGGAAAGGAATCTTTAGCCCAGAACATTGACCTTCCCAGAATGGGCATTGTAAAAAAAATAGGGAAGTGTACTGCTATCTCACCTATAAACAAAACCATAAAAATTAATACTGATACAGGAGTTGAAGAAATAAAATACGACAAGCTCCTGATATCCACAGGATATAAAGCCCTTATGCCTCCTGTTGAAAATCTGGAAAAGCATATTAACAAATCACTTTTTACCCTTGCAGGGATTAATGACCTTGAAAAAATATCCTCCAGGCTTAAAAGTTCATCAAAAGCTGTTGTAATTGGAGCAGGTGCAATAGGACTTGAAACAGCATTTGCCTTAAAAGCACAGATAAAAGAAGTGACAATTATTGAAATGCAAAATCAGATTCTTTTTAATACACTTGATCCTGATATGTCTGCAATTGTTGAGACTTTCCTTGCTTCACATGAAATCAGGCTTGTAAAAGGAAGCGGTGCACGCAGATTCAATGGAGAAAATGAACTCTCTTCTGTTACCTGTGACAGCTGCGAAATTGAAGCAGACCTAGGTGTGCTTGCTTCAGGATTTGGTCCAAATATAGCAGCTATAAAAGATTCAGGAATTAAAACAGAAGAGCAGGGCATTGTTGTTAACCGCTTCCTGGAAACCTCGGAAAAAGATATATATGCAGCAGGGGACTGTATTTCAGGATGGTGGATAATTGATGGGACTCCATCAAAGGGTAAGCTGGCTACATCTGCCTATAAACAGGGGACTGTTGCAGCAATGAATATGATGGGAAAAGAAACAGACTACAAGGGTAGTGCTGGTACTTTTGTTACTAAAATAGGACCTCTTGAAATTGCTGGTACTGGATTTACCTCTGAAGTTGCTGTAAAAAAAGGATACAAACCAGTATCAGGGAAAATCACAGCTCATATTCTACCTGAATATTTCCCAAATAATCCGCAGATTACAATAAAAATTATTTTTGATGGCAACACGGGCAAAATTCTTGGAGGCCAGGCAATTGGTGAAAAAGGTGCTGCTGAAAGAATAAATATAATAAGCACAGCAATTGAATTTAATATATCAATAGAAGAGCTTGGGAGAACAGAGCTTGCTTACTGTCCTGCTGTTAGTGAAGTCTATGACCCTCTTTTGCGTGCAATAGATTTTGGGTTAAGGAGAATGAAAAAATAATGAAAAGGACACCCCTTTACAATACTCACCTGAAACTTGGTGCCAAGATTACAGAATTTGCCGGTTATGATATGCCCATTCAATACACTTCAATTCTTGAAGAGCATGAAGCAGTGAGAACCAGAGCCGGATTATTTGACGTATCACATATGGGGGAATTTCTGGTAAAAGGTACTAATGCAGAAGAGTATTTAAAATTACTGATTCCAACCAGCACAAATAAATTTGAAAAAGGGAAGGGGACATACACCTGCTTTTGTAATGAAGCAGGAACAGTGGTTGACGATCTTTTTATATTTATGATAGATCAAAATAATTATTATCTTGTTGTAAATGCAGGTACAAAAGACAAGGATTATGAATGGTTAAGGAGCCATCTTATTGAAGGTGTTGAAGTGACAAATCTTTCTGACTCTACAGCCAAAATAGATATTCAGGGACCTGAATCAAAAAACATATTAAAGGAAATTTTTTCTTCTGACAGGCTTGATAATCTCCCCAGGTTTTATTTTTATTATGACATATTTAATGGAACTGAAATAATGATTTCCAATACAGGTTATACAGGTGGACCAGGATATGAACTGTATATTGACAATAGTTCTGCTGAAAAGCTCTGGAATATCTGTCTTGAAAAAGGGGAGAAATATGGGATTAAGCCAGCAGGCCTTGGTGCAAGGGATACCTTAAGGCTTGAAGCCTGTTATTCCCTTTATGGCCATGAAATTAATGAGGACATAAACCTTCTTGAATCCGGGTTATCATGGCTCATAAGTTCAGATGCTGACTATGTCGGGAAAAAATCGCTTGCAGACTTAAAAGCAAAGGGTGCTTTAAGAAAACAGGTTTGCATTGAAATGACAGAAAGAGGAATTCCCAGGGAAAACTGCGATGTACAGATAGGCGGGGAAATAATCGGAAGTATAACAAGCGGTGCCTATTCTCCAACATTAAGAAAGGGAATAGCCCTTGCTCTTGTAGAAAAGGAAAAAGTTTATGTAGGGGATAGTGTAGAAATAATAATAAGGGATAAACCTGTTCAAGGAATCGTTGTAAAACGCCCTTTTTATCAATTTAACAGCCAGGATTAACTTTAAAAATAAACAACTATTATTCATGGAGGCTCACAATGGGAGACACAGAAAAAGGGACAAAGGTACCATCAGAATTAAAGTATTCTGAGGATCACGAATGGATTATGCTTAATGATGATAATACTGGCCTTTGCGGTATAACAGATCATGCTCAGCACAATCTGGGAGATATAGTATTTGTTGAATTTATGGATAGCATTTTAAATGCTGAAATAGAAAAAAAAGATACAGTTGCAATAGTTGAATCTCCCAAAGCAGCTTCTGATATTTATTCACCGGTTGCTGGTACTGTTACAGATATTAACAGGGACCTGGAAGACTCGCCTGAAATGATCAACAAAGACCCCTACGGAGAGGGATGGATTTTCAAAATAAAAATTAAAAATATGGGAGACTTTGACTCTCTTATGAACGCAGACCAATACATGGATTACATAAAAGCAGAGGCCTGATTATGAGCTTTATAAGCCTGACAGATGATGACAGAAAAAAAATGTTTTCTGAAATAGGGATCAGCTCTATTGATGAATTATTTAAAGATATTCCAGATTCAATAAAAATCCGTGAATTATCCGGGCTCCCATCTGCAGCTTCTGAAATTGAAATCTCCCGTATAATTGAAAATATAGAAAAAAAGAACTGCACTTATAATGAATCTTTTATTGGAGCAGGCGCTTACAATCACTATATACCAGCAGTTGTGGATGAAATAGCATCAAGATCAGAGTTTTATACTGCCTATACTCCATACCAGCCTGAGGTTAGCCAGGGCACCCTTGCTGTTATGTTTGAGTTCCAGACAATGATGAGCAGGCTCACAGGCCTGGATATAACCAATGCAAGCATGTATGATGGTGCCACAGCACTTGCTGAATCTGCTATTATGTCAATCCGCGATAATGGGCTGAAAGATATTCTTGTAAGCAATGCTATTAATCCATTTTATAAAGAAGTGCTTGAAACATATGCCTGGTCAGGCGGATTTAACATTATATATATAGAATGCAAAGATGGGATAACAGACTCTGCATTGCTGAAAAAAATGATGAATGAAAAGACAGGAGCTGTTGTAATTCAAAGCCCTAACTTTTTTGGATGCATTGAAGATGTTGCTGAATTTTCAGAATTAACTGATGGAAATAAAACAAATTTAATTACAGTAATAACAGAGGCAATGAGCCTTGCTCTTTTAAAGCCTCCAGGGCAATGTGGAGCTGATATTGTATGTGGGGAATCCCAAAGCTTTGGAAATTACCTGAACTGCGGAGGGCCCTTTGTTGGATATATTTCTGCTAAAAACAGGTTTGCCCGTAAAATGCCAGGCCGTCTTGTTGGGAAAACGCAGGATGCAGATGGGGAAATGGCTTTTGCACTTACACTTCAAACAAGGGAGCAACATATAAGAAGAGAAAAGGCCACATCCAATATATGCACTAACCAGGGTCTTGTAGCTTTAAGAAGTGCTGTTTACCTTAGCCTTATGGGAAACAAGGTGAAGGAAATTGCTCAGCTAAATCATAAAATGGCCAGATACATGGAAAACAGACTTAAAGAAAAAGGAATAGAAAGGCTTTTTAATAAACCTTTTTTTAATGAGTTTGTTATAAAAATTCCTGATGCAAAGGAAGTATACACCAGACTTAAAAATTCAGGAATAATTGCAGGTATTGAAATTCAAAAATATTATCCAGAGCTTGAGAAAGGCCTGCTTATATGTGTAACAGAAATGAACAGCAAAGAGAGCATTGACCGCTATGTTTCAATCATTGCAGGTTGAAGTGAATTGAAGCTTATGAGTATTTGAAAAAAAGGTGAATTTATGAAACTTATATTCCAGCACAGCAGCAAGGGACAGAATAAATATAAAATTCCGGATTTTGATTTTAAAGGAGAAAATGAAATACCTGATAAACTCCTTCGTAATGATGATCCATTTCCTGATGTTGCAGAACCTGAAGTTGTAAGACACTACAATAATCTTTCCAAAATGAATTTCGGTGTAGATAATGGTATGTATCCACTTGGAAGCTGCACAATGAAATATAATCCAAAAATAAATGAACGTCTTTCACGCAAGCCGGGTTTTGCAGAGCTTCATCCCCTGTTAGATGAGTCCTGTACACAGGGTGCTTTTCAAATAATGTATGAGCTGTCAGATTATTTATGCAAAATTACCGGATTTTCACAATTTACATTAGCACCTGCAGCTGGCTCTCACGGTGAATTAACAGGTGTTATGATAATCAAAAAATTCTTTGAAAGCATAAATGAAAAAAGGGATACAATTCTTATTCCTGATTCAGCTCACGGCACTAACCCTGCAACTGTGGCAATGTGCGGATTTAAGATAAAGGAAGTGCCATCAGACAAAGAGGGGAATGTTGATATTGAAAAACTAAAGGGAATGCTTGATGAAAATGTAGCAGCAATGATGCTCACAAGTCCCAACACCCTTGGCCTTTTTGACACTAACATTTTAACCATTTCAAAAATGCTTCATGAAAACGGATCCCTTTTTTACGGAGATGGAGCCAATCTGAATGCTACCATGGGCAAGACCCGATTTAAAGATATGGGATTTGATATGATGCATATTAATCTGCATAAAACATTTTCCACACCACATGGGGGAGGGGGGCCTGGTTCCGGACCTTTGGGAGTAAGTGCCAAGCTGGCAAAATTTTTGCCTCTGCCCAGGATAGAAAAAATTGAGGATAGCTATAAATTAAACTTTGACAATGATGAGAGCATTGGAAGAGTTCATTCTTTTTATGGCAACTTTGGAGTTTATTTAAAGGCCTATATTTACATAAGAATGCTGGGTCCTGAAGGGATAAAGGAAGCTTCTGAAACAGCTGTACTCAATGCCAATTACCTTATGGCAAGGTTAAAAAAAGTATATAATCTCCCGATTGAAAGAACATCTATGCACGAATTTGTTTTAAATGATAAGGGAATACCTAATGGCATAACAACAAATGAAATAGCCAAAAGGGTTCTGGACCATGGATTTCATGCACCTACAGTTTATTTTCCTTTGCTCATAAACGGAGCAATGATGATAGAGCCTACAGAAACTGAAAGCCTTGAATCCCTGGACAGGTTTGTTGATGCTATGATTAAAATACACAGGGAGTGTGATGACAACCCTGAAATTGTTCTGTCAGCTCCTGTAACGACTCCTGTAAAAAGAGTAGACACTGTACTTGCTGCTAAAAAACCTGTTTTAACATGGGACCAGTGAAGAGAATCCCTGAATGGATTAAGTACAACATTCCCGGGGGAGTGAATTATGGGAATGTTAAAACAGTTCTCAAAGATGAGAAGCTCCACACAATATGCGTTGAAGCAAAATGCCCAAATATTGCTGAATGCTTTAATCAGGGCACAGCAACATTTTTAATACTTGGTGATACCTGTACAAGAAACTGCCGCTACTGCTCAGTTAAAAAAGGCCTGCCACTAAAACCCGATCCTCATGAACCGGAAAATATTGTATCAGCCATATCCAGGCTCAAATTAAAATATTCTGTTATAACCTCTGTGACCAGGGATGACCTGCAGGATGGAGGTGCATCCTTTTTCAGCGCTATATGCAAGGGAGTTAAAGAAAGCTCTTCAGATACAGGGGTAGAGCTTCTGGTGCCTGATTTCAAGGGAAGCATGGAAACTTCAATTGATATTGTTGCTGAAGCAAAACCGGATGTCCTTAACCATAATATAGAAACTGTTAAAAATAAATTTTATGAACTAAGACCATTAGGGAACTATGCTCTTTCAATGAAACTTTTAAAATACGCCTTCAACAAAAAACTATATGTTAAATCCGGGCTTATGATTGGATTTGGAGAATCAATAGATGATATTAAAAGTACTCTTAATGAGCTGGCAGATACAGGCTGTTCAATTGTTACAATAGGCCAATACCTTAAGTCACATAAAAACAATTATGATGTTGAGAAATATTATCACCCTGACGAATTTCTGGAAATTGAAAAATACGCCCTGGAAGCAGGTATTAAAAAAGCTTTATCCGGACCCCTGGTCAGAAGTTCCTACAGAGCAATGGATATTTACCTTGAGCTTAAAACAGAGACAGAGTGAAATATAAATTCAGAATTCTAATTGATGAGCCCATGGAAGGAACATCAAACATGGGAATAGACAGGGCAATATTGCAAGCAATATCAGAAGGGCAGTCTATTCCAACTTTAAGATTATACAGCTGGGCTATGCCTGCAGTAACAGTGGGATATTTCCAGAAAATATCTGAAACAGTTAATATTAATTTTTGCACAGAAAACAATATCCCGGTAATCAGAAGAATTACCGGAGGCGGCACAGTGCTTCACGATTCTGAAATTACCTACAGTTTTATCACACCACTTAAAAACAGCCCCATACAATCTGATATGGAATCATCGTTTAAAGCAATAATTACACCTCTTATTAACTCCTTAAAGGCTATTGGTATAGATGCTTCGTTCAAACCTGTTAATGATATTATTGCAGAGGGGAAAAAAATTTCCGGCAGTGCCCAAACAAGGCAGCAGGGAGTGCTTCTTCAACATGGAACAATAATCACTGATATTAACGAAGATATGTTTACCAGGGCTCTTATATACAGGAAAAAACTTAGTGAAAAAAGTTTTACTGAACCTGTTAAAAATATTACATCAGTAAAGAAAATTCTAGGGAATAGATTTAATCAAAGCTCTGTTAAAATTCTGAAAAAATCAATAATAGATAATTATATGAAAAACCTTAATATTTCATTTGCAAAAGGCTTTTTATCTATATACGAAAAATATCTTGCTGAACGATTTAAAAAGGAACAATTCGAAAATAGATCATGGAATATGAAAAGACTATAAATTATATAGAGATATACCAAACACAATCAACTTCCGATAAGATATATTATGTCTCATTAGAAAATTTCGATTCTATATAGTTATTTTATTTACTCGTGGAATTATCTTTTTTATATTGTTATATTGTATTTAGAGACTCGCCCTGCTATACTTTATTCTTTATTATAAGGATTTCTTTATGAATATAGTAATACTTGGTGCTGGCATTGTTGGATCACAAATTGCTGCGCAGCTTGTTTCAGAGAAACATGATGTTGTTATAATAGAGAGAGATCCTGAAAGAGCTAAATATGTTTCTTCCCACGTAGACTGTATGGTAATAAATGAGGAAGGAAACAATATTGATACCTTAAAAAAAGCCGGCATAGAATATGCTGACTTTTTCCTGAGTGTTGTCGATTCAGATGAAATTAATATGATTGCCTGTGCCCTGGTTGAAAGCGAGTTTAATGTTCCAATCAAAATAGCACGAGTGCGCAACCTGGGCTACTCCAAAACCGGTATTTTTGAAAAATCTTTTTTTGGAATAAACTATATTGTAAACTCAGAAGTAGAAACAGCAAGGCTTATTGCAAACACAGTTGCTCTTGGAGCAACAAGTGATGTTATGCTTTTTGAAAACACAGATGTCCAAATCCAAAGCTACATCATAGATGAAAAATCATACTTCAAAAATAAAGAAATAATAAACCTCAAGTCATCAATAAAAATAAAGGATAAATTCCTCATAGCTGCAATTTTACGCAATAATGAAATTATTATACCTTCAGGAAACACCAGACTTAAAGTTGATGATACAATTTATCTTCTAGCAGCACGCAATACCCTTACTAAATTATTTATAGAAACAGGTAAAAAAAGTGAGAAGTTTGACAGAATTCTTATTGTTGGTGGAGGTCGTGTTGGCAGTCTTGTAGCATCATACCTTATAAGAACAGGACGAAAAATTACTATTCTAGATACGAATTATGATACATGTAAAACCCTTTCAGAAACATTCCCTGAGGCACTTATTCTAAATGCAGATATTTCAGATGAAGAAATCTTTGAAGATGAACAGCTTTATAACTATGATCTTATTATAACCACTACAAATCAGCAGGAATTAAATATTCTTGCTGCTGTTTATGCAAAAAATCAAGGTGTACGCAGGGCTGCAGCACTTGTTAATCTCCCCAATTATCTGCCTATATCCAGCAAGCTTGGGATTGATATTACTGTAAGCCCGAAAAAAAGCACTGTTGATGCAATACTTAAATTCATAAGACGCGGACATATCAAAAGCGTTCACTCCCTTTTTGAAAATAAAGCTGAAGTCATTGAATTTATAATTCCCGAAACCAGTTCCATCGCAGGTAAAGCACTTAAAGATGTTAATCTCCCTTCAGATAGCCTTATACTTACAGTCATTAAAAACGGTATAAATGAAATCGCAGATGGAAACACTATAATTGAAGGCAATGACACAGTAATAACAATTGCAATGAAAACATCAATTAAAGATTTGGAAGAGGTTTTTCTTTAAAATCTGAAGAGATAATATGAACTACAAACTTATTTTCAAAATGATCTCATATCTGCTTTTAATCACATCCTTATTTCTTTTCATACCCCTTGGTATAGCTTTATATAATAATGAGCTTGATTCATTTTATGCTATTGCACAATCCATAGGTATAGCTGTATTAATATTTATTATTGCATTCATTTTTACAAAAAAGAACAAAAGAACAGGCTTGTCAACAAGGGATGGTTTTCTCTTTGTTACGTTCAGCTGGATACTGGTTTCTTTTCTTGGCGCCCTCCCCTATTATTTATCAGGTTCAATCCCTTCATTTGTCGATTGCTACTTTGAAACAATGTCAGGCTTTTCTACTACAGGTGCATCCATACTCACCAATGTTGAAGCACTTCCAAGGTCGCTTCTCTTCTGGCGATCATTAACTCATTGGCTTGGAGGAATGGGTATAGTTGTTTTAACAGTAGCTGTACTTCCCCTTCTCGGTATAGGTGGAATGCAGCTTATAAAAGCAGAAGCTCCAGGGCCTACAATGGATAAAATTACACCCAGAATAGCTGAAACTGCAAAAGTTTTATGGTTTATATACCTGGGGTTTACTATCGCAGAAACAATTCTCCTTCAACTTGGAGGCATGGATCTTTTTGACGCACTTATACATACTTTTAGCACAGTTGCAACAGGAGGATTTTCCTGCAAAGGTTCAAGTGTCGGACACTATAACTCAGCCTATATTGACGGGATTATAACTTTTTTCATGATACTTGCAGGTATCAATTTTGGTCTTCACTTCAGATATCTCACTGGGAAAGCAAAGATTCTTTTTTCAGACACAGAATTGAAGGCTTATTTATCAATTTTTCTGGGGGGAACACTTCTAGTCACATTTAATCTCTATGGGACATTTTACAATTCTATTTTTGAATCTTTCCGTTTTGCAAGCTTTCAGGTTGCTTCAATACTCACTACAACAGGCTTTGCAACTGCCGATTATGAAAAATGGCCCTATTTCAGTCAGACCATATTACTAATGATGATGTTTGTTGGAGGCTGTTCCGGCTCTACAGGAGGTGGAATAAAGGTCATCAGAATTGTAACCCTTTTAAAACAGGGGATTAATGAAATGAAATACCTGCTTCACCCACGCGGAGTATTTACCCTTAGAATAAGCGGACAGCCTGTTAAAAAAGAAGTTATTTATTCAATTGCCGGTTTCTTTTTTCTTTATATTGTTATGCTTCTAATCACAACTCTGATTGTTGCAACTTCAGAAGAGGATATTCTTACATGCTTTACCACAGCACTTACAACAGTGGGAAATATAGGCCCTGGATTCGGTAAAGTTGGACCTGCTGAAAATTTCGCCTTTTATCCATTGTATTTAAAGGCATACCTATCTTTTGCAATGCTTGTAGGTAGGCTGGAAATATACACAGTGCTTATTCTTTTCACCAGAAGATTCTGGTCCAGGTAATGATATTAAGCTCATTCAGGAGAAATCAAAGATTATTATTTAAGGCAGATGACGCCAGCTTAAAATTAAAGTTCAATAAGAGAAACAGTATACACGGCAATACCCTCTTCGCGTCCGGTAAAACCAAGCCTTTCTGATGTTGTCGCTTTTATACCTATTGACTGAGGAGAAACTTCGCTATTAAGGGTCTGGGACAAAATTTTTTGCATTTCATTTATATAGGGTGAGATTTTAGGCCTCTCACAAACTATAACAGAATCAGTATTGATTATTTTTATATTGCGTTTTTTAAAAATATTAAAAACTTCACCAAGAAGGATTAAGCTGCTAATGTCTTTGAATTTCGCATCAGAGTCAGGGAACAGCCTTCCTATATCACCTATACCAGCAGCACCAAGCAGAGAATCAATAATTGAATGGATTAGCACATCCGCATCTGAATGACCAGCTAATCCTTTGTGAAAGTCAATTTTAATGCCACCAAGAATAAGCGGTCTTCCTTCACAGAAAGCATGAACATCAAAACCATTGCCAATCCGCAAAGAGGACATTTAGAGGTTAAACACATCGGAAAGTGAGCTTAGCTTAGGCACATTAAGAACTTTAGAGCTCACTTTATTAATTAGTAAAGATTTATTCTTCTTCTTTTGAATATTTAAAAGATTGATTAAAATACCAATACCGGATGAATCAATATAATCTACTTCTCTCAGATCTATTTCAATATCCTTATCAACATTTTGCCCAATATCGAAAAGTGTCTGCTTAAATGTCTTTATTGTCATCATTTCAATATCGCCATGTACTGTGATAACAACAAGATCATCACTTTCCTGAACATCAATTTGCATATTAAATCCTGCCGTGTATATTATAAAAACATTAAATAATTTCTAATACTATTTAGTATAAATTAATATTCTTTGATAGTATGTCAAATATTATTTCCCAGGAAAAACCATTTTTACTGAACATTTTACTTTATATCTACAATAATTATTTGAGGATTTGTACGGTTCATATATGTGTTCTTTTCAATTTTATATATCATATCGATATTTTGTTTATTCTTATAAATATTGCCCATTTCAGAAGCCATATTCCATCCAATAGCAGTTATACCATTTTTTAAAGTATATCTTCCATGCCTGTTATCTGATCCGCATGATGAAAAAGCCTTTATCTCCACATCGGAAGAATAAAAAAGAGGCTCTTCATTTTCTTTTCCATAAGGTTCAATAAGTTCAAGTTTATCAAGAAGAGAATTATTGATTTCATCAATATCTATAACACAGTCTATTTTTATATTACTGTCTAATTCGATTTTATCTCCTATCAATTCGCTTATTTTAATAATAGTCTCATGAAGGTTTTCTTTTTTTATTATAAAACCAAATGCCTGCGCATGACCACCCAGTTTTTCAAATAAGCCTGAAAAGGGTTCAACATATTTAAAAAAATTAAATCCTCCGTAACTCCTGCCTGAACCTTTAATAAGGCCATTGTCATCAAGAGCAGTTGCAACAATAACCGGTTTTTTCAGATCATCAGCAATTCTGTTTGCTACCAACCCAGCTAAACCATCAATTATTTCATCATTATGATAAAGATAAAGATTTCCATACAATTCTGAACCATGCTCTTCAATATTTTTCTTGGCAGAACATATTATTTCAGATACAAGGTTTTTTCTTTTTCTGTTGAGCCTCTGAATTTCCGTTGTGATTTCTGATATTGCCTCCTTATCATCTTCAAGAAAAAATTTCACAGTTAAATCAGTTTCACCAAACCTTCCCGGAGTGTTAAGAAGAGGGGCAACCCCCCAGCTTATACTTTTTGTATTAACCTGCTCATTTTTTAATAAAGAATTAATTCCGTAATGCCCCTCCCCTCTGTTAAGAAGAGAAATTCCGTATTTTATCATCTGTCTGTTTTCATTATGGACAGGCATTATATCAGCTATTGTACCTATAGAAACCAGAACAAGATATTCTTTAAGCAATGAAAAAATTTTTGTAGAACTACGAAGCTGCGTTTCAAGAAAGACCTTGCAGGCCAGATCCATGCGGCTTTTGTAAAGAGCAGGATTAATTCCATACTCTTTTACCATTAAATCAATTAGAGAGAGCAAATCCCTGGACCCGGAATTATCTTTTCCATTAGAAAGATCACTTATATATTTAACTTTAATATCACTGTAAAATGATTTGATCATTTTGATAAATTCCGGAGCTTCATCAAAAAGAATAAAAAAATCTTTATCATTTATTTTTTCTGAAATATATTCAGTGAGATTACTGTTCCGTACAGCATCACAATGAGTTATGCAGCCGTTAATCAGAAAAGAGAATTCATAACCCTCTTCATGTTTTAAGGTAATTACAAACCTGCTATCAAAACCAGATATATAGCTATAGAGCAAGGCGTGTGCCAGTTTAAATGTAACACCAACTCCGGCGAGTTCCTTAAATGGATATGGACAGTCTTTCTGTTTTGGATTAACAATTACTGCATCAGGAACAACCACATCAGGCTCATGATGGTCGGTAATTATAACATCAATCCCTTTTTCAGAGGCCATGTTAATCTCTTCAAAATCCCTTATTCCTGAATCTACAGTAATAAGAAGATCAACTCCCTGGTCTATAAATTCCTGAATTATATCACAGGTTAAACCATACCCCTCTTTATCCCTGGGATACCTTATATCAGGGGTATTGCCAAGCTTTACAAGCAGATCATAAATAATAGTAAGCGATGTAATCCCATCAAGATCAGAATCAGCAAAAATTGCAATTTTACTTTTTAATTCAAGATGTTTTCTAATAAGAGTCAGCGCTTCATAAATTCCTTTCATTAAAAAAGGCGAATGTAAATCAGCTAATTCAGGATATAAAAATTTATAAACATCTTCCTGACTTCTATATCCCCTTGAGTATAAAATTGCAATAACAGCTCTTTCAATGCCTGTACTAAGAGCTATATCTGACACAATAATGTTATCAATTTCAGGAATAATCCAGCTGCTTTTCATAAGTCTATTTACCTTTATCGCTTCCCTGCAGTGCAAAAAATTTAGCCTTATCATTTTGATGTTCAGGGATATACTCTATTTTAACCTCTTTATTTTTTGAAAGAAGATTCATCAGATTTTCATAATACCTGAGAATGTTTTTATTTGTGATTTGCACTGTTCCATCAATATGCTTAATAAGGATTTCAGAATCTGTTCTTATCTTTACATCTTTTACCTGAAAATATTCTGCCATTTGAATAGCACGTATTACAGCCATATACACAGCTGTAAGCTTTGTTCTCTTTCCTATAAAATCCGACACCTTGCCAATCTGCCTGTCATTGCTGTCTAATATAACAATACCTATGCCTGAATTACCCGTGTTTCCAGATGACTCTGCGCCAACATAAAAAACAAGAGAGGCATTGATAGGAATTACAGATAATTCAGCGCCGCTCAAAAGTTCACGAACCATTTTTTCATCTTTTTCAGACTGAGCAGATAAAGGAACAAAATCGGGTTTTTTCCTGATAATGATTTTTTTTCTGGAAGAAATTCTTTCATGCTTTAAAAGCAATTTTCTGGCATCATCAATAATTGCAACAACATCTGATTCTTTGCAGGAAGCCAAGTCAGATATTTTGTCTATAGTTTTGCCTTCTGACAATAGCTGTAAAACCCTGTCAATAGTTAAAATCATAAAAGCTGTCTCCCGGTATTTTAATAATAAATAAATCTTCCACAGTTAGTACAGATTTCTACAGACACATTTTTAGAAACAGAAGCAGCAAGGGAGGATGGGATCTGGAAATTACAATGACTGCAGATTTCTCCATTAAGCTGGGCAATTGCAATCCCGTCTTTTGATGCAACAAGCTTTAAAAATCTTGATTTTACCTTAGGGGACAACTCTTCGCTTAATTCATTAAACTTGTTTTTATTTTTTAAAATTTCATCATTAAGTTGTTCAATCTTTTTATTTAAGGAAGATATATCTAAAGCAGTCTGTTTAGCAGACTCTTCAAATTTCTCTCTTAGCAGAGCCATTTCTGATTCAGAAGTTTCACTCTTTTCCATTAACTCAAGTACTTCGTGCTCAATCAAATCTTTTTCATTTTCCAGTCTAATAATCTCTGACTCATTGGTTTCTATTTCCCTTGTGGACTTTAAAAAATCTTTCCTCTCCTCGGTCTTTTTAAGCCTGTTTTCAATATCTGCAAGAGCTGCTTCTTTCTCTTTAAGTTTTTTTTGAATAGATTTATACTGCAATTCTTTTTTTTCTGAATTATCCTTATCACTTTTAAGATGATTTTCCCAGGTAGAGATAGACTTTTTACTGCGATTTCTCTCTGCCTCATGCGCCATAACCTGTTTCCAAAAATGCTGCAACTCTAACATTATACTTATATCATTCATCATATTTCAATACACTTTAAATGGATTTTTTTCAATTTCCGATTCAATTACTTTTACAGATGCACCTTCTTTATCCAGGTTTCTTTTTACTATTTTTGCCAAAAGATTTTTGAAAATTTTTTCTGTACCAAAATGTCCTGCATCAATTACACATTTATTATTCTCAATTACTGACTTTATATGATGATAGCCAACATCTCCTGTAATAATACAATCAGGATTATTGATGTTTATTACCCTCTCAATTGAACTGCCTCCTGAACCATTCAGGAAAGCAATTTTTTTTATAATGCTGTTTTCATCACCAGCGAAAATAACATAATCCAGATTCAGCCTCTCCTTTACTATATCCAGAAGAAGCTTCAATTCAATACCCTCGTTTATCTCTGCAAAGGATCCCAGACCAAGAGGCTTGTCCTCAAACACTTCCCTTTCCAAAAGAACTGAAGTGTTATCAAATCCCAATACTTCAGCAAGGTGGCTATACATTATTTTATCAAAATTAGTATGCATAGAAAAAAGGGAAATACGCTTTGAAATTAAATTAATAATATTTTCAGATTTAACATCGCCCTGCATAATAGATTTCACAGGTTTAAAAATCAAGGGATGATGACTAATAATAAGATTGCAATTTAAAGCAGTTGCATCATTAATAACAAACCTGTCAGGATCAAGGCAGATGTAAATACCGCTAATCTCCTCTTCCGGAAATACAACCTGATTACCTGTATTATCAAATGATTCCTGAAGAAAAACGGGGAAACCTTCATCTAAAAGATATAATAAATCACTAACTTTCATATAAATATAATAATGTTTTATTCATTATCATTGTCAACATTTATTCTTTATTACAATATAAGCATTGAATCTCCATATGAAAAAAAACGATATTCTTCAGCAACAGCTTCTTCGTAAGCTTTCATTGTAAGATCATGCCCTGCAAAAGCTGATACAAGCATAAGCAGTGTTGAATAGGGAGTATGAAGATTAGTAATAATACCGTCAATTGATTTAACCTTGTGGGGAGGATAAATAAAGATGTCAGTTTCACCTGAACAGGGAGTATAGGTTCCATTGCAATAAATACTTTCAAGCACTCTCAGAGATGTTGTACCAACAGCAATAATTCTTCTCCCTGCACTTCTTGCCTTATTCAGGACTGCTGTTGTTTCCTCATCAATAGTATAAACCTCGGAATGCATTTTATGCTTTAACAGATCATTTTCACGAACAGGGCTAAAAGTGCCCCAGGAAACATGCAATGTCAAAAACAGCTTATCAATCCCCATATCACTCATGCTTTTAAAAATTTCATCTGTAAAATGAAGCCCGGCAGTAGGAGCTGCTACAGCGCCGCTCTCTGCAGCATAAACAGTCTGGTATCTTTTTGCATCATCTGAATCTGTTTTGCGCTTAATATAAGGAGGAAGGGGTATTTCTCCTATTTGTTTTAATACTTCATCAGTAAGGGCTCTGGAAGATTCAACTTCCAAATACTCCCCTACTCTTTCAATCACTTTTAAACTTATGTTTTTATCTGCTATTGGGAATATCATTTCCCCTATTTTAATTCTTCTGGTTCTATTACATATTATCATCCATTTAGTGTCGCAAATTTTTTTTGCAAGCACCACCTCTACTTTCCCGCCATGTACTCTTTGACAAAAAATGCGCGCATGAATAACCCTTGTATTGTTAAAAACAAGTACATCATCTGCCCGTAAAAATTGTAAAATTGAACTGAACCTGGAATGGATAAAACTACCGGAATTTCTATCAATAAAAAAAAGCCTGGAATCTGACCTGTTTGCCTGAGGGAATTGAGCTATAAGATGCTCTGGCAGGTCATAATTAAAATCTTCAAGAGTGTATTTTTTATTATCAGCAGCAATCTTCATTAATGGACAAAATTAACAGAAGACATCCTGTGAGCAAGATAATTATTTTTAAATTTTACAAATTTTATTTTATAATAATAATGGCTTAATATCTCTTTATAGTTCTGCCCATGTTCTCCCCTGCCCTTTGCACCCCACTGACTCATGCCTACTCCATGTCCCCAGCCTTTGCCATGAAGAACAAGTGAGTTGCCATTTCTTTCTGAAGTAAAATAGGTACTTCTGATTTTTGAGCCTGGAAATAGCAGCCTGAATTCATTACCTGTTAAACTGATACTACCACTACTATGTACAATATTTACATCAACTACTCTGCCGTCAAAACGCTTAAAAGAGATACTTTTTATTTTCCCCATTCTGGAATATTTTTTTATAACTGCATCACTAATTTCATCAAATGAAAGCGTAACTTCCCAGTTATAATGAGGTGAGTCCTGATCAAAGTTACATTCAACACCGCGAATATATGGCAGGTCACTCCCTTTCCATACATATTTGGGATCAATAGTTTTCCCTCCACTTGATGAGTGGAAATAGGCAAGTATGGGCTCATGCTCATAAGTCATAATAATACCGTTTGTTTCCTGCACTGCCTTTGTAGAGGCAGGAGATTCAGTTATTATTCCCTTGTAGACCTGGAAATTTGTTGTACTATCAATATCATAGATAGCCTGACTTTTATTTTTTTTAAGCAGATGATAAAATGTATATGTTCTTGAAGCAACAGCTTGAGCCTTAAGAGCTTCCTGATTCCATGAAGCAGGCATTTCAGACGGAATAACGCTGTAGAGATATTCTTCAACATTTACAACATTTACAATATGAATTTTCCCAAGAAGATTATGAAGCTCAAATTTTCCTCTATACCCTATGTCATTTATAAATATAGGTTCTCCTGTTGGTTCAATAATATAAGGTGTGAGAATTTTTTCAGGGTAAAAAATCAATCCACCTTTTCTGGTTTCATAAACAATATTATTGCTCTTTTTATCAATTACCTTAAGTCCACCTTTAGAGGTAATTTGAAACTTTTTGTTTTCAGTTGAAACAAGAACATTTACATAGTTGATGTCATAGCTAATACTTGCCTGCTTTTTTTTCAGATACTTTGGTGAAGGCGTACATGATAAAAATACAAGGCCTGACACACAGATAGAAATTATTATATTTATAAAAATACGCATAATAGAGCAATTAACCCTTTGGATGATAATTTTTATGAATTTCATGAAGCTTCTTTCTGGCCATATGAGTATAAACCTGTGTTGTAGAAATATCCATGTGGCCTAAAAGCTCCTGTACTGATCTTAAATCAGCTCCATTTTCTATAAGATGAGTAGCAAATGAATGCCTCAAGGTATGAGGAGTTATATTTTTTTGAATTTCAGTGCCAGCAACATAGTTTTTTAATAAACGCCAAACAGACTTCCTGTTAAGCTGGGAACCTTTTTTGCTTACAAAAAGGAATTCGCTCTCCCTTGTACCAAGAATGGCTGATCTAGAATTTTTAATATATTTTGTAAGTAATCTTAAAGCTTCCTTCCCAACAGGCACAAGCCTTTCCTTGTCCCCTTTACCTATAACAGTTATAAATGAATTTTCAAAATCAACATCACTTTTTTTCAAATCAATCGCTTCAGAAATTCTTAATCCACTTGAATATAAAAGCTCAAAAATTGTTTTATCCCTAAGCTCGTAGCTATCCTCTTCAGATATGGAATTAAAAAGTCTGTCTAATTCATTTATAGTTAAAAAATCGGGAAGCGATTTTTCAACCTGGGGAGTTTCAATTTTCTCAGTAGGATTAATTCTGCCATCTTCCAGATTATCAGACAAAAAATTATAAAATTGCCTTATAGCTGCAAGTGAACGGGCAAGAGTCCTTGAAGAATTATTTTTACTTGTTTTTTCATATTTCAGGAATTGCTGAATATCATCCTGGTTGGCTTCCATAATATTTCTATTCTTTGATGATAAAAAATCACTGAATTTTTTTAAATCATATGTATATGAGTAAATAGAATTCTGTGAAAGCCCCTTTTCAACTTGCAAGAACTTTTTAAATCTTTTTATAGCCGCAACTTCTTTCACCGGATTACCCCTGTAATAGTTTTACTACCCTCCAAAACTAAATAATCTTTACCAGGAATGATTTATTGAAGATAACAATTACATTTAATATATCGGTAAGCCCATATTATGTCTTAATAGAATAGATTTTTTTATTCAAAAAAAGACATAATTTTTTAAAAAAAGAGTTTATTCTGCCCTTATTAAGGTTACATGAGGAAGTAAGAGGTCTTGGTTTTTACTTCTTTAAAGTTTTTTTTCTTTTTTTGACAGGTTCATCATTTATAATTTCCCCATCTTTAAATACAATTTTTCTGTCAGTGTAATCAGCAATTTCAGATTCGTGGGTTACCATTACTATAGAAATTCCGGTTTCTTTATTCAGCCTTGTAAAAAGATTCATAATCTCTGTTGAATTTTTTGAATCAAGATTACCTGTTGGCTCATCAGCAAGTATGATTGTGGGATCATTGATCAATGCCCTGGCAATTGCTACACGCTGCTGCTCCCCCCCTGAGAGTTTGTTAGGATGATGATGATATCTTCCGGATAAACCCACAAGATCAAGAAGGCTTTTTGCTTTTAGGTTTAATTCACTGGATGATACACCGCCTTTATAAAATAGCGGAAGTTCAACATTTTCAATCGCACTTGTTCTTGCAAGAAGATTAAAACCCTGAAATACGAACCCAATTTTTTTATTTCTTATTTCAGCCTTTTGATCATTATTGAGAGAGCTTCCATCAATGCCATCAAGAATATAGGTGCCTGAAGTCGGAGTATCAAGAAAACCCAGAATATTCATAAAGGTAGATTTTCCTGATCCTGAAGCACCCATTATAGCCATAAATTCGCCCTTATGAAAATCTACAGAAATACCTTTTAAGGCTTTAACATTAACCTCTTCACTTAGATTATATACCTTTGTCAGATTTTTTATTTCAATAATTTTCTTTTTCATTTTTAATCAGATTTATACTATTTGTCCTTTATCCTGATAAGCACCTCGTCCTTGTCTGTAAGACCTGAAATTATTTCAGTATAAAGATCTCCTGATAATCCGGTTTCAACCTTAACACCTTTGTATGGCTTCCCTACAATTCCGGACTTAACCCAAACCATATTACCTGATGGACTGGGAGTCCCCACGTCTTCAGGTGAAACCATTAATGCCTGATTTAAAACACGCATTACATTCTCCTTTTCATCAACTACTACTGTTGCAGTAGCTGTCATACCAGGCTTTAAAAGAAGCTCATCATTATCTCCAATAACAATGCACTGATAGGAAACCAGGCTCCCGCTTTTTACAGGATTAATTCGCACCTGTTCAATTTTCCCTGTAAAACGTTTTTCAGGAAAAGCACTCACTGTAAAAATCACCTGCTGTCCTGTTTTAATAAAACCTATATCTGACTCATCCACGCTTATAGTGAGGAGCATCTTATTTAGATCTGCAGCCAAAAGAAAAAGCGGGGCATTAACTGATATGGGATCATCTTTATTACGGTATATATTAATTACAATGCCATTGATGGGAGAATAGACATTCGTAAAATCTCTTTCTGCTTTTACCTGCTCATAATCAAGTTTTATCTGGGTATACTTGTTTTGAACAACCTTATAATTCATTTCAGCCTGCTCCATTGCACGCTTTGAAATTAAATTATCCTTAAAAAGGTTTTGTTTCCCTTCCAGATCTGCCTTGGCTGACAAGATTTCAAGACGTGCACTTTCAAGCTGCCCAGATATACGCTCTATGTTCTGCTCTATAGCGACTGAATCTATTTTTAATAACAATTGTCCTTTGGAAACTATTTGATTAAAATCCGTGTAAGTTTTAAGGATTATACCGTTTATTTTACTAAGGATTACAACAGGCTCCATTACATCCAATTCACCTGTTACAGCAATAGTTTTTTTTACTACTCCTTGAGTAACTTTATCAAAAACATATTCTTTCTCATCTGATTTGCTGCAATTTCTTACAAATAAAACTACAATGAGAAATAAAACAGCAGCAATAACATAGGTTACTGCTTTTCTGCTTAGTCTAAACATATTGACTCCTCTTCAATACCAATTGTATTTGCAAGTCCGGCAAAAGTCTGCAGATAAGAATATTTTGCCTCAAGATGACCCAGCCTTGCTCTAATTACACTGAGTTCAGCGTCCTGTAGGTCCATTAGAGAACCATCCCCATACTCATAACTCCTCTGAGCAAGCAGCTGATGCCTTTCCGCATTATCATGAATAAGAAGAGAAAGCTCTATCTGCTTTTTGATTTCATCAAGACTCCTTACCTGATCTCTTATTACATTTTTTGTTCCTGTAAGAATATCTTTTTCTTTATATGACAAAATATTATAATCACTTGTTGCTGAATCTACAAGAGCACTTGTTTTCCCACCTGAATAAACAGGAACTGATGCTCTTATTGAACCATGAAAAGCAGGGCTCCAGCTTTCTCCTTTAAAGTTATCTGTAATATTTTCTGCCAGGTGAATTTTTTTATTTTCATAGCCTAACCCAAATAGCAAATCTATTTTTGGGAAATGATTAGCCCGCTCTTGAGATATTTTTAATTTTGCTATTCTTTTTTCGAGTTTTGTTTTTCGAATCATGGGATTGTAAATATCCGCTAATCTATAAAGATCTTCTAATGAATATTTAAGCTCAGGGAATATTTCAACTTCAGCAGGAGAAAAATCGAATGTGTCATCCTGGTCAAGACCCATAGAATTGAGAAGATTTTGTTTCATTCGCCTTTCATCATTTTTTGCCCGTTCATAAAACAATTGGGCATCAGCCATGTCAAGTTCAGCTTTAGTTACATCAAGAACAGGCCTTGAGCCATTTTCAAAAAGAAGACGTGCAAGATCTGCTTTTCGTTTATTCTTTTCAAATATCTCTTCCCAAAGCTCCAGGGTTTTTTTAGACTGCAAATATCCATAATAGGATTTCTTTACATTAAAAGTTAAGTTATCCAATGATTTTTGTCTGTCAATTTTAGAAATATCTATATTTACTTTAGCAGATTCAGTAAGAAGATCTTTTCTGGCATCGTAGAGATTATAAATCACAGTAAGACCTGCAAACAATCCTATATCAGTATCCTGCCCTGGTATATTAAACGCAGTATTCGCACTAGAACCTGGTTTAGTGTACTCAACGGTTTTAAGCTCTCCATCAATCAAAACACTTTTTGATGCTACTGCTGCTCTGTAGCCTGCAACACTTTTTTTATTATCTTCAATAGCAATAAAAACATCAGGATGATTTTGCAAAGCAATATTAAGGCACTCATTCAGGGTTATTTTTCGTTGCAAAGCTTCCAGGTTTAATGGAATAATTGCTAAAAGTATAACTAATGACAATATTCTTCTATGAAATTTCATTACAACCTTTAACGTATTATGATAATAATTTTTTATATATCATTAAATAGCTCTTATCTGTCAAGACAATAAAAAAACATGAATTATTCAAAAAATATCCAAAGGAACATAAAGTATTAAATCCGAACTGCTTATTTGTGCCAAAAATACTTGAATTTAAAAAAATAGTATATTATTTCAAAAATTGTTTGACACTTATGTCATATAAAATTATCAGTATTCCCATTGTTAAGCTGGCGTAGCTCAATCGGCAGAGCAGCTGATTTGTAATCAGCTTGTTGGGGGTTCAATTCCTCTCGCCAGCTCATAAACTTTGGTGAGGTTCCCGAGTGGCCAAAGGGAAAAGACTGTAAATCTTTCGGCGAAGCCTTCGAAGGTTCGAATCCTTCCCTCACCAGATTAAAAAAGAAAGACCTCTGATAATCAGAGGTCTTTCTTTTTTGGACCCTGCCTGTTTTTTATCATCATCTGCCCATAACCTTTTTTATTTTGTAATCAACAACTCCTTGAACAGAACTGATTAAAAGGATTGCCTTAAATCTATTGTTGTATAACCTATGGATAAAATTTAACCTGAAAAAGACAGGAGAATAAAATGAGCTATCAATTCTATTCAGTTGAGAAAAAAGGCCCCATTGCCTGGGTATGGCTAAACAGACCTGAGAAAAAAAACAGCATGAATCCACCAGCATGGACAGAGACAATTCCGATTTTTAAAGAGCTGGATGAGGATGATGAAATCCGAGTAATAATAATGGCAGGAAAAGGTTCGTGTTTTTCCGCAGGAATAGACCTTATATCCATGGTTCCGCATTTCAATGAACTAATGGACAAGCAGCAATATGGAGGTGTTAAGAGAAAGTTTTTTGAAAAAATTTTAGCACTTCAGGATGGAATTTCAGCCATGGAAAAATGCCGCAAGCCAGTAATTGCAGCAATCCATTCATACTGTATAGGCGGCGGGCTCGATTTGGTAACAGCCTGCGACATAAGAATATGCAGCAAAGATGCAATTTTTTCACTTCGCGAAGCAGCAATAGGATTTGTTGCTGATGTGGGTGTACTTCAAAGAATTCCTGCAATTGTTGGGCAGGGCATGGCAAGAGAGCTTGCTTTTACAGCAAAGGATATAGATGCTCAAAGGGCTAAAGAGATCAATCTTGTAAACTCGGTTCATGAAGACCTTGACGAACTGCTTGCTGCGGCTGAAAAAATGGCTATAGAAATTGCAGAAAACTCACCACTTGCAGTGCAGGCCTCAAAGGCTGTGCTAAAATATGGGATTGGGAAATCAATAGATGACTCTTTAAAATTCAATGCAGCAGTGAGTAATTACACCATACCATCAAACGATTTGATGGCAGCTGTGGAGTCATTTAGCAAAAGGACTAAACCCGTATTTCCAGGAACATGATATTCCTTCCGGGATAGGGTAATTATAAAAAAAATCTTATCCCGGAACTTCCTCTAATCATATAAGCTCAACTTAAACCAGGGAATATATCAATAATTTTTCTGCTATTCCAGGCCAGCTGTATAAATCAATATTTTCCTCTTCCTTATGAGTGAAAAGCAATTCATAAAAGTGTTCATCTCCTGAAGAAGCCGGATGGGGATTCCCAATATAAATTATTTTCTTCCCTCCTCTCTTTTTATAATTATACAGGGCATTATATGCCATAGTGCTCATAGGCATGGGCCATGCCATAAAAAGCGTTCGTTCAGGATGAGCAGATGCTGCTGATTCATCCCCCTGGATAATATTATACCAGGAATCATCAAACCATGCATTACCTTTGTACCACTCCCAGGGAGCATGTTCTCCTGGTGGAAAGCTGTCATAGGCAATAACATCCCCACCCATTTCACTTATACATCTGGCCCAGTATCCGCTCCCAGCCCCTATTTCAACAATTGGAGAACAGGCTGCTATTTTTTTGAGTATTTCATAATAGGGAATGGTAAAGCTATATTCAGTAACAAAATCATTGCGCATAAACAAAAGCTTTGATGCTGTTTCATCTATTCCAGTATCTATATTATCATCAATTAATTTTAACACCTTTTTCAGATAGGGATTATATATAGTGAAATCTTTATTGTCTGGCTTAAATTCCAGGATGCTGTTTTTTATGGAATACATTTGAACCTTATAAATAAATGAATTTTAATTTTTAAAATCTGTAATAAAGAATATTACAAAACCATTTTAACACTTTCTGGTTTAAAGTACAGAAGATAAAAACAGTACATAGAAATAAATTGCTATAGTAAAATAGAATAATAATTTGACAAAATCTATTTTTAATACTGAGGTAATACTTAGTAAAATAGAAATGTGAACAGCAATTCAAAAGTCCCCCTATGAGGGATTTATAATATTATTGGAAAAAGCCCCTATCCCCTAAAGGGGGAATAAATCTTATTTGTTTTTCCAATATTTTATAAAAAGAATTATAATAATACTGGAATAAAAAATGATCAATATACATGAAAAATACTCCAGACATCTGACAATAAAAGAATGGTCAGATGAAACCCAAAAAAAACTTACATCAGCCCATGTTTTTGTAGCTGGTGCAGGCGGATTAGGGAGTCCTCTTCTTTTTAACCTGGCAGGTGCTGGCATAGGCAATCTCACTATATGCGATTTTGATACAATTTCAACTTCCAATCTCAATAGACAAATTCTTTACACTGAAAATGATATTGGTAAAAGCAAAGTCTTTACTGCTGCAAAGCGTTTAAAGGAGCTTAACAGCTGCATAAACATCACCTGTATTAACACACCCCTTTCTGAAGATATGTTAGACAATATAAAACCCGTTGATTTAATAATTGACTGCCTTGATAATTTCAAAGGACGTTTTATCCTTAACAGGATATCCCTGGAGAAAAAAATACCTCTTGTACATGCAGGAATTTCTGAATTTTTTGGGCAGATTACATTCATGAAACCTGGTGAAACTCCATGTCTGGCCTGCTTTGTAGAACCTGATTCTGAAAACAGCAGTCCTGGAGTTATAGGTGCTACAGCAGGAATCCTTGGTTCAATGCAGGCTATGGAAGCAATTAAATATATTACAGGGATAGGCGAGAATCTTGTAAACAGAATACTATTTGTTGACTGCAAAACAATGGAGTTCACCATAATAAATATTAATAAAAATCCTGCGTGTTCCTGCTGCAGAAAAAAGGAGATTTAAAATGAAATTCAAACTTAAACTGTTTATTGCGCTTTTGATTATTCTTTCTATTGTTGGTGGATATTTTTATATGAAATACTATTTCACCTATGAGCAAAAGAACATTACACAAAAAAAAATTGAATCAATAAAAGGTCAAAATCTTGTAGTTACAGTTTTCGGACTGGATGGTAAAATCATTAAGCGCTGGACTGGTATAAAAAAAATCACATCATGGAGTGATGAAAGAAACTATACTTTCTTTTATACAAAAGAGGGAAAATATGTGCAAATACCAGAATCAGTGTGGTATATAGCAGAAGAGGAATAGTTGCGTAATATTTCTATTACATCTATCAAAGGAATTGGGCCTGTAAAAGCAAAAGTTTTAGCTGCTGAAGCTGGAATAGAAAATATAGAAGACCTGCTTTACTATACTCCACGTAAATACCTGGACAGATCATCAATTAAAAAAATAGTAAATGTCCTTGCTGAAGAAGAAGTTACAGTAGCAGGTACAATTGTTTCAGCAAAAATAATTCCCTCACGAAAAAAAATGCTCGTTGTTGAAATTTCAGATGGAACAGATATTCTAAAAGGAGTTTTTTTTGCAGGAATATCTTTTTTTGAAAAAATTTTCATATCTGGTGAGCCTGTCATTTTTTCAGGTAAAATAAAAGTTTTTCGCGGTAAGCAGATTGTACATCCTGATTTTGATTTTCTGGATGATAACTCACAATACAAGGCTATAAACACAGGCAGGATTATACCACTATATAGATCTTCTGAAGCCCTTAAAAAAGCCGGATTTGATTCAAGGGGATTTCGCAGAATAATAAAGCATGCTCTTGACCAATACAAAAAAATCATTCACGACTCTTTAGACAAAGCCATACTTGACAGATACAGGATGATCCCATTGGATGAAGCAATTGCCGGTATACATTATCCTGATTCTTTTGAGCATGTAGAAAAATGCAGAGTGCGCCTGGCTTTTAACGAAATATTTTTTTTACAGTACTATATGGCAATTTCAAAAAAAATTCTTTTTTCTGAAACAAAAAAAAATAATTATAACTACGACCTGTCCCTTACAAGAAAATTTATTTCCTCTCTCCCCTTTACACTTACTGAAGAGCAAAAAAAATCCCTTAAAGAAATATCATCAGACCTTACATCACAAATGCCCATGAACAGGCTTTTACAGGGTGATGTTGGTACAGGAAAAACTATTATAGCCCTTTCATCAGCACTCGTTCCAATTTCAGCAGGAAGACAGGCAGCACTAATGGTTCCCACTGAGATCCTTGCTTTACAACATTACAAAACAGCTTTAAAATATTTACCGGATAGTGTTAAGTGTTCATTATTATTGGGCGGTATGAAAAAAAAAGAAAAAGATGAAGTTTATAATTCAGTATTATCAGGAGATACAAACCTGATAATTGGAACCCATGCCCTTATTCAATCTGAACTTAAATTCAGGGATCTTGCCTATATAATAATTGACGAACAACACCGCTTTGGTGTTGAGCAAAGGGCAAAACTTCGCTCTAAGGGTAAAAATACAGATCTCATGGTAATGACAGCAACGCCTATTCCCAGATCATTATCAATGACCCTTTATGCAGACATGGACATATCATCTATTCGAAATAAACCTTTTAACAGAAATATTGTTGAAACCTTTTCTTTTCCAGAAAGCCGCATTAAAGGTGTTTACAATTCAATGGGAAAGTATATTAAACAGGGCAGACAAATTTTCTATGTTCTGCCACTCATTGAGGAATCAGAAAAAATTGATCTTAAATCAGCAGAAGAGACCTTTTTGCTACTTAAAGAAACAATTTTCTCCCAGTACAAAGTTTCACTGTTGCACAGTAAAATCCCCCGTGAAGAAAAAGATGAAATTATGCATTCTTTCAGAAATGGCGAAATAGACATTCTTGTTTCAACTACAGTAATAGAGGTAGGAATAGATATTCCCAATGCCAATATAATGATCATACACCACGCTGAAAGGTTTGGACTGGCACAGATTCATCAGCTTAGAGGACGCGTTGGCAGGGGAGAACATAAATCCTTTTGTATTCTTATTCACCCGAATAATATTAGCGAAGAAGCAAAAGAAAGAATAAAAATTTTAACTGAAAATTCTGATGGTTTTTCTATTTCCGAACTTGATCTTAAAATGCGAGGAAGCGGCCAGCTCATAGGTACAAGACAGCATGGAAATTCAGATTTTGAATTTACAGACCTGACAAAGGATATTGATATTATTTTAAGTGCAAAAAAAGAAGCAGATAAAATACTGGAAAAAAATATTTCTGCTCATTCTGAAATATGTGGAATAGAAGACCCGCATATTTCAGAAATTACAAAAAATATAAGAAAGAAAAGGATACTTGCTATCCTCTCTTAAAAAAACTGGTTGTCAATTTAATTCACAGGCTTTTCAGCAACAGCTAATTCATCCTGATCATTTTTTGCATTATTCTTTATAACATGCTCCATTGGGGATAATTTTTCACCCCTGAAAATGGTAAGGATTTCTTCAGCATTTAAAGATTCACGCTCAATAAGATTTTTTGCAAGTGAATCAAATTTATCATAGTTATCTATTATCATTTTTTTTGCATCTTCCAGACATTCTGCTATAATACGGTTAACCTCATCATCTATTATCTTGGCAGTTGATTCACTGAAATCCTTATGCTGCGATATTTCACGACCAAGAAAAATCTGTTCATTTTGCTGGCCCAGAGAAATAGGCCCTATTTTTTCACTCATACCCCATTCAGTTACCATTTTTCTGGCAATATCCGTAACCCTGGAGATATCATTACTGGATCCTGTAGTTACTTCTTTAAAAACAATCTGTTCTGCAAGATATCCGCCAAAAAGCATTTTTATCTGATTCAGCCAATATTGTATTGAATGAAGGTGCCTCTCTTCAGTTGGCAGCTGCATGGTTAAACCCAGAGCCCGTCCCCTTGGAATTATTGTCACCTTATGAACTGAATCAGTTCCAATAAGAAGACCAAGTATTGCATGTCCAGCCTCATGGTAGGCAATAATTTCTTTTTCAGAATCAGTTATAAGCATGGATCTTCGCTCAGGACCCATAAGCACCTTATCCTTGGCTTCTTCCATTTCAAGCATTGTAACGCGCTTTTTATTTTTCCTGGCAGTTAAAAGCGCTGCTTCATTAACAAGGTTTGCAAGATCAGCACCTGTAAAACCAGGAGTCCCCATAGCAATAACCTTAAGGTCAACTTCACGAGAAAGTGGAATTTTTTTTGTATGTACAGCAAGAATTTTCTCCCTGCCGCGTATATCCGGAATATCAACAACCACCTGTCTGTCAAACCTGCCCGGACGCAGGAGAGCTGGATCAAGAACATCAGGCCGGTTAGTAGCTGCAACTATTATAACGCCCTCATTTGTTTCAAAACCATCCATTTCCACAAGGAGCTGATTAAGAGTCTGTTCTCTCTCATCATGGCCTCCGCCAAGTCCTGCACCCCTGAGACGGCCAACAGCGTCAATTTCATCAATAAAAATAATACATGGTGCGCTTTTTTTCCCTTGCTCAAAAAGATCCCGCACTCGTGAAGCACCAACACCAACAAACATTTCAACAAAGTCAGAGCCACTTATTGAAAAAAATGGCACACCTGCCTCCCCTGCTATTGCCCTTGCAAGAAGGGTTTTACCTGTACCTGGAGGGCCAACAAGAAGAACACCTGTAGGTATTTTTGCACCAATATTTACAAACTTTTTAGGCTCTTTTAAAAACTCAACTATTTCAGCCAAATCAGCCTTGGCTTCATCTGCACCAGCTACATCATTAAAGTTTGTCTTATTTTTAGTATCCGGATTTAACTTGGCCTTGCTTTTCCCAAAAGCCATGGCCTTGTTGCCTGCACCCTGTATCTGGCGGAACATAATAAACCATATAAATGCGAAAAATAAAAGCCAGGGTAAAAAACTTAAAAGACTGCGAAGAAACATATTTCCATCTTCATCAGTACCTTCAACAGCCACCTTATAGCCAAGAAGAGTTTTAATCAACTCCGGATCGTCATAAGGTATGTGTGTTTCAAAATCATAATCCTTATCTGAAAGAACAGACCCGGGCTTAACATCTGAGCTTTTATATTTGCCTAATATTTTGCTGGAATTTTCGATTTTAACTTTTGCGATTTCATTGCTCGTCACTTTTTCAAGAAAAATACTATAATCAAGTGTTACTTTGTTATTTCCTGTATTTCTTAAACTGAAAATGGCCATAAAAATAAGGCCTATCATTAAAATGAGAGCTATCTGCTTTGTAGATTTATTCATTCTTCACTCCTGAAGTTTTTAACTAACATTATAAATAATCATCCCTGGTCACACTGGAACAGTTAATGGCAATAATTACATCTGATTCATTATTAACCTTAAATTCACAAGCAACCCTGTTGCCCTGCAATCCAACAAAACCAGGAAGAAATGCAGCAATTGAATTATTTATTTCTATAAGAGGTACAATACTTTTGGAAAAAGTGTCAAGTTTCTTTTCAATCATCAAATCTTTAATTTTTTTCCAACCATTTTTAATAGAAATTTTATCACCCTTTTTTCTGCTTCTGATAATAAGAGAATCACATTTATCAGGAAGAGCTAAAAAAACATAATTCTCATTGAGCATATTCTGAACAAAGAACTTATTGTCAACCTTTTCAATTGAAATTTTTTTCTTTATCTCATCTATTAAAATTAAAGGAGACAATTTGATATTTATTGAATAAGCCCATTCCCTTAGAGGTATTTTCTTAAGTTTTGTATCATAAACATATAAAATTTTTTCATTATTTACGAATTTTTTTTCAATTATTATTTGTGTGTTTTGATAAACAATTAAATTTGATCTTACTGAATTATATTTTTTTAAAATTTCATGAATAATCGCAAAAGTAAGCCTTTCACCAAAAACCTGATAAATAAGCCTGGAAAGAATAAACTTGATAAGGCTTTCATTATCAGGAAGCTTACTCATAAAAACTGTAAAATTATTTTCTTCAACAAGAAAAGAATCTTCATATTTTTCAAAAACAAGTGAATTCAGCAGATATTCATTTTCTCTTGCATGTGACGAAAGCCTGTTAATATTCTTAATCGGGTTTTCAAACCGTTTCTCAAGCAGTGGAAAAACTTTATTCCTGACAAAATTTCTTAGATATTTATCATCAGTGTTGGAGGAATCCTCTCTCCAGCTTATATTGTTATTTTTTAGATATGAGTAAATTTCATCTGCAGTAAAAATAAGCAAAGGCCGTATTATCTTACCGGAATCAGGTTCTATTCCACCAAGTCCCTTTATACCTGTACCTGATAAAATTCGCATCAAAACAGTCTCTGCATTATCATTATAATTATGTGCTATTGCTGTTTTTTTAAATCCTGTTTTAATACTCAACTCTTCAATCAGGGAATAGCGAATATCTCTGGCTTCCTCTTCAAAGGACAGGCCACTCCTGCTGATACTTCTAAAATCATGTTTTTTTGAATATAAAACAACTCCATTTTTCTGTGCTAAATTTTCAAGATATTCCTCATCCCTGTCAGATTCATCACCCCTTAATAAATGATTGAGGTGAAAAATTATAGTTTCAAAGGATAACTCTTTTTTAAGCCTTTCCATAAGATAAAAAAGAGCAACAGAATCTTTTCCAGCTGACATGGAAAGAATAATCCTGTCCCCTGAATAGATCATTTTATTGTTTATAATATTTTCCCTGAATCTTCTGTAAATTTCATTCATAAATATTACTGTCAGAGTTTATGCTAGAAGAAAAAGTTCCTGTTCCAGAGCATTCATTATTTTTTCATCTTCATCAGATTTTTCATGATCATACCCCAGAAGATGAAGCAAACCATGTATAACAAGCCGTTTAAACTCGTTTACAAGCGTTGTGCTGTATTCTCTAGCCTGTTCCCTGGCCTTATCAATAGAAATGTAAACATCACCAAGCTCTTCCATAACACCCCTATGTGCCGGAAATGGCTCATCCCTGTATGCAAAGGATATTACATCTGTGGCCTGATTTTTACCCCGAAATTCACTGTTAATTTTAGTAATTTCATCATTATCAGTTAAAATAATTGAGACACTAACATTATCTGTTTTTGTATGATCAAATACAGTTTCGCAGATTCCAATAAAAAATTTTTTATCAATCCCATCTGCTTCAAGAGAAGCTCTACCCTCTGTAAAGACTTCTACATCTATCATTATTGAAGAGTTTCCCCCTTGTCTTCTATAACTTCTTTTTCAATCTCTTTTTCAAGATCTTTCACATCTTCTGCATCAGGATATTCGATTCTTGTGTGAAATATACCATAAAGAATATTCAAAAAAGAATTTTCAACAACCTTGAGCTCCTTCATTGAAAGCTCAGAATTATCAAGATCTCCATCATTGAGTTTATTATAAATTATTTTTGTTACCATCCCCTTGATTCTATCTCTTGAGGGATGTTTAAGGGATCTTGATGCTGCTTCAACAGCATCTGCAAGCATCACAATGGCAGTTTCCTTGCTATGGGGCTTTGGCCCGGGATACTGGAAATCGCTCTTATGTACTTTTTCAACGCCATCAGTACTTGCATTTTCAAGTGCCTGGTGATAAAAAAAAGTCATTATAGAATTGCCATGATGTTCCCGAATAAAATCTATAACTGATTCAGGAAGAGAATATTCCCGTGCTAATTCCACTCCCTTGCTCACATGAGAAATAATAAGTCTGGAATAATCAGCAGGGGGAAGCCTTTTTGCCCTTGAATCTGTTATAGTATTTTCTATATACATGCCTGGATCAGCAATTTTCCCAATATCGTGGTAATATCCGCCAACCCTGGCAAGCATATGATTTGCATCAATTTCAATGCTTGCAGATTCAGCAAGCGTTGCAACCAATAAAGAATGATTATATGTGCCTGGCGCATTAAGAAGCATCTTCTTAAAAATATCAGCATTCAGATCAGAAAGTTCCATGAGTTTAAATCGGGTAGTAATGTCAAAAACATGTTCATATAAAGGGAAAATACCGAGCACCATAATTGAATTAATAATACCATTTGCCAATGCAAGCTGGGACAAATAAAAAGCCATTTTAAATGAAGAATTTTCAATCATGACAATAGCAAATATTAAAACAGCAACAATTACTCCGAGTATTAATCCTCCTTTAAAAAAATCGGATCTCCTGCCCACATTTGAGTTAATAAATGTACCTATTAATGCTGTACTAAATACAATAAGCGCAGTATATAAATCCACACCTACCATCATAAGAGTAAAAAATATAAGATAAAGTCCGCTAAATAATGACAGGAATACATTATAAAGAATTGAAACCATCATTGTAACAAAAGGGAGCGGCATTAGAAAAACAAAATAAAGCCTTAAATTATCAGAAGATTCCAGCCTGCTTATAAAAAAAGCATAGATCATATAAAAAAATATAAGAGAAAAAACAACATAGATTGCCTTTTTGTCCGGGAAAAAATGCTTTTCATACCTGAAACTAAAAAAACTTAAAATAAAGACAAATATCAGCTGCAGCAAAATAACCCCAAAAACAAAGCTTACATGAGAAGTCTGAGCATACTGATTAAGAATTTTGATTTTATTGATAACATCATTTGTTACAGTATCACCCTCTCTGCCAATAGTCTGGCCTTTTTTAAGCAAACCTGTTACTGGTTTAACCTGCTTAATCTTTTCATCAAGCCTTCTTTTGGTTTCTTCAGAGTTAAAGGAAAGATTAGGCTTCATATTGCTTTTAATAATTGTTGAAACAGCACTCAGAGTATCACGTGGGAAATAAGGTGCAATAGAAGCACAAATAGAATAAACCCTTCCTTTCATTGTATCAATTGTAACCAGATTATCAATAACACCTGATACTTCATCGTGGAACTCCGGTGAGTTTATATTACGCACAGTTATGTTTGTAGTATCAAGCTCCAGAACATTCTCATAAGGCTTGTCTAGAATACCTATTCCCTTGTAATCATAAAGATAAATTAAAATATTCGTAACAGACTTTTTAAGCATCCTGGGATTTTCATATTTAAGCAGGGAAAGAAGTATGGAATCATCATACTGAGCATATTTAGGAATCCTGTTTTTTAAAGAAACAAGCTGAAAGGTTAAATCATCTGTTCCGATGGGCGGGTTGTCCTCAAGAGTTTTAATAATATTGTTCAGCAGAAAATCAGACTGACGCAGGTTTTCCTCAAGAACAGCAGAATCTTTATCAAAAACAAGACTTACTAATTCAATAGCTCTTTTTTTACTAAGCTCTGTTTCTGATTCTTTAATAAAATGAATATCCCTGGGCACACGGATATCTGATTCTATTATATCACCAAGGCTGTAATCATAGGTTTTATCTGCGACCTGAAAGGCTAAAATTGCTGTAGAAAGTATAATAAGGATAAATACATATATATAATAGAGCCGGATCTTTTTATCTCTAATGATTCGTGTGAAATTTGCCAGTGATATGTTAAATATATACTTCATAATATATATTAATCAGTATAACCTGCCGTCTCGTATGCTGCAACTATTTTTTCAACAACAGGATGCCTGGAAATATCATCTCTTGAAAAATTAATAAACTCCATGCCATCCACTCCACTAAGAATTCTTTGGCACTCTATAAGGCCTGAATCTTTTGGTTTGGCAAGATCTATCTGTGTGATATCTCCTGAAATAACGATTTTGGAGTTATATCCAAGGCGTGTTAAAAACATCTTCATCTGCATTGTAGTGGTGTTTTGAGCCTCATCAAGTATAATGTATGAATTATTCAGTGTACGCCCCCTCATGTATGCCAAAGGAGCAACCTCAATATAACCCTTTTCTATTAAGGAAGTAACTTTTTCAATTGTAAGAAGTTCAAAAAGTGCATCATAAAGAGGCCGTAAATATGGATTTATCTTTTGTGCAAGATCACCAGGAAGAAAGCCAAGGTTTTCACCAGCTTCAACTGCCGGGCGTGTAAGAATAATTCGTTCAACTTTACCTTTTAAAAAATAATGAATAGCCATAACAACAGCAAGATAGGTTTTTCCTGTACCTGCAGGGCCTATACCCACTGTTATAGGGGAGCGATTTATAGCAGTAATATAGGAAGCCTGATTTATTGTTCGCGGTATTATTGTACGCCCGCTGTCAGGAATAAAAATTTTAAGTCTCTTTATATCTTCAGTTTTAATTTTCTTTCCTGAATTAATAGCAGAAGCTATGTACCGCACCTCAAACTCATCAAGCTCCTGATTCCCATCTTTTTTAGCCAGATAATCAGCCATAAGATGAAGGACTTCCATAATCTTTTTATTTTCATCCTGAGATTTTACTATAATAGTATTACCCCTTGGAATTAAAACTGCATTCATAAGCGTTTCAATCTGCTTGATATTTTTGTCTTTATATCCGCAGATACGCTTATAAAGAGATGTGTCATCAATCTCAAAAGTAATGCTATGCATTATGTGCGAGCCACCCTTATTGAAAGCTCCTTAAGCTGCTCATCTGAAACAGGTGAAGGAGCATCACTCATCAAACACTGCCCTTTCTGGGTTTTGGGAAATGCAATTACTTCACGAATTGAATTCTTTTTAAGAAGCAGCATCATTACCCTGTCAAGGCCAAGTGCAAGGCCGCCATGTGGAGGAGCACCAAATTTAAGAGCTTCAAGAAGAAAGGAAAATTTTACTTTAGCCTCTTCATCAGAGATACCAAGAATCTGGAAAATTTTAGACTGAAGCTCTGTGCTGCTTATCCTGATTGAGCCCCCGCCTATTTCAGTTCCATTAAGAACAATATCATAGGCTTGTGCCTTGATATTTTTGCAATTCTCAGGAGTAATATTATCAAGCTTAATCAGATCATCAAAAAGCGGTGCTGTAAAAGGATGGTGCACAGCATAGTATCTTCCATCATTAACATCATATTCAAACATGGGAAAATCAACTACCCATAAAAAATTAAGCTTATCATCATCAATTAAATCCAAATCCCTTGCAATTTTTAATCTCATATTTGCAAGGGTATTATTAACAATTTTTTCTGTATCAACAGAAAAGAAAATTACAGCAGGTTCTTTCAGATTAAACTTTTTAACAAGTTCAACTTTTTCATTTTCAGTTATAAATTTAGAAATCCCCCCTTCAAAACCGCTCCCTGTATATCTAAACATGGGAAAGCCCTTTGCTCCAAATTTGCTCACATAAACAGAATAATCATCTGTCATTTTCCTGGACAGTTTGCCATTATCCTCAACAGCAATACCCTTAATAACTCCTTTGTTTTTCAGGGCAGATGAAAACACGTTAAATGTTGACTCTGTAAAAATATCGCTGCAATCCCGTAATTCAATGCCAACCCTTGTGTCAGGAGCATCTGTTCCATACCTGCTAATGGCCTCATCATAGGAAATAACAGGAAATTTATAATCAACTGTTTTGCCTGTAATTTCCTTTACTGCAAGCTTCAAAAGGTCTTCAATAACATTCATTATAATGTCAGGAGTTATAAAGGACATTTCAACATCTATCTGTGTAAATTCAGGTTGACGGTCGTTGCGCAAATCTTCATCCCTGAAACATTTTACTATTTGAAAATAACGGTCAAAACCAGAAACCATGAGGATCTGTTTAAACAGCTGTGGCGACTGAGGAAGGGCATAAAACTCACCCTTGTTTATTCTGCTTGGAACAAGAAAATCCCTTGCACCTTCAGGAGTTGACTTATTAAGCATTGGAGTTTCTATTTCTAAAAATCTGTTATCAGATAAATAATTACGCGTAAGCAGCATCATTTTGTGACGAAGAATCATGCTCTCTTTCATATCATCACGTCTCAGGTCAAGAAACCTGTACTTTAGCCTTATTTCTTCATTCAGATTTTCTCTTGTATCAATGGCAAATGGAGGTACTGCGGATTTGCTTAAAATCTCAATTTTATCAGCAACTATTTCAATAGTGCCGGTTGATAAATCAGGATTAATGGTCTCATCCGACCTCTTCCTTACATTCCCCTTTATATAAACTACATATTCACTTCTTACTGTGTCAGCAATTGCCACATTTTTAGCTGAAACAGATGAATCAAAAACAACCTGTATAAAACCTGTTACATCCCTTATTTCAAGGAAAATAATCCCGCCAAGATCCCTTTTTGTATCAACCCATCCTGCTATAACTACATTTTTATCTACATCATCAATTTTTAATTCACCGCAATAAGACCTGTCTGCAAACATAAGACTCCTCAACAAAAAATAATTTACAATATCTACTCAAGAATACTTTTTTTCATGGGCTATTTGTCAAGCTTTAAAATTGGGAAGTGTGTACAGTTTAAATTATGAGAGTTTTAAAGCAGCCTGCATAGGGAAAGCACAGGCTGCATATTTTACTATTTTATAAGAGGCTTGGTCTCTTTTCCTGCATCAGCAAATCTGCGGTTCATATCTTCACCAAGAGCAATAAGCCCGCTCAAAGGCCTTATGAGCACCTCAAAATTAACGATCTGCCCATTATCATCAAACTCAATGAGATCTACACCCTTAACAGATTTGTTGCCGACATTAGCGGAAAATTCCAGAGCCCAGCTATTACCATCGATAAACTGTCTATGGTATTTGAAATCCTGAAGCACTTCAATAACATTTTTTAAAACAAAAATTGATTCCTCTTTTGTATTTTTGGGCTTAAATACTACAGGTGAGTAAAATGTGATATTCTCTGATAATAAATCATCAAGACCACCTATATTTTTATTAAAAACAATATCGTGCCATTTATCCAGCAATTTTTTATTCCTATTATCCATAATTAATTCCTCCAATTTTTTGTAAGATTAATTTTTGAAGTCCCTTTGTCAATTATTATATATATTAATTTAAAATGGATAATAAGTTTTTTATAAACACAAAAACCCCTCGTTATTTTTAAAACAGCCTCTGTGATATTCTCTTTACAGCATTGATTCCTGTTTCTATTTGCTGCTCAGTATTAAAAAAACTGAAGCTGAACCTGTTTGTCCCTTCTGGAAAGGAGCCAATTGTTTTATGCGCAGATGGTGCACAGTGCAGCCCTGCCCTTGAAAGAATTCCATAGTTGTTTTCAAAAATTGAAGACGCCTCAGAGGAGTTTATACTGTCAAAATTAAAAGCAACAACAGAGGTCCTGTCCTTAGAAAGAGGGTTGCCATAAATCTTCAGGCCATTACAATTTTTAATCCCATCAAGGAACATGCGGGATAACTCATATTCCCTTTCCCTTATTACATCTATACCAATATGATTGATAAATGAAATTCCTGCACCAAGTCCGGCTATTCCAATTACATTAAGGGTGCCTGATTCAAACTTGTCAGGCATAAAATCAGGCTGCTCTTCAAATTCCGATCTGCTCCCTGTGCCTCCGCATACTAAAGGTTTAATCTCCTTTTCAATCCCTTTTTTAATATAAATACCACCAGTACCCATGGGACCAAAAAGACTTTTATGCCCTGTAAAGCAGAGAATATCAATATTCAATTCATTAACATCAATATCAACAACACCGGCTGACTGTGATGCATCCACACAAAATAAAATTCCATGGGCAGATGCAATTTTACCGGTTTCAGCAACAGGCATTATAGTTCCGGCAACATTTGAAGCATGAATCATAACAATCATTCTGGTATTTGCTTTTATAGCCTTCTCAATTGATTCAGGAAATAGTGTTCCATCAGGATTAACCTGCACAACCGTAATCTCTATCCCCTGCTCCTCAAGAGCATGGAGCGGTCTCATAACAGAATTATGCTCCATGGAAGTAGTGATTACATGATCACCGGGTTTTAAAATTCCACGTAAGACAAGGTTGAGAGAAAAAGTTGAATTTGGAGTAAATACAATGCGTAAAGGGTCAGGTACAGAAAATAAATCAGCAAGAAGTTCTCTTGTATCAAAAAGGATGCGTCCGGATTCAATAGACCTGGAGTGACCGGATCTGCCAGGATTGCTCCCTATGTTGCTGTTAAAGTGATTCATGGCAGCTATTACAGATTCAGGCTTAGGCCATGATGTAGCTGCATTATCAAAATATA